>JAGVZG010000011.1 GCA_018302765.1 Candidatus Woesearchaeota archaeon
CTTCTTTTTTCATGAAGGACCACAACTCCTTCCCCTGTAACCCTAACGGGTTACGTGGGTTAATAAATATTCTTAGAACTTAGATTCAGGACAGAGCCGGAAAACACCTCAAAAGCTTTAAAAGTTATTTAAATTCTATATCTTGGAGATGGTCTAAATGCAGATAAGTTTTTTTGAAGAATTTCCTAATGATAAAACATTAAACAAGTTAAATCTAATAAATTTTCCTACAAAATTATATCTTGCAGATTATAATATGGAAAGCTACAAACAATACAAGAAAGAGCTGCAAAATAAATATAAAAATGTCAAAGAAGTAATTTGGTGGCCGCTCCTAAATGAATATGAAGGTTATTGGTTAAGTCCTTGGTCAAAAAGAAGAGCATTATTAAGATTGTTTCATTCTTTGCTTAATGAAAAAGTTTCTATATTGTGGGATGCAGAATTTCCTAGAAAAAGATCATTAATTTACTGGAATTTCTTCAAATATTTCAAAAATAAAAAATTAATAAAATCATTTTTTAAAAAATATCAAGGTCAGATTTATACAGCAGAATATTTTACAGATGGTTCATTAATGAAAAAATTTCAGGAATTTAATTGTCTAAGTTTTAATCCTAAAAAATACAATAATACAAAAATTAAGATGATGTACTCTTCAATGTCGTCATGGCTGACAGAGAATATAATTAGAGATGAAATTAAAAGTTATAAAAAAGAATATGGTGATAAATTCTTTATAGGCTTGGGTGTTTTAGATGTTGGGATAAATAATAATGAAAAAATAATAACTTCAGAAAATCTGGAAAGGGATATAAGAATATGCAAAGAATTAGGTGTAAAAGAAATTGTTATTTATAGATTAAGCGGTTTAAATAAAGAATACTTGAAAGTTATAAAGAAATTTACTTAAATTTCGAAAATATTCCAAAAAATTTCAGGAAAATTAATAAAGAATAAGCTTCATTAGTTCTTTAAGTATTAATATGGTTAAGTCTAAAAAATATATCCTTGGAATTGCTGGAGTTATAAGTGGTGTAGTAGGAATTACATTTACCATTCCATCAATGTTACAAGGCAAATTGACAGCCTCAGTAGTATCAACTATCCTTATTGTTACAGGACTTGTCTTAATAGCATATGCCTTGGGTGATTAAATGGAATCTGAAAAAATAAAGAAAAATTTGTTAGACTTAGAGTACAATAAAAATTTGCAATATTTAAACACATGTATTGTTTTATTATTTACTTATTTTATAGGAATAATAATTGCAATATTTACAAATCAAATAAATTATAATAATTGGCGCAGTATTTCATTAACTGTAGTCCTATCTTTAATATTTTTATGTACTTTCTTAGGTTTTGTAATACATTTTAGATTTGCAACAAAAGAGATTAAATTAAAAATTAGAAAACTAAAATTATAGCATCATGTAAATTTTTAAATTTACTTAAATCCTTTAGCAAATTCTTTTATCTTTTCCAGTAGACTTTTTTTCTCTTCAGTTTTTTTAAGCTCTTCAAATAATTTTTTTTGTTCTTTGCTTAAGTTCTTAGGAGTAACCACATCTATAATTACAAAAAGATCTCCTCTTCCATAGCCGTCTAGATAAGGAATGCCTTGCCCCTTTAATCTAAACTTAGTACCGCTTTGTGCTCCGCTAGGAATTTTAATGCTAACCTCTTTCTCTAAAGTAGGTATTTTAACTTCATCACTTAAAGCAGCTTGGCTAAAACTTATAGGGACGTGCAAATATAAGTCATTTTCATCTCTTTCAAATATATCACTGTCTTTAACTTTCAAAATAATATACAGATCTCCAGCAATGCCACCCCTCACAGCAGCTTCTCCAGATCTTGAAATTCTTAGTTTAGAACCATTATCTACACCAGAAGGCACTTTTACTTTTACAGTCTTATTTTTAACCATTCTTCCAGTGCCATTGCATTCTTTACATTTATGCAGTATTTTCTTGCCTTCTCCACTGCATTCATTGCAGGTGCTAATCTGAGAAAATGTTCCAAAAGGCGTTCTTCTACTTACTCTAATTTGCCCAGTCCCTTTGCATTGTCCGCAAGTGTCAAATTTTTCATCTTTGCTTCCTGTTCCATTGCAAGAATCACAGCTATCTAATGTTTCTATTTCTATTTCTTTAGTACAGCCAAAAACAGCATCTTCAAAACCAATTTCAAGTTCATAAGCTAAATCTCTTCCTCTATTTTGTCTTTTTCTGCTTCCGCCTCCAAAGAACATATTAAAAGGACTGTCATCACCAAACACATCACCAAATATATCATTTATATCAAAGCCTCTAAAAATATCTTCTTGACTGTATCTTTGTTGGAATCCAGTAGAACCAAACTGGTCATATTGTGATTTTTTAGTATCGTCACTCAAGACAGCATAAGCTTCAGAAACCTTCTTGAATTTTTCAGCAGCATCTTTCTCTTTACTTATGTCAGGATGGTATTTTTTAGCTAATTCTCTATAAGCTTTCTTAATTTCCTCTTTAGAAGAATTTTTGCTTACACCTAAAACTTCGTAATAATCTTCAGCCATAGATTGCACATTTCAAATTTATTTATATATTTAATTATAATTTTATATCAATCATTTCAAGTAAAGTTTTATCTGCTTCAATTATAGGTTTAAGCCTTCTTGTTTTGTCTATATATTTTTCTTTCATTGTTTTTTAAATAATTTATTTTTCATCTTCATCGTCTACAATTTCTGCATCAACCACGCCATCTTTTTTACCTTTCTTTTCTACTTCTTCCTCATTAGCCTTGTTCTCTTGTTTCATAGCTTCTTGGTACATCTTTGTAGATGCTTCATGTAGTTTTTTGTTTATGTCATCAATTTTCTTCTTTAGTTTATCAGTTTCATTATTCTTAATTAAGTCTTTAAGTTCGTTCTTCTCTTTCTCAATTTCAGCTATTTGTTCTTTGCTTAACTTACTGCCAAAGTCTTTGATGCTTTTGTCTATTGTATAAACTAAAGCTTCAGCCTGATTCTTAATTTCAATTTCTTCTTTCTTCTTTTTGTCAAATTCAGCAAACTCTTCAGCTTCTTTTTTCATTCTTTCAATTTCTGATTTGTCTAGTTTCTGTGCTCCGCTTATCCTAATGCTCTGTTCTTTTCCAGTAGCTATGTCCTTAGCGCTGACATGCAATATTGCATTTGCATCTATGTCAAAAGTAACTTCTACTTGAGGAACACCTCTTGGAGAAGGCGGAATTCCTATTAAGTCAAATCTTCCTAGGCTTTTATTATCAGAAGCCATTTCACGTTCTCCCTGTAAAACATGTATTGTTACTGCTGTTTGATTATCTTCCGCAGTGCTGAAAACCTGGCTTTTCTTGCTAGGCACTGTTGTATTTCTTTGAATTATTGGCGTTCTTACTCCGCCAAGAGTTTCTATGCCTAAAGTTAAAGGAGTAACATCTAGCAATAAAATATCTTTAACTTCACCAGCTAAAACGCCACCTTGGACTGCTGCGCCCATTGCAACACATTCCATTGGATCCAAGCCTCTTTCAGCTTTTTTTCCAAGGATGTTTTCTAAAAAACTTTTAACAATAGGCATTCTTGTAGGGCCCCCAACAAGAATTACTTTATCTACTTCTTCAGGTTTTAATTTTGCATCCTTCAAAGCTTGCAATACTGGTTTTTTACATCTTTGAACTATAGTATCTAATAATTCTTCAAGTTTAGCTCTTGTTAGTTTCATTTGCAGATTATTACTTCCATGAATAAAAGGCAAGTTAATCTCTGTCTCCATCATTGTACTTAGTTCAATCTTGGCTCTTTCAGCAGCTTCTCTGATTCTCTGAACTGCCGTTTTATCGTCATTCAAATCAATTCCAGTTTGTTTTTCAAACTCTTTTAGTATAAAATTCATAAGAATAACATCCATATCAGTTCCGCCTAATTGAGTATCACCAGAGGTAGCTCTAACCTCAAAAACTCCGCCTCCAAAATCCATAATAGTTACATCTAAAGTACCACCACCTAGATCAAATACAAGAATTTTTGCTTCTTTGTCTTGTTTGTCTAAGCCATAAGCTAAAGCTGCAGCAGTAGGCTCATTTACTATTCTTACAACTTCCAAGCCTGCAATCTCGCCAGCATCTTTTGTAGCTTGTCTCTGGTCGTCATCAAAATAAGCAGGAACTGTAATTACAGCTTTTTCAACTTTTTCTCCTAAAAACTCTTCAGCATCTTTTTTTATTTTTTGTAATATAAAAGCAGAAATCTGTTGTGGAGTATATTCTTTTCCAAAGATCTTGTATTTGTAATTAGTGCCCATCTTTCTTTTGGCGCCAATTACTGTGCCTTCAGGATTGGAAATAGCTTGTCTTCTAGCAGGTTCTCCAACTAGCATCTGCCCATCTTTTGTAAATGCAACTACACTAGGAAATGCTTTTCCATATAAACTTGTGCCTTCTGCACTTGGCACTATTACTGGTCTTCCAGCTTGTAAAACAGAAGCTGCACAATTTGTCGTACCCAAATCTATTCCAATTATTCTAACCATTTTATTTTCCTCCTAGATAAATTTTGATAGCTTTAATCATTTCTTTCTTTTTACTATGGTTCATATAAAGCCCAATTTCATTTATCCAAATTGGCCAAGAAGCCTTATGTATATTTATTCTATGTAAAATTTTTTTTGATTGAACTATGTGATTATTCAATATACAGTTTTTATCTCTTGTTTTACGTGAATGTGTAGAAAATTTTATTTCTTTTTTGAATAAGAATTCCTTAATCTTATTTAATATAAATTTATTTGAATTATATAAATAAAGATTATAATACTTTTTCTCTCTTTGATAAAGAACGCTTCCTTCAGCGTCCCAAAAAGCAGCTATAAAATTTCTTGCTAGTTCATCATTACTAAAAATATAATCCAAAGTATCTTCTCTGATTCCATTCTCATTTTTAATTAAGTTAGCTATAACACCATTTGATAATCTTAATTTCCATAAACCATTTTCTCTTTCTTCTTTAGTTATAGTTCCATAAGGTTTTAGGCAATTAAAAAGAATTTCTCTTAATTTTCTATCTTTATTGAATACTTCTATCATATACTGTTGGACTGAACCGTCGCCCAAAGTAAAACCAATCAAATAAGCTAGTTGAGGTGTAATATTAACTTTCACTGCTCTAAAAGTTATTCCATTTTTAGCAACAATAATTTCAGAATTTTCATTTCCAACAAAAGCTTTGCTTCTTATTCTATGTCTAATAAATGGTATTCTCAATTGTTGGAACCACCTCTCAAGTGTAGAATCAGGTATTTCTGTTATTGCTTCTATTTCAGTTATAGTAAATTTTGGATATAATGTAGTAAAAAAATCTTTTAATCTTTCCTCACCTATTTTATTTTTTATAGTCTGAAAATTGCCTTTATTATATTTAATATTCCTTATTTGAGTTATTAAATTAGCATCCATTTTATATTTATTTTTTCTTCCTACCTAAACTTATCTTTCTATTTTTTGCAACGCATTTATGCTTAACGTAATCATTTTCAAAATAAAACAATCTCCAGCACAAAGGACACTCATAAGGATTTCCTAGTTGGTTTGATTGAATTACAGTTATGCTCATTTTTTCTCCTATTTATACATCCTACCAGTTCTATATTGTAAAGCAGAACTTGAATATGCTGCCTTTCCTAAGTAAGAAGTGTACAAATTAACAGGTCCCCTCATTACGTAACCAGCACCGTCATTACTGTGAGCCTGACACATTTTCTTGGCCTCCATAGTAATTAGTTAAAGCATTTCCAATGTCATCAGTACTTCTCATTGGGTCGCTAGAACAATATACCATGTTTAAAGCTACTCTATGTAAAAAATCAACAGCATGTGGAGCTTCTTCTTTAGTTAGGCCGTGATCTGCAACTATTGGTAAAATATATTTTCCTACTAGGTGTGCATAGCCTAAAGTTCCTGTTTTATAATCTGTCATTTTATTCCTTGCCTCCTGATTTAATTATTCTAACTTTGCTTGGTCTCAAAACCTTATTTTTCATTATATATCCTTTTTGCAGTTCTTCAATAACAACATCGTCTTCATTTCCATTTATGACGTCAATAACTTCATGCTTAAATGGATCTAATTTATTGCCAATTGCATTAATTTGAACAACGCCTTCCTCTTGCAATAATTTATTTAATTGCTTGTAAACAATTTCCAGTCCGTCAGCAATCTCCTTGTTGTTTTTTGTCAATTCCAAGGCCTTCTCAAAATCATCAACAACGTTTAACAATTTGCTAACCAACTTATGATTTGAGTAATTTGCAAATTCCTCTTTTTCTTTGTCAGTTCTTTTTACGTAGTTTTCAAAATCTGCTTGAAGCCTTTTTAGTATATTTGTATATTCTTCAATTGTTTTTTCTTGCTCTTCTAGTTTTTTTTTAATTCCTTCTGTGTCTTGATAGTCTGTCATGGTCGTCTTTAGTTGATCTTAAATCAACATAATTATAACAAAGCCAACAACTATATAAATATTTCTATATTATAAGCCTATTATGTACAAACAAACTATGAAAATTACAGTCTTAAGATTAAGAAAACCAGCTGAAAAAGATGTTAATAAAGATTTACAATGGTTTTCAGAGAGTTTAGGCCTTTTTGGGGAAAGAGATAAAGAAAAATCATGTTTTAGGGTATTTTTAGAGCTTATTAAGGCAGCAAGAAGGAAAATCACCTTAAGCAGCGATGAAATAGCCTTAAAATCTAATTTAACCAGGGCAACAGTTGTTCATCATTTGCACAAATTAATAGAGTCTGGCTTAGTAGCGCAGTACAACAACAAATATATTCTTAGGGTAGATAATTTAGAAAGTCTTGTGTCAGAACTTAAAAAAGATATAGTGCGTACATTCGAAGACCTTCAAGATATAGCAAAAGACTTGGATGAAGAACTTGGTTTGATTAAAAGATCAAAAGCAAAAGCCTCTGCTGTAAGTGAATAACATTACTAAGGAATTTAAAAATGGAAGAGTTAATAATTTTACCAAAAGAACTAAAGAAGAAATTAGATTTAAATGAAGACCTATTTCTGCTAGACGTAAGAAACCCTAATGAATATGAAATAGCAAAAATACAAAATTCTAAATTAATACCGTTGCCACAACTAGAGTCTAGATTACACGAATTACCAAAGGATAAAGAAATAATTGTGTATTGTCACCATGGAAAAAGAAGCATTGAAGCTACAAAAATTCTAAAGGAAAACGGTTTTCCTAAGGTTAAAAGCTTGGTCGGCGGAATTGATGTTTGGTCTAGATTTATTGATGGTTCAATTGCCCAGTATTAACCCAAAACTTTAAAAATAACTCTAATTTCCACTAAACTAGGCGGCCCTAGTGGTTTGGTTACACCCGATCCCATTTCGAACTCGGAAGTTAAGCAGACTCACGTTCCGTATTGTACTGCGCTCAGCGCGGGAAGTGCGGTTAGCTGCCACCTTTATAATTTTATAAGATAATTAAAATAAAAGATTTTTTTCTAAAATTTTCTAATCTTTTTCTTAAAGAACAAGTACCCTATCCAAATAACACCCAAACCCATATCAAAAATTGCAAATCTTACCATAGTTATTAATTTCTCTTTGCTTCTTTCCATCAACGGAGTAGTTATAAAGTTCTCAGCCCCCATGCCTAATAACCAGAATCTGATTTTCAAAGGCCAAAATAATGCAACGCCAGGAAACCCCATTATCATGTCTGCAACCAAATGAGTTAATATTCCAAATCCAAAGGCAAGCCCATATGCAAAAGGTCTGACATTTTTGAATTTTTTATTCAACAATTTTCCACCTAAAAAAACAGCCAAAAATCCAATTGCAGCAGTTAGTAAGCTATGTGAAAAAGCCCTGTGAAGTTGCGTTCCAAGAATCCAGTCAAATAAATAATCCGAATCAGGAAAGATTGATCCAAACAACAAAAAAAACCATATCCATCTGTCTAAATTAAATTTTTTATTTAGTTCTGCTAGTTTTCCACAAATCCAGCTAAAAATTAAATGTCCAAATGCATATGGCATGAATTTTGTAAAAGCAAGTATTATAAAAACTTATAGTATCTGAAAATCTTTCAATCTCAATATTTTTATACCAAAACAATTGTAAATAACTATGAAAAAAACAAATAAAAATAAGTTAAAACAGATAGCTTTGGATAAAGTAAAAATTTTGTTCAATGAAGCAAAATTAAATCCTTCTAAGGCAAACAAGCTTGTAGAAATAGCAAGAAAAACTGCCATGAAAGTAAATCTTCCAATACCAAAAGAATATAAAAGAAAATACTGCAAACATTGCAATAATTATTTCAGATTAGGAAATTACAGGGTGAGAACAAGAAACAAAATGGTTGTTTATTATTGTTTAAACTGCAAAAAATACATGAAATTTAATATTCCTTCTTAGCTCCAGGTTTGGCTGGCATAGCTATCCAAAAAACCAAATATAAGATAAGTCCTAATCCCATACTGATTAAAGTAAAAACTATCCAGATTAATCTGACAACAGTAGAATCTATACCTAAGTATTCAGCAATCCCGCCGCAGACGCCTCCAATTTTCTTGTCTTTCTCTGACAAATATAATTTCTTTATTTCCTTAACCATAAATATAAATAATTAAAGTTATATTAAAATCCAAAAGAATCTGTGAATTCTTTTATTTTTTTATAGTCCTCAAGAAATTTAATTCCTTTTTTTGTAATTATGTAGCATTTGTTTGCCTTGTTAAGTTCTTCTTTTATCATGTCTTTGGCAAATAAGTCATTCAAATAAATCTGCATTTTTGAGTGAGATAAATTTGACTTATAAAGAAGGTGGGTTGGCTTTATTTTTCCGCCTTTGTCTTGTACAGCAGCCAACATGTCATAAATTATCCTTAGCTTGTCTCTCCTTTCATTCATTTCTTTAGCACCAATGTCAAGTTAAGCAGTAATAATATATAAGCCAATAAACTTATAAAATGTCCGCCCGTATATATTATCGCTGAGTACCTAGAGCTCAATGCTATGAAAAGTAAGTTTGACACTGCTAGTAAAGCAAAAGACAAAAACACAAAATACGAACTTTTATTTTTCTTATCTTTATAATTATTGTACATATAAGGAACAATATAAACTACAAGTAAAACAAATGCAAAAAAGTAAAAGAAAGTAAAAGACCTTGCTTGTCTAACAAGAATTGCACAAAGAAATGCTATAGACAATAAAGAAAGAATAATGCTCTTGTTCCTAACTTGTGAAGCTAAGCAGCTAAGTATCACAAATCCGCTTAGTACAAAAAAGACATATAGTATCAAGCTTCCAGTATAAATATACGTTGGAGAAATAAAACCAAAAAAACGAAAAGTCTTTAGAAAAGCGTCAAAGTAAACAATTATTAAATCACTAATAGCTTTAAACATAAAGCCCAAAGACATGGAAAAAAAACTAACAGTCAAATACTTATATTTTTTATTTTCAGAAATCTTGTAAACTCTGTAGCTATAATAAGATATTATTAAAGTTATAAGGAATGCTATGATTCCAAACAATAATTCAGTGCGTAGAAACCAAGCAGGCCTAAATAATAAGTCATTTATAGCCATATAATATATTTAAAAAAAAACCATATATAAACTTTGTGAATCACGATTCTGTATTTTGTTTTCATAATGTATTTATTAAATGTTAACTATAAAATATTGAAGGTCATGAAAAGCCCTCATTCCATGTTAAAAAGAAGAGGCCAATGGTCTCTTCCTTGACCTTTTTAATGCTCCAAGTGTTATTAAAAAATAAAAAGGAGGTGGTGATGTTCTTGAACAAAAACAAGGTGTTTAAGAAATCTTCAGAGGAAGAAAAATTCAATGAAGAAGATATAGATTATTTATTAGACGAAGATGAAATAAGCCTTGAAGAAGCAGGGTTTATGCATGGCTATCATATAGTTTCATAATTTTTCAAAAATTATAATTCAGAAAGTTCTTCTTTTGATTTTCTTATTTTATCAAGTTTTTCTTTTACATCAAAAAGTCTGTGTTCTTTATCTACAAGTTCAGTCGCAAGTTTCGCTAATTTTTCCTTTAGTGTCTCGTCAGCTTTTTCTGTATCCAAAACATTGTTTCTAGCGTCATCTAACTCTTTTTCCAGTCTGCTCTTTTCAGCTGATAATTTTTCTAGTTCGTTAGAAAGTTCATGCAGAACGTCAGACATTACGTTGCCGTTTTTAGAGTTTTTATTCTCATTGCTGCTCTTTTTCTCCAAAATATCGTCAACGTCTATAACACTATTGTTCATAATTTAAATAGCTAAAGCCATCTATTTAAATATTTTGATTACTTTTTATCAAGCTTATTTATCATGTCTTCTAGTTTCTTTTTTGTTTTATTGTAAGTGTCTTCTGTTATATTTCTTTCTTCGTAATTCTTTGTTAATAATTTCAGCTGTTTTTCAAGTCTGGCTTTTGTATCTGCTTTTTGTACTTTATATGGCTGCTGCATAACACCTCTAAAAATATTTTTAGTTGTAACATGTTTCCTAAGACTTAGATATAAAATACTAAAAAAAGATGCTAGAACTATAAAGCCAACTAAGCTGTATGCAAGCACTGGTTTTTTAGACAAGAGTTTCTTTTCACTCTTAATATTTATTATCTGAGAAGCGCTATTTATTACGTCCTCATGGCTAACTTTAATATAAATTATATATCTATCATCTTTTAAATAGTCAGGCATTGGTATTCTTTTTACATAATTAACCTGTCTCTCAAATCCTCTTGTTTCTTTTTCTTCACTTATTGTATTGCCATTTATATCTTTAATGAAATAAGTTATGTTTACATCTATTTGTTTTGTTTCTTTAATATTAGTTATTGTAATTTCAGCTAATACATTTTCTCCAGGCTCTAAGTCATTTTCTTTTATATCTAAAAATATATCAAATAAAGGTTCAGAAGAAACAACTTCAAGAACAAAAGGTATTTCTTCAGTTTTTCCTAAGTAACTAACATAAATAGTGCCAGTATAAATATCTGGTTTAAAATCTTCACTTGCACGAATAGGAAGTTTAAAATCTAATTTCTCACCGGGCTGCAGTTCAAATTCTATCTTGCTTAAACCAATACGATATAAAAATTCACTAATATCACTTAAATCAAGCGTTACTTTTATAGGAACTTTAAATTCATTTACAAATTTTATATAATTGTCTAGGTTTTCATTAATTGCTAATTTATCTTTAATAATATCTTTGCTTATGTATAACTTACCTTCAGGAGCTTTAGCTGTTGGATATGATGCTCCACCGCCGCCTCCTCCGCCTCCTCCGCCAGTAGTTCCTCCACCTTCTTGCTGCTGTCCAGCAACGCTGACAGTGAAAGCAACACTGGTTGTATTAGATAATCTGCCAGTATCATTTGCGTATATTCTAAGTGTATGAGAGCCACTTGCAGTTGTAAAAGTAGTATTTGCAGATATAGTAGTATTTGCCCCATTGTCTAAATTATACCATACAGTTGATAAGAAACTATCATTAGCAAAAAAATTTAGAGGTACCGTTGTTGTTGTATAAGTTATATTCTGAGGGTCAAATAAAATAAGAGAAGGATTTACACCATCTGTTATAGTAATGCTTGCGCTGGCTGATGCAGTTGCCTGTGCATTATAAGGTGGCTTGGCTAATAAAAATAAGCTTATTAAAAAAATAATAAAAATTATTAATAGATAATAATTTCTGAATTTAATAGACATGATATTTATTTATTCACCATGCTGTTTTTTCTTTTGAACAGTATTACCAAAGCAACCATAATCACTAAAATAATTAGTATACCCACAACTAAATATATAGCATTGAATTTAGTTACTTCGTCCTTCTTTTCAACAGGCCTTGATAGATCAAGAGATTCAGGTTGCTTTGCGCCTTTTACAACCTGTAAAGGTATTCTCTGTTCTACAGCAGTTCCAAACTGAACCATTCCAGTCTGGCTATTTCCACTAGTACGAACAGAAACAACTATTGTATAATTTCCTTCATTTGTGCCTTGTGGAATTGCAACTTGTAAATTAACTTTGACTTCATTTGAGCCTAAGGGAACTTGATATTTATTGCTTGAATCTAAAAGCTTGGCAAATTGTGATCCAGAGGATACATTAACCAGTGCTATAAGATTATCATTGCCAACTACGTTCTGTAGCAATAAAGAAAACTTAACTGTCTGTCCAGGAGAAATTACTAATGGGTTGGTATCCCAATAAGGCGTAGTTACTCCAAACCCATAAACTATTGGCAATAAGTTCAATACTATTAAAATTAAAAATATGGTTTTTATTGTTTTCATGCCGCAGTCACCGTCCATGTACCGCCTACATTAGTTGAATAGCTCTGTGGATTTACAGCTGTTGTAGATACAGCAGTCAAGCAGTAATATAATTGTTCTTGTGAGCTTGTCTCATTTCCAAAGTTTCTAGTAAAGTTTCCTTGCTCCAGTTGAAGCATTTGTTAAACATTCTATATTAGAGCCACCAGTATCTAAGTCTACAGTAAAGTTGGATGCATTCAAGTACTGGCTTGCATTAGTCTCACCTATTAAATTAATAACTGTAACTTGAATACTAGGCGTTGTTATATTTTTGTTTCCTGTATTATTCAATAACATAGGATCGTTGTTAGATGTTTCATTTAGTGAGCTTGTATTTAATGTTGCCCATGTCAGTGCAGAAGGTCCTATAGAAAATGCAGTAGTTAAGCTTAATGTAAAGTTAGCACTTGTATTAGTTATGCCAAGATTGTTATTATCTGCAATTGATGCATTAATGTTCCAAGCCCCAGCGCCGTCAAACCAGTACAATCCAACTCTGCATACATATTCCCTAACTGTTGAATTAATATTTCCTACAGGAGCACATGTGTCATTTCTCCTTGTAACTTCTCCGCTAGAATTAAAAGCGCCTCTTGCTGTAGCGTCATTCAGGTCACCAGTGCCATCAATATCAAGGACTCTAAAATAAAAAGTAACATTAGTAAGTCCTCCTTCTGTAATACTTTGCGTTGCACCTATAATAGAAACATTAAAAATAATGGGCGCAATTCCTCCTACTGTAATATTAGCTGAAGCGCTCTGTGTAGCTTTGCCTGAAAGCCACTTAATAAAAGAATTGTCAAATATGCTTGCATTTATTACAGGAATTAAAAAAAGGACAAAAACAATAAGAAACAATAACACCCTCGTACTTTTTTCCATTAAGTTTAATGAATATTTCTATTTTATAAAGCTTACTAAATATGAAAGATAGCAATAAAATATATAATTTAATAATAATTGCTGAGTCTTCAATCGTTAATTCATTAGTATTTGACCAAATTTTTTAGCTTTTATTTCTAATAGATAAATAATATTATCAAGAAATTTCAATAATTATTCTATGTAAAGATACACAACTTTAACTTTTCTTATTATTTTCTAACTTCAAATTTAATAAATGCTTATTTATTATGCTGCAGTCACCGTCCATGTACCGCCTAAATTAGTTGAATAACTCTGTGGATTTACAGCTGTTGTAGATACAGCAGTCAAGCAGTAATATAATTGTTCTTGTGAGCTTGTCTCATTTCCAAAGTTTCTAGTAAAGTTTCCTTTACTCCACATTCTGAAGGACCTAAGCCACCAGTATCTAAGTCTACAGTAAAGTTGGATGCATTCAAGTACTGGCTTGCATTAGTCTCACCTATTAAATTAATAACTGTAACTTGTATACTGTTTGATGTTATATTTTTGTTTCCAGTGTTATTTAATAACATAAGACTATTGGATGTTGCATTAATTGAAGTTACGTTTAGTGTTGCCCATGCCAATGCAGAAGGCCCTATTGAAAATGCAGTTGTCTGTGTTAAACTAAATGTAGTATTTCCAGGCACGCTTGCATTATTTACTGTATCGTTTGCAGTAACATTTACAGTCCATGTTCCAGCACTGTCAAACCACCAGATAGGAACAGTACAAGAATAATTAGCTTGCGTTATGTTTACGTTACTGACAAGGCTGCATGAAGAATTATATCTTGTTTGCTCGCCTGTTAATAAGAACGTTGCATTTACAATGCTTATGTCTCCTACACCATCTGCATCAGAAACTAATGCATAGAATGTTACAT
The DNA here is from genome assembly GCA_018302765.1 of Candidatus Woesearchaeota archaeon. Lineage (GTDB taxonomy): Archaea > Nanobdellota > Nanobdellia > SCGC-AAA011-G17 > GW2011-AR18 > JACPCE01. Next base: position 14,171 of record JAGVZG010000011.1, read on the forward strand.
TTCTTACTCCGCTCTCTACAATGCTTTGTTGAGATATTGCTGTTATGTTATCAATATTAGGTTTTCTGTCTCCAACTGTAAATGACTGCAATGTTGTCTGATTTGTGTTGTTTGAAGTATCATTTGCATAGAATCTCCAGTATACAACTATGCCAGGCCTTGCTAATATTAATGAAGTATTTATTGACGTGTTTGCTTGTCCACTAAACAACGCTGCTGTGCTATTTACAGGTGTGCCACTCTGATTAATTTCAAATATATAACTAGATAGTCCCTGATTGTCTGTCCAGCTTGTATTAAATGTAATATAGGTGTTATTGTAAACAGCAGTTTCATTGATTGTAGCATTATCCCATTGTGGGAAAGCAGTGTCTGCACCAGAATCAACAGTAATATTAAGAGTTCCTGCTCCATCTTCTGCAAATACAGGAGTAGGTCTGTTATTTGAAGTATCATTTGCATGGAATCTAAACTGCCATGTTCCAGTAGCACTTAATATTGTTGTGCTGTTATGATACTCATTTCCGTTCTTTGTTGGCGTTACATTATAACTAACTGCAGAAGGAGTTATAACTTCAAGTTCTACAATACTTAAATCACCTTCATCATCAGTTACTGAAGCATTTATTTTTACCGCAGTGTTTATTGGAACATTTGAAGTTGCATTTATTCTTGCAATGCTAATATTAGGTGCAGTTACATTAGGGAATACAAATACTGAATGGTTTAGTGTGCCTGTAGTTCCTGCAGTGGAATTTCCTATGTCTGTGCTTGCATCGCAGTCTGTGTCTGCAGCAGTTCCTGCCCTTCCAGCATATGTTGTATTTATAACTCCAGCAACAGGCAGTGCCAGATATTGGTATACATATACAACTCTTCCTCCTCCGCCTCCTCCGCCTCCACAAGAATCACTTGATGTACCTGATCCGCCATCCCCTCCAGCTGCGCCGTCTGCTGTAATTACAGCAGTTTTGTTTAGTGTAAGATTTCTAGCAATTAATATTATATGTCCGCCACCGCCTCCTCCGCCTCCTGAATTATCTGAAGAATCTCCAGCTCCTCCAGCACTTCCATTAACTCCAACAACTCCAAATATAGATACATAGCCGCTGCTTGCATTTATTTTTAGTCCTCCACCTCCGCTTCCACCATCTGCAGGAGTTGGATCGCCAGCTGAACCGCCTCCTCCACTTCCCATTAGTAATGCAAGATCTCCAGCAGTTCCTTCAGTAAGACCACTTAAACCTTTTAGTCCTGCAACTCCTGAATTATTTCCTCCAGCTCCTCCACCTCCTCCAAATCCTCCGCCTCCGCCTCCTGTACCATAAGAGTTAGCTGCTCTTGTTCCTCCGCCTCCGCCAGCTCCGTTTGGCGTTCTTGCAGCGCCACCAGCAGTTCCTGTGCTGTTATCACCTTGTGTTGCAGTACAGGAATTTCCAGAGCAGCCACTTCCGCCCCTTCCACCTTTTCCAGCACCAACTATAGTTCCGTTTTGATATACAGTGAAATTTCCATTTGCTCCAAGACTAAAGTTGGCATAGCCAGTGCTTGCAGTTACATTTCTTGCACATATTGTTGCAATTCCTGCATTGTCAATTATAACAGTATCATAAGCTGTAATTTCTCCGCATATTTCAGTTGTTGCACTGCTTATTGTTAAAGTAGGATCAATTTCCACTATGTCATTCACATTTTTACCTTCTATACTATAATCTTTATTTAGATAAATATAAATGATATTGGAATGAACTTGCTTTATCTCAATACTGTATCCTTTTTCAATTTCAGTTCTAAAGTCTAATTCAAATTTGCCAGTCTTAATATGTCCAATGAAATCATCAATTATTTTTATTGGAGAGCTTGAACTAATCCTATATCTAGACTTGAATGTTTGAGTTGGAAGCAGGAATTTGTATCCAATTTTATATGAATGCAAGCTACCTATTTTATACTTGGAGAACTTTCTGTCAGTTTTATTTTGTTTTATCTCCTGTGAATCAAATTCAATCTCAACAGTTGTATCCTCAAATGTTGAAGTGTAAGTAAATTCATCTTTGCTTTCTAGAGGAACAGCTTCATTAAATAAGCTGCCAAATATAATAGGTTTGTGTATTATCAAAGTTTTCTTTTCTTTTCCAACAAAACTAATTTCTTCAGCTGAATAACCCAATATATTGATTTCTTTTATCTTGTCTTTTGATATTCCAATATTCCTCTCACTGATAATTTCATCTGTATCTTTTGTCTCATCTTTTCTTGTAAATACAGGAGCAGGAGGTATTGTTGTATTGTCAAATGTCTCTGTAATATTTATCTCTATATTTTCCTGTGTCTTGTTTGCCAAACCAGTTTCTTGGCTGACATTTACTACAGACACTTTAGTTTCTTTCTCAATACTAATTTGTGTAATATTTTCAGCAATTAAACTTCCATTGTCTATTATTCTAGATATTAATACATGCTCTCCTTTTTTGTCTGGAACTGAAATATTAAATTCTCCAATATTAATATTCAGCTCGCTGACATTGTATCCATAAATAGTATTATTATCTTTATCAATGCTTGTAAGTTCTGCTAAGTATTTGCTAATATTTGAGAAATATTTTTCTTCATTAAAGTTTATTTCTAATATACTAGAATTAGGTACAAACTGATCTATCTTAAAGTGTACGCTTTCATTTATAATATTTCCAGGCTGGTAAATGCTAAATCCTGTAAATTCAGGATTGACAAACATAAAGCTCAAGATAAATACAGCTAGCACTCCAGCAATTGTAGTTAATTGCAATGCTTTAGTTTTATTCTCTTGTCTTCTAAGTTCTTTATCGCAAAGTTCTAAGCCATGTCTGTAGTATGTAATACAGCCATTGTAATAATTAGTCCACTGTTCAAGTGTTCTTTGTTTAAGTACGTTGTTTAGTTTTTGCTTATATATTTCTAAATCAATTTCTTTTAGAGCATACTGTCTATCTAATTCTTCTACAAATCCTATTACTCTTCTCTTTGAGTTCTGGCAAAGCTGGATATTCCTGATTAGCTCAAGCTTCCTGTTTTCCAGCTTAGCTATTTTATTCATTGTTTATACTTCCCTCTAGCTTTGTTGTATGAAGTCCAGACAGTACGGTCATCTCTTCTAAGCAAGACAGCAATCTGATGGAAACTTAGCTTGCAAACATCTTTGAGATAAACACAAATATTTTCCAAAACACCAAGACTTCTATTCCTGAAAATTTCAAAAGGAATGTAATATTCGCAATCTTTAATCAAAAATAATCCAGATTTTTTCTTTCTGGAATTAGAATAAGTTGCCCATATAGTTCTGGGATCTCTGTTCAATAAAGAAGCAATTTCAGAAAAACTAAGGTATTTATTTTCTTTCAAAAATTTAACAATGGTTTCTAGACAGCTTAACTCATCGTTCGAAAAAATAACAATAGGAATTCCATCTTTAGGCTTTTCTACTAAGCTTAAAATGTTTTCTTTGTAGTTCTGTTTCTTTAAGACGTCAATTGCGTCTGTAAGCTGTTTTTCAGCAACCAGTCTTTTCAGCAGTTCTAGAATGTACTCTTCTTTGTAGTTCTGTTTCTTTAAGACGTCAATTGCGTCTGCAAATTGCTTTTCAGCGTTTAATCTACTAGAATCTACCTCTTTTTTACTTATTCTATAAGATTTCACTTCTCATTAAATAAGTAATTATACTTATAAATATTACTATTTACTTACTAAATGAGAAATACAACATTAAATAATACTTATTAAATAAGTAATATAGAAATTTATCTTATAGCCATCTAAATAAGCCAATGTTTCTTGGCCTTTGTTCTCTAAATTCTCTTTCTGCAATATTTTTCCATTCATTTTTAACCCATTTTCTTTCAAGTTTAATAAAGTCCCCAAAGCCTCTTTTTTTCAGTTCTTTGTTTACAATTCCTCCTTTATGAGGATGGTTGTATAATTTAGGCAAAGGGCTGTTAAATCCATGGCTGTAGTGCGCAAGTTCATGTGCAATAGTCAGTTGTAATATAAAATCAGGAACGCTTTCATTTCTAAAATAACCATTTATAACTATTTCACTGTCTCCATTTTTTAATTTTTTTATATGTCCGAATTTATTTTTCCATCTGCCTTTAAATCTAATTTTTACATTGTTCTTTCTTTCAACGTCAGAGAAATTACTTTGCCATATTTTTTCTAATTCTTCATTCAAAAATAAATCATCACGCATTTATCTATGTCTTAATATGTGATTTATTAATTTAACTGGAAATTTACAGATACCGCATGTAAGTGCCAAGAATTCTTCTTATGTCGTCTCCTCCTTGAGTTCCAGTATGAAACTCAGATAGTAGTCTAAGCCTCTTGCTTTTTTTGGCTCTCCATCTTCTATTATCTATAGGGGGAGTATAAATAGAAACAAGATTTTTTCTGCATAAATCACTTGCTGCTTCATATATGTCTTCAATTTTGTATTCATCTAATCCAGCAAATCTATGATTTCTTGCACTGGCTAAAATGCCGCGGTGTAAAAAAGAAAAAGAATAGGATTTGTCTTGAGTAGGACTTTTATATAATAAAGTAAGAATTGCAGCAGCAACAGCATTTTCCTCTAATAATGTAGCCTGTTCTAAACTTAGGTATTTTCTTACAGAAGTTCTTGCTCTGCTTATAGGTATAACATTATTCATAATATATTAAAAATAAAAAGAATTTTTAAGCCTTCTTAAATTTAGCAACAGTATCTAATAAATCAACATGACCCATAAACATTGCTCTACAGCAATATCTTTCTAAACCAAGGTCATCCATTACTTTCTTAGGATGTTCTCCTTTAGAAGTTCTTTCTACGTAGTCAGCCCAGAGATGAGCCACAGGTTTTCCACAAGAAAAACAACAAATAGGTATTATCATAGAATTATGCAATTATGGAATATTTTTAAAGCTTTCGTCAACTTCTTAGTAAATTATTTACAATTAATCGTATTGTCCTTTAACTTTATATTTGTCAGAATTAATTATTTCCACGTATTCTTTTTCTAATAATTCTGCAGCTTTATCTTTTGCAAAAAACAATCTGTAAGCAACCAATGCCATGATTATACCTAAAAAAGCCCACATCCATTTTGAATATATAAATTCTATAATCATTTTTCTGCCTGGTTTGCTTTTTGTGCTTCTTTTTCTAGATCAACACCAAAATCTTTCAAAGATTTAACATGCAAACCCATTAACTGTTCTGTTATATTTACAAGTTTAAGTAGTTCTTCTCTTTCTTTTGCAAGTGTTGTTAAGCAACCTTTGTGAAAGCCTATCTTTTCCTCATTTACCACAATTATTTTACAATTAGAAAGTTTATAAGTTTAACTAAAGAATTTAAAATAGAGTCTGGGGTTATCCCCACAGCTTGCTGTGGAAGCAGAAGCAATATATTCTAATTTAAATCCGCTTCTGCATGGTAAGTTTAGAGCAT
>JAGVZG010000028.1 GCA_018302765.1 Candidatus Woesearchaeota archaeon
CTTGAGCACCCCGAGAATCTAGGAAAAATAAAAGATTCTCATGGTTTCCAAATTGGCGCAGCAAGCTGCGGGGTATTAAACCCAATTTGAAAATAAAAAATCTGTAAATTTTTAAACTTCAGAATTCCACCCATCTATGACGGGTGGTTTAAATAGCTCGTGGAATTCTGACAGTGCTCAAGAACCGATTAAGGTGGCATCTTCATGCCACCAGTCTGTGACTGGTGGTTCTTAACAAGATAGGAGAATTCATTCACATTAAAAACCACTGTAGGTTCCAAGAGAAATTTGAGGAATTATTTCTCTGGACCAGAAAAACAAAATCCAAGTTTTTCTAGGTTTTTATCCTGCAAACTCGGGTGTTCATTCTTTAAGCATAAGTTAAATTAATAAATAATTAATAGTATATAATCTATAGAAATTCTTATGATTAAAAAACCTTGCCTTTTTTAAGGGCAAGGCTTTGTATTGTTATCGAGACAATACAAATAATAAAAGAAGTATTAGAAGAAAAACCTTTCTCTGTCAAGGAAATATTTGAAGATAATTGGAGTTCTTATTTACTTACCAATAAAGTTAGGGATATAGAGCAAAAAGAGGTTGAGAAAATGCTTTCTTGTAAAGGTATAGAAAGAGGTTGTTTTGTCTTTCATTGCAACAATTGCGGAAAGGAATTGATTGTTCCATTTGGATGCAATTCAAGAATATGCTCTTGCTGTGGCAAGAGGCATACTGATAAATGGGCTGATAAACTTACAAAGAAGATAATCAAGAATTTGACTTATAGGCATCTTACTTTTAGTATGCCAGACATTCTTTGGAGTTTTGTAAAAGAAAAAAGAGAATTACAAAAAGTTTTAATGGATGTTGCAGCAGCAACAATAAAAGAAATGTTCTCATTTGCATTAAAACAAGAGGTTGTTCCCGGAATAATTACTGTTCTCCATCCATTTGGAAGAGATATAGTATTCAAGCCCCATGTTCATGCTTTGGTTACAGAAGGAGGATATAATTCACAAAACAAGTTTGTGAAGTTAGGAAATTATATTGATTATAATACTTTTCATAAAAAATGGCAATATAATCTTCTTACTGCTTTGAGGAATTTTATTCCTCAATCAATTATTGATTTATGCTTTAGAAGATATCTAAATGGATTTGTTGCTTACATTAAACCTGAAAAACTTCATTATGGAAAAGGATTGATAAAATATATTGGAAGATATATTAGACACCCTGCCATTGCAAATTCAAGAATAATAGATTACAATGGCAAGGGTGTGACTTTTTATTATGAAGATAATAAAGGTAATAAGACATTCAAGACAATGAGTGTGTTTGATTTTATTTCAGCGATCATACAACATATTCCTGAAAGGAATTTCAGGTTAGTAAGGTATTATGGAGTTTATTCAAGAAACAATATCAAGAGATATACAAAAATAGAAATACAGTCAGTTATAGAAGATAAAATATTGAATAAAAGTAAGGAAAAGAGAGTTGTTTATTGTCCTTGCTGTTTTGAAAGGATGGAATTAATCACTTATGTGAAGAAACCTCCATCAAAAGATATGGGTATGATAACAAATTGGTAGGCTTGTTTAGTTATAGTCATGCCCGAGGGGCATTAACTCGTTGGATTTATGAATTGGTGTATTTAAGCTGATATATTAATGGATAATTACAATTTATATTTAGGAGCAGATGCGACTTAATTTTATCTATTTCCAAATTTATAAGTTATAATCCTCTGCGAAGCAGGAATCTGAAAAAAGCGAGCCCGAAAGGCGAGCTTCAATATATTTTCTAAATCAAGAATTCTCTTCGCCTTTATCTGTTGTTGAAGGGTGATGCCGAGAAATTTCACGAGGTATGGGAGGATAATGGATGAGTGAAGGTTTGAGTTTGAGGTGAACCTATGCTTCCCTACGCTACGCAACATCCAGCAACTTTCTCAATATCAGGCTTGAAATCACGCTTACAATAATATAATACCAAATCCAGCCCGGAAGAACTGCTTCAAAAGTGGTTTTTAACCACCAAAAAAATACCAGCAAAGGTATAAATGTAAGCAATAACGGCTTAAACGAATGCTTCATCATTTCCATGCTCATTTCCATCAGTTCCTTATTTATTTCCATCATCTTTTTGACATCATGAGAAAACTCTTTTGACTTCTTTCTAAGCTCTTTTTGTTTTTCACGAAGCTCTTTCATTTTTTTCTGGTCTGTAACAAACTTTGTAATCATTAAAGTAACAAAACTCAGGAGTATGGCAATTAGAATGAGACTTTCTTTCGGATACTTCTGCATTAATAGTATTAAATCCATTTTCCTTCTTTTTTAGTTGAACTCTTATTTAATTTAATTATTTGCACTTTAAATGTCTATCTACTTTCTATTTACTTTATTATTTTCTTAAGTGCAGGATGCATATCTACTGAGTGCTGTTTGGCAATGCTCTGGTAGAACTGGTACATAATCATAATTACAAGCAGTATAGAAGTTCCCTGAACAATTGCTCCAAGTGAATTAGTTAATGCAGCAATAAGCCCGATTGTTGCAGAGCCCATTATTGTTAAAGGCAGGATGTATCTGTCAAGCACGGATTCTAAAATTCTCTCATCTTTTCTAAATCCCGGGATTGTTAATCCAGAAGCCATAATATTTTTTGCCTGGCTTTGCGAATCCATTCCAGATGTCTTTACCCAAAACAATGCAAACACAACCGAGAATATAACATAGAATAGAACATGCCCTATTAATTGCAGCAGCATAGACCATGCAAAGCTTCCAGTAATAACTGCATTTAACAAATCAGATGAGCCAATCCAATAGGAAAACCCGGAAGTTGGAACCCCTGTTGTTGAAAATCCTCCCAAGATTGTTGCATGTCCTAACCATTTTTCGAGCAGTCCTCCTGCAAGCTGTATATTTGCTGCAAGCGCAGAAACTAAAATAACCGGAATAACTGAAGTATAAAAAAATGCAAGCGGCCATTTAACTGCATAACCTCTTAATCTGTCATATGACAATGGAATTTCAATTTTTAGCGATTGCATCCATACCACTCCTAAGAAAATAAGTATAGTAATTATTACTGCTGCAAGCGCGAGAATTGCTCCAGTTGTATTCCCATTGATTATTGATGCAATAAATACAAGCACCTTGCCGCTTGGATCAATTCCCCCCTGAGCATTTATGAACTGGAACAATGCAGTAAATATTCTCCAACTTACTCCTGCTGCAATAAACAACGATACTCCTGAGCCAAATCCCCATTTATGAGTTATCTCATCCATAAATAAAATTGCAAGCCCTCCAACACAAAGCTGCGCAATTACAATTCCTACATATCCTGGCGATGCTTCTAATCCTTTCATCAATACATAAATACTTGCTTCAAATACTATGAAAAATAAAACCATCATTTTCTGAAGTCCTTGAAAAAATTTCTTGCCTTCCGGAGTTTTTGTGTCTATATCTAGAATTTTTGCTCCAACTAATAGCTGAAGAATAATAGATGCCATAACAATTGGCCCAATTCCAAGAGAAATGATGCTTCCAAAATCTGTTCCAAGTATTACTGCAAGATTATCAAATCTTGAAAGCGCATTATTTGAAAGCCCGTAAAGCGGAATATTTGCAAGAACAAAGAAAATTGCAAGCACAATAAGAGTCCACTTTGCCTTGACACTGAAACTAAGCTTTTTTTCAATAGGACTTTCAACTTCTGGTAAATTCTTAAGTATGTCTTGTAAAGCCATTTTTATCTATTCTATTTTGCCATATATTCTTTCTTATATGCTTTCTATAAATTGAATTTTAGGTTTATAAGGTTAATTGTTTGGCGATAAAAGCTGAAATTCGATTAGGGTTTCAATATAGCTGGAAGTTATAGGCTACATCCCAATTAAAAATTTGGAGGCTTTTGCCTCTTAATTCTGAAAAATTTCTTGTCCATAGTCCGAAGAAATTTTTTCAATTCTATTATAAATCTTAAATAAAATCATCAAATAAAATAGTTTCAACTAGTAAAATTATTCTATCCTTTTATAGATTTAAGCTCTTACATAAAGAGGAAGATTATGTTTTACAGAATAATTATAGCAAAGCATTACAAAAACATTGTATGCAATAAACCTTAAAATAAACCTTAAGGATACTTCCTTAAATCTCATAGATTTTCTTCTGCATTTAAAACTATCTCCATATCTTTTCTTGATTGCAGAGTTGACTGCTTCAATACCTTTGATGATAAATATCCATATAAATCCAATTGCATTTTTTATAAAGATTAAATGCAAATTTCCATGCAGGATTACTTTTTGGATTTGCTGTTGATCCCTTCTTAAATGGACAAAATAATCCTCCATTTCTATTCATGCAAAACTGAAAGTTTTTTCTTGATAGATATCCTTTATCTGCAAAAATTATTCCTAACAGCTTAAATGGCTTTAATAGTTTCTCTAAAAAAGGATTATCATTTCTATTCCATCTTGTAATCCTGAAATTCAGGATTAAAAGCAAATCTGCATCAACTGCAAGATGAATTTTATTGCAATCTCTTTTTCTTGTATACTTCTTTATTCTAATACAATACCAAATGCTTCTGCCTATACATCTCATTCCAGTTGAATCAATAATGATATTTAACTTTCTCTTGATAATGCAGGAAATTAATTGATTATTAAACTGCCTTATCAAGCTAAAATTCAGAAATTTCATTGCTCGTTGAATCGTGCTTTTGGAGGGTAATATTTTTAATCCAAGAGGATTGCATATTCTTTTATCAGTTCTCATCACTCTTTCATAATCCTCATAACTCAACCTTAGCATAATCCGTAAAATACATAAAACCAGAAGTACCCTATAATCATAAGGCTTTTTGCCTCTCTTGATACGATCAATCGGTTTCAATAGCATAGCTATTTCAACCAGGAGAGAGACAGAAAGTGCGATAAAGTCTCGATTAACTCGAGACTCTATTTTGGGGTTGAGTCGAGTAATCGGCTCGCCCATTTTTTAATATTAAACCCGATTGATTAAATTAGAAATCTATTCTATTTGGGATGTAGCCGAAGTTATAAAAAGGTTTTTAAAGTTCTGTTAATTTAAGATAGTATGAAAAAAGCAGGATTATTTTTAGCAATTAGTTTAATTTTCTTAGTTTCAGGAGTTTATGCTCTGGCTTCTGATTGCAATTCATATTATTACTTTGACAACACAAATAAAAATTGTAGCCAGAAAGAGTTTTGCGGAATGTACATGTATCAAGGGTTACAGACATTTGAGAGTAAAACCCAATGTGAAAATACCCTTAATCCTAAAGAAGACAGATCATGTTCTACTGAATCAGATTGCATGGTTACTTCCTGCGGATATTGTGTTAACAAAAATGAGCCCGAACCAATTCTTTGTGAACAATCTCCTTACG
>JAGVZG010000016.1 GCA_018302765.1 Candidatus Woesearchaeota archaeon
TAAGCTCTAAAAGTGCTAAAACAATAAAGGCTGAAATATATGGCAGACTAATCTGCCATAACTTGTTAGGTATTGTTCTAGAGACTCAGGACAGAGCCTCTCTCTATATTTTCTTGATTACTGAAATTATATATTTTTTAGAAAGTGTTTGAAAATCTTCCGGAAATTTCTGCAGAACTATTTTTAAGAGTTAAAATCATCAAAAAGTAGCAAGGCTTAAATACATATGTGCATACACTATGCATATGGTAAAGGTAATAAGTTTATCTGAAGAAGCTTATAGGACATTAAGGCGGATGAAAAAAGTTAATATGAGTTTTAGTGATACAATAATAGAAAATTTTAGCAAATTTGATGAGAAAAAAACAGAAAATTTAAGCGATTTGATTAGTTGGTTAAATATTTTTCACAAAGTTGCTAAGAAACAAAAAATAAGTAAGAATGCTGATAATATAATTTATGGTGTTAGTAAATGATAGCAGATACTTCATTTTTAGTTGCATTATTTCTGGCAGAAGATGAATTGCATGATAAAGCATTAGGAAACCTAATAAATTATAAACAAGAAAAAATTATTATTCCAGACAGAGTTTTAGAAGAAACTTTTACAGTACTAGTTTATAAAAAAGATATAAACTATGCACTAGAAGTTATAGATAAGCTGGGCAAAAATAATGATATTATACTTTATAGAATTGAAGAAGTTGATTGGACAGCAATTATTCGACTAGTAAATAAAGTTAAAAAGAAATTAAGTTTTGTTGATTATTCAGTTATTTACCTTTGTATTAAAAATGGAGAAAAAGCTTTGTGCTTTGATAATGAAATAAATAAAATTGTCAATAGGTATTAAAAATCTTCCGGAAATTTCTGCAAAACTGTTTTTAAATGTAAAATTAATTCATTCATATGTTTATAAAATTAATAAAAGCATTAATTAAATGGCCATTAGTTACTATATCAATAGTTGGTCTAACATATAGTTATCATGATAAACTGGAAAGAATTGTTAATGGCATTAGGTTTTATGGAATTAAAGCAGAAGATAGTTTTATAGACAAAAACAAGGCTTTAAGATTAAGAATATATTACAATTTTAATGAAGAACAAAATCTTGAGACATATTTATCAGTAAATGATCATCAATTGCCTGTTTATAAAAGAAAAAATAAAATAATTGTAGGCACTGCAGAATATAATTTTAATGGCTTTACAGAAAGAGAAAAAACTTATTTATGTTCTGTAAAAGTAAGCAAGAATTTAGAAAAAAGAATGAGTAATAAACAAAGTAAAAATGCAAATTTTTTCTCAGAACTTTATGACCTAGTAGCTGATTAGAAAATCTTTCAAGTTTTCTGTAAATTTTTCAGTTATTTCTGCGCTTTTATTTTAAATTTTGAAATTAATATACAATTATGCAAAATCTTAGTCTTGATTCATTTGTAACAAAAGACTGGTTGAAACAACAATTTGCTTTAGAATCAAAAGAACAATTCTATAAAAGAGTTTATCAGGATTTTGATAATTTAAATCTAAACAAAAAACCATTTGATGCAACGCAAGATATTATAGAAAATACTTGGGAATTAGTGTGTTCTCATCCTGTTGGAGGTATTGGCAGGGCACACGCAATATATGGATGGATGATTCAGAATTTTTATTATGATAACAACATATCATATTATTATAGCGCGAGTGAAACATTTTATTCTAAAAATGGAAGATGCTGTGACTTTAGTTTTTTATATACAACAATGTCAAGAATAGCAGGCGTAGATTCTAATTTTGTTTGGGTAGATGATGACAATAATGGAAAAAAGTGCAATCATGGCTGCTCAAGTATAAAAATAGACAATAATTTAATATTAGTTGATGTTGCATACAAAGAATTTGATATTAGACACAGAAGATTTGAAATATATAATGATAGCAAAACTATTGAACATTATAACCAACATTCTTTTATAAATAATGCAAGCAATTGGTCATACAAAAAAAATCATAGAAATAGATCCAGTATATTAAGTCCTGCATTTCTTTCTGGTTTAACAACTTTATTAATATATTTGGGCACAACTTTTGGAAGTTCAGTTAAATATGAATTATCAAGATATAAAGATGAACTCTCTTCTTTTATTAATTATGAAGAAGAATCTGAAATTGAAAGAAATGTACAATTAGAAGTAGAAAAAAGATTTCAAATTATGTTGGGTTTTCTTGTTAAGGAATTTCCTAACAACATTTTAATCAGAAATGCAAAATATCCAGATGATTATTATTTAGTATCAGATACATACACAAAGTATATAGATGAACATTCGTCAGAATAAAGACATTAATTTTCTGAATTTTATATCTTCAGCAGAATTAAAAACCAATTTTGCAGTTTTTAATTTTGATTTAGGCAAAGAATTAGAAATTGCTATAACTTTGGTTTTTGCTTTTTGAGCAGCTTTTATTCCAGCAATAGAATCTTCTATCACTATACAATCTTCAGGCTTAACTTTCAATTTTTTAATTGCTATGTTGAATATTTCTGGATCTGGTTTGAATTTTGTGATGTCGTTCCTAGTTACAATCACATTAAATAGTTTAATATTTAATTTAGTTAATTTGCAATTAAGTTTTACAGATTTTATAGAAGATGATGTTGCTAGAGCAGTTTTTACCTTGTTTTTTCTTAGTTCTTTTATTAATTTTATTATTCCTGGAAAAACTCTTAACTTATTTTTTGCCAATTCTACGAAATATTTTTTTCTTTTTTTAATTAAAATTTCTATGTCTTCATTAACCTTCTTTTTCTTAGCTATACTTTCAACATAATTTCTTACACCTGTTCCTAAATAAAGTATAATTTCTTTATATTTTATATATTTACCATATTTTTTAAGTAATTTTTTTGTTGCTTCGAAACCTATTGGTTCTGTATCAAATACAATTCCATCCATGTCAAAAATTACTGCTTTGGTCATTTTTGGTAATATCCTATAAATAAACCTTAATTTAATAGTTATATTTTTTATGTATTATAAGTCTATCTAATTATTAAGAAAAATATTCTTGAAAATTTTACGGTAAATTTAACTAAACATATATAAAATATAAAATTAAATATAAACAATGGTAAATATAAAAGAACTTAATGAATATATTAAAACATTAAAAAGAGATGTTATAGTTCTCCAGTATTTATTATATGAAAAATGTTGTCAAGAATTAAAAGAATTTGATGAATTAGAATATTATGAAAAATTTATTAAAAGCCATGAAAATTAATAAATTACAATTTCTTGCTCATATAAGAACCTTCTCTAGAATAACCAAGTTTTTTATAATATTCTCTAACTCCAATTCCAGAAATAACTAATATCTTATGACATTTCCATTCTTCTTTAGCAATTCTTTCAGCTTCTTCCATTAATTTTTTCCCATAACCTTTATGCTGCACAAGCCCTTTTTCTCCTAAAGGTATTGCCTGACCATAAACATGAAGCTCTCTGACGCCAGCAGAATCTGATGTTATCTCTGGCCTAAATGGCTTGTAAGGTTTTCTTAATCTGCAAAATCCCAATAAAATATCTTTTTTTGTATCTTCAATGCTTATGAAAACCTCCTTTCCACCACTTGAATCATAATAAAATTTTTTTAGTTCAACATGGTTATAATCTATTTCTTTTCCCATAGGTTCTCTGCATCTTATGCATCTGCATTTTATCCCTTTTTTAATGATTTTATTTTCAACAATTTGCCTTAAATTTGTGTTCATTACTCCATCTTTAATTACTGTTGATGGTATATCTCTATTTATTCTCATTATCCTGCAGTATTCAGGAACAAACCTTTTACCTTCACTTATTATATCAGCAGCCTCTTCAGTTGTAAGTGGTTTAAATTCTCCTTTTTGATATTGTAAAAACAAAGGAGTTCCAGGCATAACCAAGCAAGGATAAACCTTTAATGAGTCAGGCTTATAATTTGAATTGTCAAATAACTCTTTAAACATCAAAATGTCTTCCTCATGCGTAGACTCAGGCAAGCCAGGCATGATATGAAATGTGGTTTTCAGAAATGAATCTTTTAACAATTGAATTGCTTCTTTTGTATCTTTCAATGTATGGCCTCTATTTGTGATTTTTAGAATTTTATCTTTTAAAGTCTGAACACCAAGCTCAACTCTGGTTGTTCCCAGTTTTAAAATTTCATTTATTTCATTTTGTTTGCACCAGTCAGGTTTTGTTTCTATGACTAGCGCAGTGCTTCTTACTTTTGCTGTTTCATTTCTTAACTGCTCTTTTTCCAAATCAGCTTTTCCTTTTATCTTCAATAGCTTTTCATGTATTCTGCATATTCTTTCTGCATCCTTTATTGTTCCTGGCAACTCAAAAAATTCCTTAAATTTGCTGAAATTAAAATTCTTATTTTTAAAAAATATTTCAGAGAAATCATTCATTGCCTTTAATGTATACTTAATAACTTCCTCTTGGTATTCTTCTGGGAAACTACAAAAAGTTCCGCCTTGAATTATAACTTCGGTTTTATCAGGTATATGATTTAACAAAATGTATTGCTCTAATCTATTAAAAACTATTAGGTATGGATCGTAATTTGCCCTTATGGCTCTCATTGTACTTGGTTCATTTCCCGTATAACTTTGTGGAACATCTCCAAAAATAGATTTTGGCCCGCCAGGACAAAAAGTGCATTTTCCATGTTTACAAGCTAAGGGTTTTGTCATTATAGCTAATGGTGCAACACCAGACATAGTTCTTACAGGTTTAGTAACCAGAAATTTTTTATAAAATTCTTTTTGTTCGTCATTTAACTCTTCAAGAATTTCTATATTTGTAGGTAATTTTTCTAGTTTGTATTTCTTGCATAGATTTTTTTTAAGATTTTCTAATTTATTTCCGGCTTTCAAACCAATTAATAACTCTTGCAATATTTCTTTCATACTTATTTAATAACAGCAAGTTATTTAAACATTGATCTTGCATAATTTTTATAAACATTAAATTACTTCAAATAAAATGGCAAAAAAAGCTTTAATATTTTTGTTTATATTATCTTTATTAATAATACCAAAATTAGGTTTTGCACAAGTTGTAAACATACCGTTTCTTGAACATAGTTGTTATACTAAATATCAAGACAAAAATTTAAACATATCTTTCACTCTTGAAAGTCCAAACAACCCAATAAATACAACAGCCATGGATATGCAAGATCCAACAGTAAAACATATTGCAATAAGATCTTTTTCTGATATGTGCAGGTATAGTGAAAGCCCAAAAAACTGTTATGATTGTATTGTATTAAAAAAATACGGTGTAAATGTTAGTAAGACAAATACAGAAGATACTTCAAAAGACAAGCAATTCTCTAACGCTGAATTGATATTATTTACAATTGGTGCATTGCTTATTATTTTAATTGTTTATTCCTTAGTTACTAAAAAGAAAGATTTAAGATCTAAAAAGAACCAGAGTAAGACAAATGGAAGAAACAAAAGAGGAAGATAAATCAAAAACACTGAAAAATATAGGATTTGCTTGGATTATTTTTATTGCAACAATAATTATTATAGTCTTGACTTTTATGTTTACACCACTCTGGATAGCATCAATATTATTCTTAATAATATATCTTCCTGTTTTAATATTCATATTAATTCTTAAGTGGATAAAAAGAGGCTTTGCTTCAGTGGTATTCACTTTTTCTGTGTGGCTTAATGTTATTATTTTAATAATACCAATATTTGGAGGCTTACTAGTTCTAGATTTAATGAGTTTTTCACAACAGTTCTCTTCAAGTCCGAAATATATTGTTTTAGACGATGCTAATAGCTTGATTTTTGGCATTAATTTAGAATCTCAGAGCAGTTCAGGAGATTTGATTAGTGGATATCAGATTTTGACGCAACAACAGCTTAACAATATACAAAATGAAATAAACCAAAATAATATCAAAGACAAAGTAGTGTTTTTGATTAAAAAAGATGTATTTAGAAATATTAATGAAATACCTGTAAAAGAATTAAGCACTACTATATCAAAAGACACAATATTCGAGCTAATAAAATCAGATGATCCAGCAAAAATAATTGCTGAATCTGTAATGAAAGATAGTACACAAGGTTTGACAGATGGCTTAATTAAAGAAGAATTAAGAAAACAATTTGGCAATACAGATCAAGTTAAATCTTTAGCAGTTTTACTGCTGGTTGAGACAGCACTAGAAAGAGAAGGCCCAAAATATTTTATAGATGAATTAAAAAGTGGAAACATAAAGATTTATCCAGAGAAACTTTCAGTTAAAATACTGATAAATCTTTTGCCAGCAGATCTAGTGACAAGTTTCCTACCAACAATACCTAGGATATCAGATAAGGGAAGCCAGGGATCTAATTCTGGAGCAGGTTTTTTACAAGGCCAGTTTGGCAGTAATTCCAAAGGAACAAGACCTGTAGAATATGAAAATTCTCCAAAATCAGGTGATTCATCGAAAGAAATAAGCAAGTAAATTACCTGCTCAAAACAGTTTTCAATGCTTTTATAGCAACTTCAACTTGTTTTCCTGTAGGATTTTTAGTTGTTATTTTCTGTATCCACAACCCAGGATAAGAGAAAAATTTAAATGCCTTGTACCTAGCGCCCAATCTTAAGGCTTCATAACTCAAGCTGGCAACTACAGGCAACAATAATATTCTTAACAATAACTTTAAGGAAAAACTATAATCTTTAGGAATAAAAGTATAAACAATAATACTGATAAATAAAACTAAAAATATGAAACTTGTACCGCATCTAATATGCTCTTTTTCAAATTTCTGAACATGCTCTACACTTAATTTTTTATTATATTCATGACATGCAACAGCTTTGTGTTCAGCGCCATGATACTGAAAAACTCTATGGACATCTTTCATAAAAGATATTGCATAAACATATAGCACAAATAATAATATCTTAAATAAACCGTCTAAAACATTAAACAATATATTATTGAAATGAAAACTTTTGTCCAGTATATAAACAAACAACAAGGGTAAAAATTTAAATAATGCAACAGCAAAAATAATAGCAAATAATAAACTAAATAATAATCCAACAGTACTTACATTTTCTTCCTTGCCAGCAGCAACATTGGCAGAATAATTTAATGATTTTATACCTATATATAATATAATAAATAAATTAACTACTCCTCTGATAAAAGGAATGTTACTATCTTTATATTTTATATTTTCCTTTTTAACAGTAATCTTACCATTTTTCTCTCTAACGGCAATAGCTATCCTATCTTTATATTTCATCATAACGCCTTCTATTAGTGCTTGTCCGCCAACGTAATACTTTACCATTGTAAATTCCTTTTTAATATTCCAAGCTTGATATGTAATTTTGAAAACCTGTCCAAGCTTCTACCAACAACAATATTTTTCTCCTTTATTATGTTATCTAAAAATTCAGACACATCAGAGGCATAGCTTGCAGTTACTGCCTTTCCAAGATAGTTGTAAACATGGGAATCACTGGCTCCTGTTGCACTTTTATTTAGTTTTTTAGCCCATTCAGTAACCATCTGGTTATGTTCTTCATGCATTAACGAATTAATAACTTCAATAGCATGAATATGTTTCATTAATTTTGGATTTTTATGCATAAATATATAACTATTTTTTGGTCTCATTGCTATTGGATGTGGCAATGTTATAACACAGTTATATTTTCTAACATGATCCAAAAGTTCTTCAGTGTTCCATTTTAATTTCCAAAGATTAAATATTCTTGAGCTTAGGTGCTTGTCTTTTATGTATTTATTATAAAAATGCTCCAAGTCTTTGGTCTTGTAAAAATAAACCAGAAAATCAATTGCATCTGAAGATGTAATTTCTATTCCTGGTATAGAAAAAGTCCTTTTGCAAGCCTCTAATGAGGCAGCTATTCTATTGTGGTCTGTTATTGAGATCCCAATTCCTAATTTTTGCACTTGCCTAATCATTAGGTCTGCAGTATCTCTTCCGTCAGAAATATTTGTGTGACAATGCATATCTACAACAGCCATATCTTTTTTTATATCATCGCTATCTTCTGTTTCCTTAAATATAACTTTAACCATGAAAACTAGGAAAAATAAGCTGTATTAAAGTTTTTTGTTAGCTTAGAAATTGTAAGACTGACTGAAGGCAAGAGAGAAACTGTAATATACAAATCTATAAGACAACAAACAGTCCATGATATTACTATTCAACCATTTTTATAATTCTTTCATAACTTATATAAATAAAAAATAAAATTATAATAACATATGTTATATAAATATAGAAACTGGCTATACAATACTAATTTTTCTAGAGCAATAAGTAAATTAGTAATTTTAAAAATAAGTCCAAACCTAATTACATTTTTTGGATTAGTATTTGGAGTTATTGCTGCATATTTAATTTACAAGCATTACTTATTATTGGCTATTATTCCATTGGTTTTAAGTGGTTTATGTGATTTATGCGACGGCTGGGTTGCAAGACTAAGCAATAAAGAAACTAAATTCGGAGTAATATTTGATGTAACTCTTGATAAATATGTAGAGGGATTTGTTGGTTTGGGATTTTCTTTTGTAACTCCAGGATTTTTAGTACCTGGTTATATTTGGGTTATAATTGCAGTGTTCGGATCTATAATTATAAGTTTAGTCTCTAATGTTGGAGCAGCACTATCACAAGAAAAACCATTTAAATTAGCCTCAAGGTTTGATAGAGGAGTTATAATTGTTCTAGGTTTAATTTTAGCAAATTTCTTGGGCGATATTTATTTGACTTATACTGCAGTATTTGTAGCTGCTATAACGCATTTAACTGTGGTAAGTTTGGTTATTAGTTATTATAAAATTCTGAAAAATAAAAAATAATTATAAATATTATCTACTCATAAGAATACAACTATAATTAAATTTCAAAGATTTATCATTTAATCTCAAATTTTCCTTTCATGTATAACTGCCTCACCATTCACATTATATTTATCTTCATGTGAATATGGAAATCTTAATGCTGTAAATCTTGCAAATTTGTTTTCTAGAGCTTTAATAGAATGAATATCCCCAGGTTTAAGCACAATTATTGAACCTGCGTTAACATTAATTACTTCTTCGTTAACTATAACCTGTGCTTCCGAATAAAACTCAAATATTTCATCTTGTAATAAATGTTTATGTGCTGATACTTCTTTATCAGGAGGAACTAGAACTTTATTAAATCCCATTAATATTCCTATTTTTTCACAAGGAATCTCAATTCTATTTACAGTATATCCACCTTCCCTTGTATGAAATATTTTCTTAACTTCTTGATTATTAACTTCAACATTGTACAACCATGAAACAGAATTAAATAAATCTATAATTTTATCATTGTGTTCTTTAGGCCCAATAGTTATTTTATACCAATTTTTAAACTGAGGATATTTTTTTATATTGGAATAATCTTTAATTCTCCTAATTTCTATTCCTATTTCTTTGGCCTCTTTTTCAATAAATTCAATCTGATTTTCAGGAACTTCAATTAATATTGAGCCACTATCAGTATCAAAAAATTTATAGTTAGGTAATTTTTCAATTTTTTCTTTAAATATTGCCTTTTGTTCTCTTATAATCTGTGCAATTTTCTTATAATGCTCTTCAGAATTTAAAATAGCAATAGCAAGTTTTTGTGCAATATTGTCGAATCCTAAATATCTTTCATTAAAATTTATTATATTCTTTACATTTTGTCCGCATAAGGCATAACCAACTCTTATTCCTGCTATACCATACAACTTTGAGAAACCTCTAGCTATTAATAAATTAGGAAATTCTTCAAGTAGATTATTTATATTTTTTATATTTGTTTCACTAAAACCTTCATGAGCCTGATCCAATACAACTAACTGGTCTTTATTTACATTTTCTAATATCTTCCTCAAATCTTCTTCTTTTATTGAAAAACCTAATGGTTGCTCAGGATCAATTATTACAATTACATTAGGTCCTTCTTTTATTTTATTTATTAAATCCTCAATATTATAACTAAATATGTCATTTATATTATTAAATTTAAATGTCATAATTTTAGAATTATGATGTTTTGCTAAATTAAAATAATAAGGATAACCAAATTCAGGTAATAAAACTGATGATCCTGAATTTATCATATAATCAAAAACTCGGTGAATAATTCCAATAATTCCTGATTCCAAGAATACCCTTTCTTTATGTAAATTATACTTTTTAGATAAGGCTTGAATTAACTCTGGATATTTTTGATACCTTCTAAAAATATCAAAATTTTCTGGATTTGATAATTCTTTTAAAACTTTTATTACTTCATAGGATGGTTCAAATCTTGACTCATCACTTGCCGCATATATTTTTTCATATTTTTCTTCACTAGGCATCATTAAAGTCACCTTTTGAAAAAAAGTACAAATCATCCCAAACAGCAGGCCAACCCCTATATGTTCTAAAAACTATAAATTCTATATTAGAACAATTTAATCTGCTAAAAGTCTGTTCAATTTTATATTTATTTTTTTCAAATAATTCTTTAGTTCCTGCAAATCTTCTTCCATATTGTAATTCGCTAGCACTAACTTCCCTAACATTTTCTCCCACTAGGTAATTTCCAGGCTTTTTGGATAATTTAACTTCCTTTCCAATATTTACTAAACCAATATCGTCTTCTAGTTTAAATTCAGATGCTACAAAATCATACGACGGAGTCCATCCTCTGAAAGTAGGTATTTCTTCTGTAATTTCATGCTTCTTTAATTCATAAACAAACCAACCATCTTCCCTAAACCATTTTTCTTTTTTAAACAATTCAAATTGTTTTTCTGAATATAATCTCCTATTTGGATCATCTCCAATAGTTTCTTTTATTATTTCTCTTGGACTTTTTGAGAAATCTATATCTTTTTTGCTTGATTGTTCATAAGGAATTATTCCCCTTGGTTGGTATATTTTTTCGCCCATTTTAATCTCCTTGAGCTTGATATTCCATGAAAAGACACTCTAGTCTTTTCTCTAGTTCTAAGTCAAATGGTTTATTTGTTGCAATTGTTAATTGAGAGCATAATGTTGAATCTTCTGTTATGAATACACTTGAATTACGTTCATGTCTAGTTTCAGAACTGCTATAATGCAATGGGCATTTAAGTGACGTCCTCTCAGGCCTAAAGGCCTGAGCTTCCTTAGTTTGAAACCAAACAGTGGTGCGTATCCTGATTGTTCACGTATGAAATTGTTTTCTCTAG
>JAGVZG010000014.1 GCA_018302765.1 Candidatus Woesearchaeota archaeon
GGCATGCTCTAAACTTACCATGCAGAAGCGGATTTAAATTAGAATATATTGCTTCTGCTTCCACAGCAAGCTGTGGGGATAACCCCAGACTCTATTTTACCTGCTGGATCATCACGAGGATATAATCTCAGTAGATTATATTTTCCATCTAGAAAACATAAACTATTATCTTCAGAATTAGGACCAAAATTACAACATAAATAAACACCAGCAAGTTTATCATTAAGATCATAACCAAGTTTAATACTGTACCCTCCGTGTGAAAAATGTTCACTAATAAAATTATTCACATAATCAAATCTAAATTCAGCTAAAGAAATTCCTTCAATACTTGCTACAGCTCCGATTCTATCAAATAATTTTGTTATATCTATTGACATAAAAATAATTTAATTAAAGATGTTATAAATAATATGAAATGGGAGTCTATAACAGAAATCCATAAGGTCAAAGTTCAGTAGTATGTAATATTTTACCCAACTTAGTAACACAAACATCAATATCTTTCTCAACGTCTTCTAAAATTTTTTCTTGTTTTGCACTTAATTTAGTTTCTTCCAAATTTTTAAATTTTGTATTCCTTACTTCATTTAAAATAAAGCTTACGTCTTCAAGAACAGCTGCAACACTTCTCTCTTTTTTATCAATCATTTCTAATTAATTAGAACAATAACTTAATTATAAAATTAACCTAAAATAGACACTACTATAAGATAGTTAAAAAAGGAAAAGTTTAAATAGTTTTAGAATTATCTAATAAAACCATGTCAAGATCAAAATTTGCAAGAAGAAGTTCGCTTTGTGCACTTTTATTAACAAAATCATTGCTTGGTTGTGGAAGTGGCGAAAACGCACCAGTGCAGCAAGAAGATCCTAATTCTCCTAAATGTTTAATATCATTAAGTTTTGACTACCCAAGACCATTTGCAGATACTTGTGGAAACAACCTTGTTATGAATTATGGAACAACAGAAACTGGTGGAATGTCTGGAGAGGCAAGAAGATTTAATGGTGATGGTTCTTATATTAATATAAAAAATGATAAACAAATGTCTTTAAACAGCGGAACAGTCAGAGTAAAAATAGATTTGTATGCAGAAAAGTATCCAGCAGAAAATTCTAATGGACAACCAAGAATTTATCCTATGGGAGTACAAATGGGACGAGACTCAAATAGTTGGGCGCTTGGTTTTGATAGTTATGGAAGAGCGGTTTTTGCTAAGTTTTCAAAATGCAACGGAGAAAGTCCAGAAACAATTGAAAGTCCTGAAGGTAGCGTTCCAAAAAACGAACTAACACATTTAGAAGGTAGCTATAGTGCAGTAACAGACACAATGGAACTAAAAGTTGGTAACAATAATTATCTTTCAAAGAAACCAAAGGAAAAGGGAATATGCAGCAACACATCAGCAGATGTTTTATTAGGAACAGTAGACCAAGAAGCTGAAGATCAATTCAAAGGCTGGATAGATAACTTTGTAGTTGAAACTAGTCCGGAATAAAACCATTTCTTCAACAAAATTTTTATAGTTTATTAAAATGCAGTAAACATTCCAAAAGCTTTAAATATAGTTTAAAATGCCAATGCTATAAAATGGCAGATGCAGTTGAAAGATTTAAATCATGTATGAATAAGCCTGAAAACATTAGAAATATATGCACTAGTGCTCATATTCATCATGGAAAAACTGCGTTAACTGACAATCTTTTAGCAGCTGCAGGTTTAATGAATGTTCAAAGTGCTGGTGATCTAGAAAAAGGCATGGCAACTTGGCAGCATGCAGACGAGCAAGAAAGACTGATGACAGTAGACGCTGCTAATGCAAGCATGATACACGATTTTCAAGGCCAGGAATTTCTTATTAATTTAATAGATACTCCTGGACACGTAGATTTTGGTGGCAATGTCACAAGAGCAATGAGAGCAATTGATGGAACAATAGTCCTTGTATGCGCTTCTGAAGGCATAATGCCACAAACTGAAACAGTAATAAAACAAGCATTAAGAGAAAGAGTAAAGCCAGTTCTATTCCTAAATAAAGTTGACAGATTAATAAATGAAATGCTGTTCACTCCTGAGCAAATGCAGAAAAGATTTACAGAAATAATCTTGGAATTTAATAGGCTAATAGAACAGATTGCTGAACCAGAATTTAAAGAAAAATGGAAAGTAAGCATTCAAGATGGAAGTGTTGCATTTGGAAGTGCAAGAGAAAATTGGGCATTATCATTTTCATTTATGCAAAAAAAAGGAATAACATTCAAAAACATTCTGGAAATGTATAAAATGCCAGAAGATGAAAGAAAAAAATGGGTTTGGAGCAATGCTCCATTAAATGAAGTTATCTTGGATATGGCAATTAAACATCTTCCAAATCCAATAGAAGCACAAAAATATAGAATAGGAAGAATATGGCGTGGAGAATCTGAAAGTGAGTTTGGAAAAGACTTAGTTAACTGCAATAAAGATGGAAGTGTTGCATATTGTGTAACAAGAGTCATGATAGACCCTAAAACAGGAAGAGAAATGGCTGCTGGAAGGTTATTCTCAGGTACAATAAAAAGCGGCATGCAAGTATATCTTAATAATGCAAAAAAATATGAAAGAGTTCAGCAAGTATACATGTATAACGGAATTAAGCCACAGATAATAGATGGAGTTGTAGCAGGCAATGTACTAGCATTGGCAGGCATAAGTGCTGAAGCTGGTGAAACAATCACAGAACAACCAGAACATCCATTCGAAGAACTAAGACATATATTCGAACCTGTAATCACAAAAGCAATAGAACCTACAAAACCACAAGATTTGGCAAAAGTAGTTGAAGTCTTAAAAGCTGCAGCAAAAGAAGATCCTTCTATAAAAATAAAAATTGATGAACAAACAGGTGAATGTCTGATGAGCGGTATGGGCGAACTGCACCTTGAAATCATAGAAAATAGAATTATAACAGAAAAAGGTGTACAAATCAAATCAAGTCCACCTATTGTAGTTTACAGAGAAACAGTAGTAAAGAAAAGTATTGAAGTTGAAGGTAAATCCCCAAATAAACACAACAAATTCTATTTAACAGTAGAACCATTGCCTGATGCAATTTATGAAGCAATTAAAAGAGGAGACTTATCAGAAACAAGACTAAAGAAAAAAGACGATACAGTTGTAAAGACACTAGTAAATTGCGGCATAGAAAATAAAAATGCACTAAAATTCAGAGAGTTTTACAAAGGAAACGCTTTGGTTGACAATACTAGAGGTATAGTTCATATTGGAGAGGTTATAGAACTAATAATGGACGGTTTTGATCAAGTTATGGATGGCGGTCCTTTGGCTAGAGAACCATGTGCAAAACTATTAGTTACTCTTAATGATTGTAAACTTCATGAAGACAGTATCCATAGAGGACCAGCACAGGTTTTACCAGCAGTAAGAGAAGCAATAAGAGAAGCAATGGTAAATGCAACTGCTGTTATATTCGAACCTATACAAGTATTGCAAATAGAAGGCACTATGGATCATATGGGTCCAATCTCAAAATTAATAGCTAATAAAAGAGGACAATTGCTAGATATGACTCAAGAAGGAAATTATATCACTGTTAAAGCTAAACTTCCTGTTGGGGAAATGTTTGGCTTAAGTTCTGAGTTAAGAAGTGCAACAGAAGGTCGTGGAACTTTCTACGTAGCTGACCAAGTATATGAAAAACTACCTCTAGAGCTGCAGCAAAAATTAATCCAACAGATTAGGCAAAGAAAAGGCCTAGCAGAAAACCAATAAAAAACAAGAGTTATTTTAAAATTATTCAAGCTTATTTATTAGACACACCCTCAACAATTTTAACAATAATTTCTTTCTTCATTTTATCTAATTCACTTTTTTCATAAGCATAATTGCCTATTTCAACTAATTTACCGACTTTATTTTTGGAAGGGTTAACCTCTTTACTGTAAACAATTTTAACAGATCCTATAGGGGGACGTATTGTATTTTGAAAATAGCTAAAATAGAAATCTTTATTTTTATAAGTGAATATACAACCTCCTTCAGTATGCCTAAGTCGACATCTTAAATCATTAGCTATTTGTTCAAAAATTTCTTTTATTGCATCATCCCAAGCCATATTATTTTTAATAAAAACCAATATATAAACTTACCCAAATCTTAAAATAACTAATAAAAATCTTTATAAATTGTCTGTATTAACACCAAAACATGACTGAAGTAAAATTTGTAGTAAATGACACAAAAACAGGAAAAAGTTATCAAAAAGTGCTAGAAGAAAATCCTTACTTGAACAAAAAAATAGGAGATAAAGTTACAGGTTCTGAAATAGGTCTTAATGGTTATGAACTAGAAATAAAAGGGGGTTCAGATAAATCAGGTTGTCCTATAAGATATGATATGCCTGGCTTTGGAAAGAAAAAGGCACTGTTAAGCTCTGGTCCATGTGTTAAAGGCTTAAAAAAAGGAAAGAGAATAAAAAAGACAGTAGTCGGAAACATAATTAACCAAGACATTGTTCAAGTTAATCTTAAAGTCCTAAAAGAAGGTTCTCAAAAATTAGAAGAATTGTTCCCTAAGAAAGAAGAAGCTAAGGCAGCTGCTTAAGTTAATTTTATATAATTTTTCTTACACAATTATCTAATGGGGAAGATAATAGATTTATATGCGAACAGAAAATTTCTAGAACAAGCTAGAGCATTAGGATTAACTTATTCTGCATATTATGATTTGGTCATAGAAAAAGGAATTCATATAGAAGTAGCGCTAGAAAATGCAAAAAGAGGAATAACGTTAGAAAATTATTTATCAATGCAAAATCAAACAAAAGTAATTACAGATAGAGAAAGAAAAATATCTGAACTAGAAGCAGTTTTACAAGATAGAGATGCACAATTAAAAACTATAGAAGCATTAAGAAAAAGAAGGTTTACATTAGGAACAGTTTTTTCTTCTGTAGCATTAGGTATTGCTGCAATCCTTGTTAGTTTGTTTCCATATTTCAATGAAAATAATAATATTGATTTCAAGGATCCACAACAACTAGTTACGTACTACGAAAAAAGATGAAATCTCCGAAATTTGCAAATTTAGATAATTACACACAGGGACAAACAGAATATTATTATATACTTACTAAACAAGACTTAAGAAGAAGAGAAGTCGCAGCTAAATGTGAAACAACTAAATGCTGGAATAATGTTTATCCTTAAAACAATACTATGACAATAATATACAATTTTGCTGATCATAAAAGACTTCAATATGAAACTATAAGATTAGGAACAACATACACTGAATTAAGAATTCATCATATTAGGAAGGCATACAAATAGAACAAGCATTAAAAAAATAAGAAGAAATAAAATATTGGATTGGCAGCAATTGTATCAATATTAGGAATAATATTTATTAACACTGCAAAAAGTTATAGAACTGATCACTTAGTGGCAACTTCATATCTAAAACAACAATACGGAGATAAAAATGAACCAGCAAATAAAAAAAAGAATTTGACCAACTATATCAAAAAGCAGTAGTAAGAAGAAGAAAAGAAATTTTATAAAAAATTAATAATGACTTACCATAACTATTGCTCTATTTATTTCATCCTGACTTAATCTTTTGTTAAACATGCCTTTAAATCTTGTTAGTAGTCTCTTATCAATATATCTTTCTCCAATCAAGGCTGCTGCTAGTTTTCTATATTCGACAGCAACACCATTTTTTCCAAATAAGTGCGAAACAGGTTTCCCTTTTGCCAAAGCTCTCATTACAGTCTCATCATCAAATAATACACTAACTACTGGAACTTTTGTTGCATCTTGTATACTATCCAAATTTAATTCAAATTTTTTACTCCTTAATTTATTTATAATTATTCCGGAAATATAAGTTCTCTTTTGCCTGGCAACCTTGATCGCATGCATAGTACTTGCCAAAGTTACATAATCTGGCGTAGTTAAAACAAACAATTCGTCAGAAGCCATAATTGTTGCCAGCATTTCCTGATTCAATGTAGGACTAGAATCTATTAGTATTAAATCATAGTGCCCTCTCAAAGAAGCAATATACTGATGAAACTTACTGCAATCCACAGAATGCGCAAACAATGAAGCAGGCAATATATGCAACCCAGAAGAATGCTCATAAATTGCTTTTTGTAAATTTATCTTTCCTGCTAGTGCATCATGAAGTGTATAATTTGGCTTAGTAAATCCAAAATGCAAAGCTAAATTAGGGCCAGAAAAATTTCCATCTACAACCAAAACTTTTTTCTTAAAATCATTGGCTAATATAAAACCCAGGTTTGCTACAGTTGTAGTTTTCCCAACGCCACCTTTAATAGAAATAAAACCAATTATTTTAGCCCTTCTCATCAATCACCACTTTTAACTATTTACTCGTGTTGTTATTTATAAAGTTTACTAAGATTCAGCAATGTTCCATAAAAGGCTAAAAAAGGCCTTATAAGAGTCAGCTACTTGTTTGCTTCTGATCAAAAATGCCATTGGTTCATCAGACCACACAATAACTGCAATTTTATCTCCATATAAATAAGTAGTAGATGGTGTTATATAAGC
Source organism: Candidatus Woesearchaeota archaeon (assembly GCA_018302765.1). GTDB lineage: Archaea > Nanobdellota > Nanobdellia > SCGC-AAA011-G17 > GW2011-AR18 > JACPCE01. The sequence continues at coordinate 6,583 of JAGVZG010000014.1, forward strand.
TTCAGGCAGGTATTTAATAATAGAAAGTTTCAATTCTCTTTCTCTTTTTTCTCTTCTAACAGATTCACTGAATATTATTTTCAGCGGAATTTTTAATTTTGCTCTTCTATTATGGAAATGTATGTAATAAGCATGAAAAATCTCCTTAAATTTACCTGTAGCTCCAAAAACAAACCAAGAACTTTTCTCATTTAATACGTCCTCAAAAATAGACTTCAATCCTTTTTTACCTTTATAGATTGTGCCTTCTTGTTCCTCTCTGGATAATTTTCTTTTAGTTTGAAGTTCAGGAAGTAATTTTTTAAGTTCCTCTTCTTTTTGTGTCAATTCTTGTTTTTTTAAATCAATAAACTCTAATAATCTAATTGGATCTTGAGCCTCAAAATACTTCCTATTTGCTTTAATAATATAAGAAACTAATCCTTTGTCTATTAACAAATCTATAAGATCATATACTGCTGCCCTGTGCATTCCTAATTTTTTTATTAAATTCCCAGCAGAAGTTGTTCCTAAATCTAAAAGTGCTAAATAAACTTTGATTTCACTTTTTGTCAATCCCAATTCTTCTAATAATCTTAAATCCATGAATATTGGAACATTCTGAAGTTCTTATAATTATCGTTTTTGTAATAATATAATGTTATGACAATTATTTAAATACCATTATATTTTTACCATTAAAAAGTAAATAAAATGACAGATATAAATTATTACGAACTTGCTAGTATACTGCCTGGAGAAACCAGTCAGCCTAAATTAATAACAAGAGAAGGAAATGGTGTAAAAATAGTTGATTTTGACTATATTAAAAAAAGAATAAGTTCAGAAGAACTTAAAAATATTGAAAGGCCTATACTTAATTATGAAAAAAACCTATTGCTTCTTGAAGAAGCTGGAAAAATTTTAAATGAGGAACTTAGCAAAAAAGATTTTGCATTGGTAGACACAAAACTTGGGTTAACTTCAGACCAAAATACAAATTATAAATTAATATTAGGAAGCAAAGAACACTTCTTACTTCTTGATTGCGGTTTCAATATTAGGCCTGCAATTTTTCCTAAATACCCTGATGGAGTAACAGCAGATGCCTACACATATGGAAAGCTTATTGACAAATATGGCAATGATATAAAAGATATAAATGAACGCGTATATAAAGATGAAGATTGCTATGATTATGATGGAAATTTAACATTAAACTGTCTTGAAATTGGAAGTGAATTAATTCTAGAAGCGCAGTTAGAGCAAAAAGCAAAAGACATTGCTAAATCAATTATTTATGGCTATATTAAAGGGATTTTAGAAAATGACAGTACGTATTGGAAGCCACAAATATTTACACATGAAAAAGACATTCAAATAGAAAAATTATTTCCTATAAAACAAGAAAAAATTCAGAAATTAGAAAAAATACTACTTGTAAGAAAAAGAACAGAAAAAATTCTAGAAAGAATAAGACAAAAATGAGCATAGAAAAGTTATTCCATGAATTTATAGAAAAATATGAAATACCAAAAGACAGAATAAAGAAAGGAATAGAAGATAATTACAATAAAGAAGCCCAATATTATTTAGAAAATTATGAATGGCCAAATAAAAGAGGAGGTATTACAACTGAAGAAGGTGTGGCATATTATTTTAGAGCATCATTATATGATAAAATTCTAGATTGGCATTTAAGACAAAAAATTAGCAGTATTGAAATTCCTTTAGAAACAGCAAGAGATCTATTTGAAAAATCCAAAAGGCTTGGTTGTTATAGGCTTGCAAAAGTTATCAGAAAAGTATGCAAAAATAAACTTCCTGAAATAATAACGCCTCCAAGACACGAAGAACCAAGTATACCTTTAGATCGTATAATAATATCTCTAAGAAAAGGAAAACCAAGAAAAATAGAAGATGTTATAAGTGAAATGGAATTAAAAAGCTATCTGAAAGAACTTGCTAATTCAAAAAATTTAGATAAAAAAGAAAAAATACAAGAAAGTTATAGAATTGAATTAAAACAAAACTCTTGTACTTATAGTGAAGTTGGAACATTAGATTATTCTGTAATACAAACACAAAAGTTATACGAAGAATCAGGAATTCCTTTTGAAGAAAGAACAGTAAAATTAGCGTATAGTATTCTTTTAGAAAAAGAAAATACAAGATTGGGATATATAAATACCTTAGATTTCCTTTTATGGCTTAAAGAAACAACAGGAATTAAACCAAAGGAGAAGCTAATCAAAAAAGCCCTAAGTAGTTTAATCAGTATTTCATTTAATCACAGAAATCCAAAATCTTATTTTGAAAAATTAGAAAAACTTGGAGAAACAAGAATAACAGATTTGCTAAATGAAAGTGAAACAAATCAATTAAAAAGAGTATATTTCTATGCTGTAAAATATTTTGAATCAGAAAAAATGAGAGGATTAGAAAGTGTTACAGGAATAAAACCAAACTTAACAGAAGAAGCCTATCAGAGAATTTATTTAAGATCTTTTGAACACGAAGGCGTTGCAGAAATGTATAAAATTTACAAACATTATTTAGTCCCACCTTCAGAAGAATTTTTTGCTAGATTTGTAGAAAGATATGCAAATATTACTATGGAAAATAAATTTGAAAGAAAATTTATATCTGACGTATTATAATTCTAAGCTCTTCTTTTTCCATTGCCATTATAACTTTTCTTTCCAGAATTAGCAGGGCCAAAATATTGCCAGCATAAATATTCTTTACCCATCTTTGATTTTTTAAGTAGTTTCACTCTGCTTCCATCAATAGTAAAATAAGCAAAAGTTCCCTTAGGAGATTTCAAAAAATAATCTCCATCTTTCCAATTAGTTGCTATATCTTTTATAAAACCGACAAAATGCTTCTGAGTTTTAACATGTTTTCTTTCAATCTTTAATAAAGGTTTGAACTGGTAAACTATAGAATAATTTGGTCTGACCTGCATGACGGTCATTTTATCACTAAATACCATTTTAAGCCTAAAAAATAGAAAAACTCAAAACTTTATAAATCTTTTGGAAAAAATGCTCAATCTGGACTAAAGTCTTCTAATTTGCCTGTAAATTCACTGTAATCTTTTATTACACCTCTTAATTTAAGATATTCCCTAGCCAGAATCCAAAACACTAAACCTAAGCTTTTTTTACCTTTATTATTACATGGAACAACTAAATCAACATTAGCAAGTTCGTTGTTTGTATCGCAAAGTGCAATTACAGGTATTCCTACTCTAGCAGCATCATCAACTATATTTTTGTCTGGAAAAGGATCTCCTACTAAAATTAACTTAGTTTCTATAAATTTATCAAGATTTGTATTTGTTAAAATTCCTGGAGGATACCTACCAGCAAAAGTCTTTATACCTGTAAATTTAGAAAACATTTCTATTGCTGTCCACCCGTTTTCTCTTCTGCAGACAATAACTATCTCTTCTGGCTTATAATACGATAATAATTTAGCAGCAACTTCAAGCCTTTCATTTAATTTTTGAACGTTTAAAACACTTAAACCATCATTCCTGACTTTATATATGAAAGGTGACATAGCCTTAGTTCTAAACTTAGTACCTATATGTAACCCTACTTTAAGATAATCGTCAACTGGAACCAAGTATTGTTCTGTTTCTACCATTTTTCATCTTTAGCCAATAACCAAGAACAAATGCTTCTTTTTTGCCTCAGCATGTTTGGCTTTCAACTTCTTGGAAAATTTAAAGACTTTATAAACATTACTAAGCACAGTTTAGGTTTGCACGAACCACTTATACTTACAAAATTAAACCCAATATTATTTTGAATTAGTTATTTGCTAAACTTATTCTAAGACTTATAAATAATAAAAAAGAAAAATTATTTTTTTCTAACCAAAGCAAAGTACAATATAAACAACAACACCAGTACAGCTAAGACTACAGCCAACCAAACAACATAGTTTGTCTTTTTCTCAACTGCAATAGTTTCCTTTGTAATTGGCTGTTGTTCTGGTTGTGCCTCTCCAGATGGCGCACTAACACTTTGTTTCTCCCCAATAGCAAAGTAACTAAATCCTGAAGTTAAAGATGAATAATGCACTTTATTCTCATCCTCGCTTAATAATGTTGTAGGTAAAACATCCCACTTATCACATCGCCCTTTAAATCTGCATTTGTAAAGCTTGTTGGCTTAATTTCATAATACTTGAATACCTTAACACCTAATTGTTGCGTAACAAGTGTATTAATTTGAGTTGCTGATATTTCGCTAGAGCTCATCTTTGCTTCTTTTATATCATTAGCTACAACAAATTTCACATCAACTATTGAAGATTTCTCTCCATCAAATGTAAATTTAAGTTCCTCTCCTGACTTTGCATTGAACAATGTTGATGTTAAAGTAGGCTCAACAGCAGATTTTGTAGTTCTTCCACTGCCTCCACTGCTAGAGCTAGCTGCAGTTGTTGTAGATGAAGAAGTTGCTGGTACTGTTGTAGTTGTTGCATATGAAGAAAATCCTATTGTAGAAGGAACTCTCCAAGTAGACGTTTTTGTACTTGTATTAATTAAAAGTTTAGACACGCCTGTCTCATTAGTAATATTAAGGCAGTTTGATGTACCGTCATCATCGCAGTGCATTAAACTATCTCCTGTACCAGGGACTGTAATAACTACAGTTGATGCTCCTAATAACTGAGATATCTCATTCCATTTTGTACTATTCAAAGAAACGTACCCATAACTGGAATTTCTTTGTGTAACATTGAAAGCATTTGTAAAATTAATTTCAGCTGCCTTAGCAATATTAACGCCTTCAAAAGCTACGCCTGTGCCATTTACGCCAGTAAGCTCTAACGTAATATTAGTAAGTACGCTAACGTTTGTTGTAACAGTAGAACTATTAGCGCTTATAGATTGAGCTATAGTACCATTTGGATGTTTAAATCTTATAGCTAAAGAATTTAGTAATGGATTATTTTGATCAGCATTAAATATAGGTCTAAATGCTACAACCCTATCTTGTGACCCTGGAGCGGTTGTAAAGTTTAGACAAGAAGTAACTGCTCTTTTTCCATTTTCAGCTGTTACTGTTGCTTTATAAAAATGTACTGTGTCATTTGTAATATTTAAAGTTACTACAGAACCATTTCCTTCTGGAACAGTTCCATTAAACAAAGATAAACCATGGAAAGACCTATAGTCATCAAATGTAAATCCGGGATCGCCTAAATCATACAGCAATATAGGAGTATTACTACAAGTTGTATTAATTCCATAAAATGAAACTGTCAAATTAGTAGGTTTTGAAGTTTGAACTATTAAGAATGCACCATCTCTTTGTGTTTCAGCTCTGGTCGAATATAGTGTTGGAGCTGTTTTATCTGCACTAGCGTTGTACAATAAAGAAGAACTTCTACATTGTGGCACAAATGAACATAAAGGATCAGCGCAGTCTGACAATCCATTACTATCCTCATCACCAGAACTTACACAATCCTCAAGTCTAAAAAATTTACCCCCACCTTGCAATGCAAAATTACTACCGCAAGCTGTTGGATTTGAAAAACAATCAGTAGGTTTAACATCTGCTGTACCTGGAGTATAATAAGATCCTATTAAAGAATCCACAGCATTGCTTATAGTCATATTACTACCTGCTGGAATTGTTACAGATGCAGAAATATTGCCTGTAAATACAGATATTTTCATAGGCACTCTAAGTGAAGCTGCTGTTCCTTTACCAATGCTATTCTTAGGAATAACTAATACTGAAGCGCCTCCCCCATCAGGGAAAGAACATATAAAATTTCTCTCACTAGCAGGCATTCCTGCTAAACCAGCAGAGAATGCAATCATAGCATAACTACCAGAAACGTTCGAACATTTATAACCTATTTTAGTTTCAGTCCCATTTGTTTCATTCACTACATAACTATAAAGATAGTCTACACCTGTTAAAGTCGCAGCGTTACTGCCAGTCAAATTATAATTCACATTACATCCTGTTGAGACGTTATCATCAGAATCTACAACGTAAAAGAATTTCTGAGTCATATTAGCAACATTACCATTATGAGGATGGCATTGAGGTGCAAAATTATTTGTAGAAGTGGCTATACCTATTCCAAAAGCAGAGTCCATATCCTTAATTCCAAGGCCTTTTATATCAATTTCACTAGCGTTCTTAACAGCTACAGTTTCATTAATTTGATCCTCTCCTATAATAACAGGAGGACCACTTGCTCCACCCTTGAAAAAAAGATCTTGTTTAAAAAACTCAGGATTAAAACCTGCTCCTATATTAAGCCCAAAGTCAGTTGGATTGAATCCACCACCGCATGAAGGATCTGCAGTTTTCCATGCATCAATACCTGCAGCAGAGTTAAAACATATTGAATCACTACAATCTATTCTACCATTGCCATTGTCATCAACGCCATTAAAGCAAATCTCAGTAAAGTCAACTGCGCCCTGAGAAGTAGTCCCATTTGTCATATTTACATATAAACAAACACCTAAGGAATTACTCCAATTAAATTCAGAGCCTAAAGTAGTACACGATGCAGGATTATTACACAATGTAGGATTTGATACACTGCATATTCTTTCATTTGCAGGTCTGCACTCAGAAGTATTAATAACCGGATCTACTGTCTTCCACTGGCATCTGCCAGCTTGACCCCCTCCGGTTTGCTCACAAGAAGACTGAGCAAAGCAACCCATACAAGCATTTGCACACGGTACCATAATATCTCCACCAAGGAAAGGTTCACGGCACATTGTTGTAGCAGTATCCCACGTACCTGGAGCCCTAAACTGTGTCCCTAAAGTACAATTGGTTTGATCTTTACATAAACCAGCAAAATGATTGCAATCTTGTATAGCTGAAAAATCATCACTGCAACCATTAAACTGACTATTCCATGTGCAAGTTAAACCTTCATTAATAGAAGTTGTTTGACAAGCTGTTTGATTTGTATATTTTTGACAACCTTGTCCACCACTAAAACCAAAACCACTACCAGGAATTAATTCATCTATTAAAGTTGAATTTGGAAATGTAGAAGTTAATTTAACTGAAAGATCTCTAATAGGTCCATTTAAATTTGAAGGTGACAAGCCCAGCGCACCTTGGCTCAAATAAAAACTTAATGTATATGGTGGATGACTAGAACACGCTTCTTCAGTACTGTTAACAATAAATACTACAGAATCATTATTCTGAAATGCAGTTGTGGTTGTATTCCAAAATTGCAACCTCATTAAACTAGCAAAATCTGAAGAACTAAAATTAGTGCCATTTAATAATATTCTTCTATCAGCTCCAGGAAAACAAGAAGCTGGATCACCAAAAGTGTTGCAACCTGTAGCTACATTTTTATCACTATCTACATAAAGCAACAAAGAAATGTTTAAACCTTTTGGGGTACAGAAAGTAGTATTTGTAAAATTTCCATCAAAAATTAAGTTAAATGCAATATCACTAACATTAGCAGAAGCCCACATTACTCCTAAATTAGCCCCACTACTAACCATACCAGGAGCAGCTGACATAGAATTTCCATTAGCACACAAAGAATTATCAAAATTAAAAGTATTTCCTCCAACATACCAAGTATCTGAAAATCCAAAAACATTAAAAACCGAAAGTAAGGAAAATAAAAACAATAAAAATAAACTCTTTTTCAAAATATCATGCCTCCCTCATCAAAATACAATTTATTTTTAGAAACACAATAATATAAAAATATTTATATAAATTAAATAGTAACAAAGAAATAGCTAGAACATAATACTAAAATTTAGTGACGTCCTCTCAGGCCTAAAGGCCTGAGCTTCCTTAGTTTGAAACCAAACAGTGGTGCGTATCCTGATTGTTCACGTATGAAATTGTTTTCTCTAG
>JAGVZG010000002.1 GCA_018302765.1 Candidatus Woesearchaeota archaeon
ATTTTATTTTAAACACTTTATGATAGGACTTGAAAAGTTCATCATAAGTATTTTGCTACGCATTCATACTTATAGGTTTATCCCCCAAGGCAAGACCTTAGGGTATTGACAAACAATAAAATGGGAAAACAAAAATTTTGTTTTAGATTTTTGATTGTTTTGCTTCTTGTCGCAGTTATTTTTATAAGTGGATGCATTGGACCATCTCCTGAACCAAAATGTCCAGATTGCCAAAGTCCTAGAACTTGGTCAGCTTGTACAGATGATGCTGTTAAGACACGGACTAATTACAGATGCGGTGCTGAAACAAATTATACTTGCGAAAGCTACATAGAAGAAAAAGCTTGCAGGACAGAGATAAAAATGAAGGGCGCTAGAGGAATTTTAGAAGCTATTGTATCTCCAACGCTGGATGAAACTGTGAAAGGCGTAATAAAAGTCGAAGCTTTGACAGTGCCAGAAAAAACCGATATGATAAAATTTTTCCTTGCACCGCAGGGAATTCAGCTCGGATCGCAGATGACAGGAGAAGATCTCGCAAATATTAACTTGGAGAGTGATGCAAACGCGGCAGACGGATGGAAGATTTTCTATGATACGACGAAACTTGAAAATGGATTATACACTGTATTTGTTGGTCTAACATATGAAGGTGCGCCCGATGAAAGCCCATGGCTTGACTATGCCAAGACACAAGTTGTAGTGAAGAATTAATGCCTAAAATTAAATTTCAATAAGAGCGACTCTCCGTTCGCTTCGCTCTTCGCCACACGCTACAAGCTCCATTAATTTATAGAAAGATTATTAAATATAATAAAATTAATCTTGTTATGGGTGTATTTTCTGCTTTAAAATATCTTATGGTTAAATCTATTATTTCAGAAAAGATCAAAATTCATGTTAGTTTTTTAGACGTTCCTGAAAATTTTCTAAAAGACGCAATCGAATTAGTGATAAATTTGGATTATGTTATATCTGAAGTTGAAATAAGAAATAAAATAGAAGACGATCTTAAAATATTTACTTTTGATGTTTTAATTAACTCTGGAAGAAGTTATGAATCAATTAATTTTGATATCGATTATGAAATTGTTTGTGGTATACCTATAAGTGGATTAAATAGTTATTTAAGTGGAAGAAAAAACAAACTTCCTCTTTTTGCTCAAGACCCAGAACGTTCAGACAATGAAAAAGTGACTATTGTTGTTGACGCTTGTGTTAGCTCTTTATTTTTTATATATGACGATCTAAACAGAAAATTAGTTGTTACAGAATATAAAAAAAGATTAGATGGTTTATTTGATATTTTGAAAGAAAGCTTAAGAGTTATGCTGGCAGAATATGGAGAACATCAGAAAAATTTGACAGCTTAATATTTGGGTGCTCTTTATGTCCTAAAGGCTCTTACTTTTCCTTGCTATTTTTTACGTTTTAACTCAGATTAGTTTCCTCCATAGCCTTCTAATGTAAAGTCTTTCTTAGAAGATTTTTCCTCTTTTTTAGAATCTACATTATTTTTTTCTAGAAATTCTTTAATTTCTTCTTCGCTTATATTTGAATCATTTTTAATTTCCTGATCATTATCATTAATTATTTCTTTATTATCTTCAATAAATTTAATCTCATCAGCTGCATTCTCAATTTCTTCACCATCATTTACTACATCATCTGAAGGTAAAGATTCATCACTTGGCTTAAAATCTTCTTTTCTATCTAGGTCACTTTCCTCATTAATAATTCTTGCAACAGTAGCTAAACCGTCTCCTTCTTCCAGATTCATTATTCTTACACCTTGAGTGTTTCTTCCTATAACAGAAATACCAGAAACAGGTGTTCTAATTATTACACCATTTTTGCTTATTAGCATAATTTCATCGTTTTCACTTATAATTTTTATTCCTACAACATTCCCATTTTTTTCAGTAATCTTTATGTTTGTTACGCCACTTCCACCCCTGTTAATTAATCTATAGTCATTAACTTCACTTCTCTTTCCATAGCCCTTCTCAGTAACAGTAAGCAGATAAGGAGCATTAACAATCTCCATACCTACAACTTTAGAATTTCTTACATTAATGCCTCTAACGCCAATGCTGTTTCTTCCAACAGCATTAACATCGCTTTCCTTAAATCTGACAGCTCTTCCGTCTTTTGTAGCTATTATCATTTGTTTAGTGCCATCAGTCATTTTTACATCAATTAACCTATCATTTTCCCTAAGATTTATTCCTATAATTCCTCCCTGCCTTGGCCTTGAATATTCGACTAATGAAGTTTTCTTTATTATCCCATTCTTTGTAGCCATAACCAGGTAATTATTTTCTTTAAATTCATCAACAGCAACCATTGAAGTTATTTTTTCATCTTGATTTAACTTTAATAAATTTATAACAGCGCTACCTCTAGCATATCTTCCTGCTTCTGGTATTTTATATGTTTTCAGCCAGTGAACTACTCCTTTATCTGTAAAAAATAAAATATAACTATGAGTATTAGCTACAAACAGGTGCTCTACAAAATCTTCTTCTTTAGTCTCAGTTCCAATTATACCTCTGCCTCCTCTTTTTTGAGCTCTATATGTATCCAGAGACTGCCTTTTTATGTATCCAGAGTGCGTTGTTGTTACTACAACTTGTTCTTTCTCAATTAGATCTTCAGTTTCTATATTTTCCTCTTCGCCTTCAATAATTTCTGTCCTTCTTTTGTCTGAGTATTCATTTTTTATTCCAATTAATTCATCATTAATTATTGCATAAATTTTATTTTCAGAAGCAAGAATCTCTTTCATACCAGAAATGAATTTCAATAGTTCATTGTGCTCATCTAAAATTTTCTGTTGCTCTAGAGCTGCTAGCTTGCTTAATTTCATATCAAGTATTGCATTTGCCTGAATTTCTGTCAAAGCGTAATTAGTAATCAGAACATTTCTGGCATTCTCTATGTCTTTGCTTTTTTTAATTAAGCTGACAACTTCATCAATAGACTTCAATGCAACTAACAAACCCTGCAGAATATGATCTCTTTCCTCTGCTTTTCTAAGTTCGTACCTTGTTCTTCTTGTAACTACTTCCTTTCTGTGCTTAATAAATTCCAAACACATTTCTTTTAAACTTAATACTTTAGGTTCACCATTTACTAAAGCTAAATTAATTATGCCAAAAGTAACTTGCAACTGAGAATTTTTATACAGCTGATTAAGGATTAGATTAGGGTCTGAATTCTTTTTCAATTCTATTAAAATTCTTAATCCTTCCTTATCAGATTCGTCTCTTATATCAGAAATGCCTTCAATTATCTTTTCTTTTACTAAATCTGCAATTTGTTCTATTAATGAAGATTTACTTATCTGATATGGAATTTCTGTAATAATTATATTATTGTCTTCAATTTGAACTTTTGACCTTATTATTATTTTTCCCTTTCCAGTCCTATATGCATTTCTAATGCCGTTAGTACCAATTATTTGTGCCCCAGTAGGAAAATCTGGACCCTTAATATGAATAAATAATTTCGAATCTTCTACATCTTTATTATCAATTATTTCTATTAGCGCATCACATACTTCAGTTATATTATGTGGCGGAATATTTGTTGCCATTCCAACAGCTATACCAGAAGAACCATTCATCAGTAAATTTGGGATTTTTGAAGGTAAAACTGTCGGTTCTTTTAAGCTTCCATCAAAATTAGGAACAAAATCTACAGTGTCCTTGTCTATATCTGCTAAAATTTCTTCTGCTATTTTGTTAAGTTTACATTCAGTATATCTGCTTGCAGCTGCTGCAAAATCTGTAGCGCCAAAATTCCCTTGACCTTTGACTAAAGTATATCTTAAATTGAAATCCTGCGCCATTCTAACAAGAGCATCATAAATTGCAAGGTCTCCATGTGGATGCAGCTTACCCATAGTATCTCCCACGACTCTAGCACATTTTTTAAAAGGCTTATTGTATTGTAAACCCATATCATACATTGCAAAAAGAATTCTTCTATGAACTGGTTTTAATCCATCTCTCACATCAGGCAATGCTCTTCCAACTATAACTGACATAGAATAATCTAGATAAGAATCCTTCATTTCTTTTTCAATTAATGTTGGAATAATCTTTTCAGTCATTTTACAAATTTATTCTTGCTCCTTCAGTAAAATATTTAATTTCAGGATTTCTATTATATTTTCTATCTCCAAATAAGTGATCAATATCAACCCAAACCTTTCTTCTATTATTTCCTTGAATAACAAAACCAAATTCATTATCAGGATTATGGTCAAATTCAAATCCACCATTTGCAATTAGATCTTCTGTTAAAATTCCAACATCAATTTCATTTACAATTCCTACACAAAAGTTAGGAACTCCTTCATTTTTGCTTCTTAATTTTCCTGCATTTTGACAATATGCTTCCATTTTTTTCACTTTATTATCTAAATTAGATATACCTTCAGGCATTTCTGGTCTAAATTTCCTAAGTGCAATATATAAACCAGATTCTAATTTACCAATTCTATATAGATTTACAGTTCCACCAAATGAAAATTCTTCTAACCTTCCTGACAAAGCTTCATTTGCATTATAAATAATTTCAGACTGTAAAACTATCTTAGCTTTTACCATCTGTGATTCTTGAAAATAATCTATCATTTTACACGTCCAAATTCTTCACGAATTTTGCATTGTTCATTATAAATTCTTTTCTTGGTTCTACTTCTTCCCCCATTAACATTGAAAACATTCTGTCAGCTTCTACTGCGTCTTCTATTTTAATATTTTTTAATAATCTTACATTTGGATCCATTGTTGTTTCCCAAAGTTGTTCTGGATTCATCTCGCCCAAACCTTTATACCTTTGTATAAAAACATTTTCCCCCATTTCATCTAATTTGGCTTGCAATTGAATATCATTGTAAAGATAAGCAGAAGACTTTCCCTTTGATAATTTATACAATGGAGGCATCGCTAAATAGACATACCCATTCTCAATTAATTTTGGGGCATATCTATAAAATAAAGTTAGTAATAAGCAAGCAATATGTGCTCCATCAGTATTATGCAATGTTAAGCCTCCAACACCCGCTATAAAACTTCTATTTAAATCAACAGATAAGTCATAAACAAATTTATCATTTGTTTCAACTTTATTAACTTTTAAAACTTTTACAGCTTGGAAATCTTTATTCACATCAATGATATATCTTCTATCACTACCATTTTTCGTTTTTATTATATATTTAAAAACCTCATCAGCATTTTTATGATCAAACCATATTTCCTTAGCTTTTAATAATTGATTAACAGAACCAATAATAATATCATATTTATCATAATTGCTTCTCACTAAAATATTTTTCAAATAATGATCTTTTGATCTTGATTTAATTATTGATGGTAATAAACCTAGTTGTCTGTATAAAAATACAATTCCTTCCATTAATTTTTTTGAAGTTGTGCAATATCCAACTAATGGTTTTGATTGTTTACCTTTTGATTTACCAACATAACAATAGCCGTCACTTTGCAATAATCCTTTTAGAAATTCTATTTGCAATTCTTTTTTCAAATTAAAAATTAAATCAGGAACAAATTTATTAAAAGCATACTTTCCGTATAATCCTAAATGCTGTAAAAGTAAACCAAAACTATAAGAGTTGAAGTGCAGGATTGTATCTGTCTTTCTATTTTCTATAATAAAATTACATCCTAAACTTTTACTTAAGCTGTTTTTTAATCTTTCAAAATAAACTTTTTTATCTTCACCTATAAATAAACTATATCTGTAGGGATTTTTCTTATCTTTAGAAGGTGTTCCATCCCCAATATACCAGCCAAGCAAATATGCAAAATTTTTATCAAAGTTTACATTTAATTTTATTTCATTTTGATAATTTCCAATATATATTTTTTTATATTTAATTTTATTTATATCAACTAAATTAATTGGAAGATGTAATGAGAACTTTAGGGATTTTTCATTAACCTTTATAACATCTAAATATTCTTTAAATAATTTATATTGCGGCATTATATTATCATTCTTAAATTCCCATTGTTGTATGACTGTATAATAAATACCTAATAATTTCCCAATATCCTTTCTTGTTATTCCTAATTCTATTCTTTTATTCTTTAATTTAGTCCAACTCTCTAAATCAATATCAATATAAGCTTCATCAGTAATATTTTTTAAAGAATTTCTATCAACGTGAACATAAACATTGTCATTTACAACATATTTACTTAAGTCTATTCTATAATTTTTATCTGTTCTTGGTAACTGCCTTGGCAGTAATACATAATCGTTTTCATTTATTTCATTTCCTTTTTTAACTTCTATTTTTCCATTTGAATAAGTAAAAACACTATGATATGGTGTAACTGTTACATTATAACCTAAATTTGTAATTATCTTATATAAACTTGTTTTTAATGGATGTTTAACTATATTTGTTATATTTTTTACTTTATGTTCTTTCTGATTAACAGAAAGTGAACTTACTTTGTATTTATTAGGAGTTAAACAATTATCCACAAAATTTCCAATATAATCATGTTTTATTTCTCCTTTTTCATCAATTAATAAAAAAGGTGTGTCTCCAACAACACTATCTGCATCTGTCATAATTATTAGTTTATGATATCTTAATTTTTCTATATTAAATTCTTCACCTACTCCAGTGCCCAAAGCAGTTATTATGTTTAAAATTTCTTGACTTTTAAAAATTTTATCTAGTCTTGCTTTTTCTACGTTTAATATTTTTCCTTTCAATGGGAGAATTGCTTGATATTTTCTATCCCGTGCATTTAAACATGAACCGCCTGCAGAATCACCTTCCACCAAAAATAATTCACATTTAGCAGGATCTTTCTCCTGACAGTCAGCTAATTTTCCAGGTAAACCAGAACCATTTAAAGCTCCCTTTCTTCTTGTTAATTCTCTGGCTTTTCTTGCTGCTTCTCTAGCTTGAAATGCATTTACACATTTATCAATTATAATTTTTGCAATTGAAGGGTTCTCCTCAAAGAATGAACTTAAGTATTCAAATGTCAGGCTGTCAACTAAACCTTTTATTTCGGAATTTCCTAATTTAGTCTTAGTCTGTCCTTCAAACTGGGGATTTTGAACTTTCAAAGACAATATTGCAGTTAATCCTTCCCTAATATCATCACCGCTTAAATTTATATCAGATAATTTCTTTTTCTTAACGTAATTATTAGCAACTCTAGTTAAAGCAGTATTAAATCCGGTTAAATGTGTTCCACCCTCATGCGTATTAATATTATTTACAAAACTAAAAACGCTTTCATGATAAGTATTATTCCATTGCAATGCAATTTCTACTACAGTTCCAGAACTTTCTTTATTCATGTAAATAACTTCTTTATTTAAAATCTCTTTCCCTTTATTTAAATATTCAACAAACTCTTTTATTCCGCCTTCATAAAAGAATCTTTTTTCATTATGAGGTTCCTGTCTTTCGTCCTCTATTTTTATTTCTAATCCTGGATTTAAAAAAGCCAACTCTCTTAATCTGTTTGCAACAGTATTAAAATCAAAAATTGTCTCTGTAAAAATTTTATCATCAGGTAAAAAAGTTACAGTTGTTCCGGTATCTTTTTCATCGCATTCGCCTATGACTTTTAAATCATATTGTGGATTTCCATGATCATATTCCTGAACAAAAACCTTGCCTTTTTGTTTTACTTGTACTTTAAGATATTTGCTTAAAGCATTGACTACACTTACGCCGACACCGTGCAGACCTCCAGAAACTTTGTAAGTATTTTTGTCAAACTTTCCACCTGCATGCAGAACAGTCAAAGCAACTTCAACGCCAGACTTTTTTTCTTCAGGATGAATATCTGTTGGAATTCCTCTTCCATTATCTACAACAGAAACAGAATTGTCTTTATGAACCAAAATTTTTATTTTTGTGCAAAATCCTACTAGAGCTTCATCTACACCATTATCAACTAATTCCCAAACTAAATGATGCAAACCTCTAGAATCTACACTACCTATGTACATTGCTGGTCTTGCAATTACTGCCTGCAGGCCTTTCAATACTTTGATATTTTCTGCTGTATACTCATTGCTACTTTGGTTGTTTTCAGTTGCCATTTTTAGCTTCTTTTTACTAGAAAATTATCTAGTTTACATGAAAAAGATAAGTTATAAAACTATTTAATACTTTCTTAGCCTATAAATGCATTTTATTGCTTTTATAGACTGTATAAAGCCATTTTAACTTGACAAAATTGGCCTCTAAAAACCCTTAAATTTTGGTTAATAAGGCTTCTAGTACTGTTTTAAAATTTAATTATTTATTTACTTATAAGTAGTAATTATAATAACATTTATAAATTGTTATATAATGCTAAAATTATGACAATTAGTGAGCTAAGTTATTTAGTAGATCAAAGAGAAATATATGATTTACCGTACTAGGGCTGGATTAAGGCTAACAGAAAAAGAAGCAGGATTAGAAGGCAGATTATGATTGAACCTACAGAATCTCGAATTTTTGAATTAGATAATAAAAAATATGTAATTGCTGGAGAAATACCTATAGGAGGACAAGCAAGACTTTTTGATGTAAAAACACCACAAGGAGAAGAAGCTGTCTTAAAACTATACGTTCACGATAGGGAAATGGACTCAGAAAAAGGATTTGATAGAGAAAGAATTATTTTGGAAAAAGCCAAGAAAGAAGAAAGAACTGACGTACCTTTAATTTTAAATTCAGGAAGAGTAGATCTTGGACCATTAAAAGTTCCAGCAATTGTGACAAAGAAAATCATAGGAAAAACCTTAGAACAAGTAATAACAAGAGAAACTAATCCAACTACTGAAGATGTTTTAATATTAATTAAATCTGTTGGCAATGCACTAAAATGGGCGCATGCAGCAACTAAACCAATATTTCATAGAGATATTTGCCCAGCAAATATAATATTTGATGAAGAAAGTGAAAATTACAAAGTTATGGATTGGGCTGCAGGAAGATTTGGTTCAGGAGATACTATTACAAATACTCAAGTCTATAAAAGCTTGTATTACACAGCGCCAGAAGTGTATAATGCAAGGAAAGTAATGCCAGCTGCAGACATTTACAGTTTATCAAAAACAGCTATGGCTTACATTTTAGGCAAAGATGAGTTTGAAGGGACATTTAATGGAGATCCACCTATAGAAACTTTTCAAAGGTTTAATCTTCCTATTAATTTAGTTAATGCTTTGTTTAAAGCAAGAGAAGAAGAACCTGAGAAGAGGTACCAATCTATTGATGAATTTGTTAAAGCTTTGAATGAAGAAACCAACTTGGCTGTTAGAGATGAAAATAAAATTGAGAAATATAATGGAAGTGCAAAATATTTTGGTGTTGGTACGGGTTTAGTTGCACTAATCTCAGGTTTAACAGGTTTGTTTAATCACAATCCAATGGAAGCCGCTATGCTTGCTGGTACTGCATTAGCAGGGTCTATGACGTCAGCAGTTTCAGTTGCTTATCATTTCTATGAAAAAAGAAAAATCAGAAAATTAAAAGAAATAGAATTAGAAAAACAACTTGTTGGAACAACTGAACAAAAATTATTTTTAGATTATCCAACTCCTAGTTATGCTACTGAGAATTTTGATAGGCGACAATTAATTTCACCGCTAGGTATTAAGCTAGAATTAGGATTAGAAACTCCTGAAAGCAGATATTGGCATGTTAGAATATCAGTTGATAGTAGAATAATAAAAGAATTAGGGGCCAGCAAACGAAAACATATATACTATACTTTAAAAGACATTGAGGCCAAACTTAAAAGTCTTGGAATAGAAAAATTTGTTACTGCTTATGACCTAGTGCGTGATAAATTGTTTTATAAAGCAGACTGTAATTTACGTTACTATTATGCATTTGAAAGGAATCTTGGATCAAATGGAAAAGTAAGTTATTTAATGTCTCAAGTATATGACTCCTAATTGGATATGAGTAAATAAATTTTAGGCAAAAATTAAGTTTAGAATTTTTGTGCTATGTAATTGTCTTTATGTATAAATAATTAATAAATTATTCAATTCTTTAAATAATTCAGCATCTTCATCAGATCTTAAAATATTATTAGGCGAACTTGGAATACTTATCCCACTATGTGGTATGGATAAAATCAACTTAGTACCAGCATCAACAGAATTAATATAACTTTGTCCTTCAGACGTATATATAAATTAAAAATTAATCTTTATAAAGTTTTGTTCTTTATAGTTTTCATGAAAAAAATAATACTAGATACAAACTTCCTAATTTACTGCGCTAAATTTAGAATAGACTTTTTTTCAGAAATAGACAGGGTATGTTTATTTCCTTACAAAATTTGTGTTTTATCCAGAACAATAGAAGAACTAGAAAAAGTCAAGCCTAAAGAACTAAGTTTAATAAAAAAATATTTAGAAAAAATTGAAAAAATACAATCAAAAGAAAAACAAGTAGACAAAGAACTTATAGAACTTTCTAAAGAAGGTTGTATTGTGGCAACGCAAGACTTAGAACTGAAAAAGAAACTTACAAGTCAAGTTATTGTGATAAGACAGAAAAAGTATTTAGAATTAAGAAATTAAAAATCTAATAATCTTGAATAATCAATTCTATCTAATCTTTCTTTGCCTCTTCCTAGTCTTTCATCTAGCTTTTCAATTTGCGCCCTTAAAGCAATTAATTGTATTATTCCCAACGGTACAACTTTTCCCATATTTGTTAAAGTATTATATCTTATCAAACTTTCAACTCTTTCATTTTCTAAAGGCGGTATTTCTTCAGCCACAACCTTGTAATCGTCGCCATCCCTCTGTAAATTTCTCTTAAAGCTAATTGGGTTAAAAAAGTTTACAACTTTATACAATTCTGAAGAGCATAAAACATTTTCACCATCAAATTCTAGAGAATATTTATCTTTTTCTGCATTAACATTAAGTGTAAATTTGTATGAAAAAACAACTTCACCAATTCCCATAATTCTTCTATAAATATTTTCAATATGTTTAAAGCCACACTCTGCAACTTGAGATGCTCCATTTTCCATTAACTTTAATTGTTTTTTATTTAATGAAAAAGTCATGGTAAGGCCACCAGATTTTTGGTTCATAGCTAAACAAGGTACGGACGATACTGATTCAACAAGCGTTTTACTAGTTGTTTTTGTATTTTCTCCCTGTTCTGCACTATAAAAATTAAACTTTTGAGATTCTGTAGAGAACTTTCCTTCTTGAGAAGAAAGTAAACTTAATCTGTTAACTAGAGCCAAACACAACGCATCTAATGTTTTAATATATTCTTTAGTAGATTTACCTATTTGTAAAATTATATCTGGAATCTGGAGCTCTATTTACTTTCTAAGCTGACCAAGCAGCTGAACGTAGTCCATGTTGGGCTGCATTAAAACTAATATATAAATATTGTTGTTATTTAAACTACTGCGTAGTGAAATCTAAATCTCTATAACTAAGCAAACAACAATGGATAACGCCAAAGCATTTCCAACCAAAATGTTTAAAAAGCAATTATAAGTACCAATTAAAAAATGTTCTATGAAATAACAGCTAAAAGTCATGTTAGGGTGCCTCCCGTATTGCTAAAGCAAGACACAAAAGAAGCAGTTCTTCAAATACTGAATGAAACTTTCGAAGGCCATATAAGCAATAGCGTTGGCTTTGTTATTTATGTTGTAGAAGTATTAAAAATTGGAGATGGTATTATAATTCCTGGAGATGGCGCTCCTTATTTTGAAACAGAATTTAAGATGATAACTTTTATTCCTGAAGTACAAGAAGTTTGCCTTGGAAAAATTACAGACATTACAAACTTTGGAGCTTTTATTAATATAGGGCCGGTAGATGGCATGATACATGTTTCACAAACAATGGATGACTTCATAAGCTTTAGCAAGTCAAAAGTACTTACAGGAAAAGAAAGTAAAAAAACATTAAAAGTTGGAGACAAGTGCAGAGCAAGAGTTATTGCAGTAAGTTATAAAGATCTAGCAAATCCAAAAATAGGCTTGACAATGAGACAACCTTCTTTAGGAAATTTAAAATGGATAGAAGAAGACCTTAAAAAGGGTAAAAAATCTAAAGATAAGAAAGAATAATGGTAAAGAAAAAAGCATGCAAAAGTTGCAAAATATTTGTTAAAGGCAGCGAATGCCCTTTATGCAAATCAACTGACTTAACAACTTCATGGAAAGGCCGCATTATAATAATTGATCCAAACAAATCTGAAATAGCAAAAAAATTAGAAATAACTGTAAAGGGCGAGTACGCAATAAAAACTAGATAAAATGGAAATTGGAAAACTCAAGGAAATAGAAATGCCGCTTCTTGCAAGGAAAAGAATCAAATTTGATCTAGAACATCCTGGATCTTCTACTCCTTCAAAACAGGCATTAAAAGAAGAAATAGCAAAAAAGTACGGTACAAAACCTGAGCTTGTTGCAATAAGGCATATATATACTAGGTTTGGGCTACAAAAAGCAAAAGTGATTGCTAATATTTATGAAGATGAAAAAACATTAAAATATCTTGAGCCTCCTAAAGGCAAAAAATCAGAGCCTAAAAAGGCAGCTAAATAAAACAATGAAATATTTGTGTATAAAAAATTACGGGGAAAATTTTTAGTATGGCAAAGAAAAAAACCAAGAATAAAAAACCAAGTGAACGCTGGAAAAAATACAAAATATCTGGCAATAATATTGAGAGAGCTAAAACATGCCCTAAGTGTGGACCTGGAATGTTTTTGGCAGTACATAAAGATAGATTATATTGCGGTCATTGTCACTACACAGAATTTTTAAAGAAATAAATTTAGGTTTTTACGTTTCTTGCAAATGTATCTTTTACAATTTCAACTAGATCTGACTGCGTTGAGTTTAAGATATTTACTAAGACAGAAATGATTGCGCCTTTTTTGCAAACTATCTAAGTACTCAATAATACGGTTTCGTCCAGGCAAGTGCAACAAAAACACAGGCGTTGAAATATTTTGTGGATTTTTAACAAAATTATTGTAAACATATATTCCATTACGATAGACTTCGGGAGCTTCAAATGGAAAGTCTTCCGGTAGTTCATCAGTTTGGAAACCTATCCTATACAAATAAAAGAAAGCTGCGTCATACTTTGTTCTTGATTTTTCAATAATATCTTCGCCATATTCACATAAATCAAATGAACAACCACAATCTTCTCTTAAGAAAAATCTATATGAATTAGTGCGTATTGCCTCGCTGTCAACCCAAAGAGATTTTTTAACCATTGGAATTTTTTAATAAAACCCAAGGACAAGACTCCGAAGAATCTTCTCCCTGGGAAAAAGAGGTGATATATTATAGGAAGTTAACTAATATATAAAGTTTTTGGTTGGTATCTACTATAAAATGGTAACAAAAATAAACAAATTAATATTTGCCCTTTAGAAGCCATGAAATTTGGCACCCTGACGTCTTTAAACAAAGGCTTTTGAAAATCTGCTTTATAAATTACTGAAATTTCTGCAAAAGCTTTATAAATGCACCATCTGTTTATTTTCCAAAGATGGTGGTTATCAAAAGACTAATTGCTAAAGGTTTTAAATCGTTTGCCAACAGAACAGAACTTTTATTCGGAAATGGATTTAACTGTATAATAGGGCCAAACGGATCAGGAAAAACTAATATCAGCGACGCTTTATGCTTTGTTCTTGGAAAATCTTCTGCTCATGAAATGAGAGCTGAAAAATCAGCAAATTTAATTTTTAATGGGGGGAAAAAGGGAAGTCCTGCAAAAGAAGCTGAGGTTACAGTTGAGTTTGACAATTCTGAAGGAAAATTTTCTATAAAGGAAAGAGAAGTAAGGATAACTAGATTAGTAAAACATAATGGTACAAGTATTTACAAAATAAATGAAGAAACAAGAACAAGACAACAAATTCTTGAACTACTGAACTCGGCAAAATTAGATCCAGACGGACATAATATAGTTTTACAAGGTGACATTGTCTCTCTGGCAGAAATGAAGTCAGTAGAAAGACGCCAAGTAATAGAAGAAATTGCTGGCATTTCAATGTATGAAGAGAAAAAAGAAAAATGTCTTAGTGAATTGGGAAAAGTAGATGCAAAACTAAATGAAGCTGAAATAATACTGACTGAAAGAGAAGTCAATCTGAGAGAACTAAAAAAAGAACGAGACCAAGCTATAAAATATAAGGAAATTCAAGAATCACTGAAAGACCATAAAGCTACTTTTCTAAACCTGCATATAAAGGAAAAACAAGAACGAGTAGAAGAAACAGAAAAAAGGAAAAAAGAAGCTGAAGATAAAACTGAAAAAATAAATCAGGAAATAAATTCTATAAAAGAATTAATAGGTAAAAATAAAGAAGAAATAAATAAAATTAACAATGAGATAGAAGTCAAAAGCGAAAAAGACCAAGTAGTACTTAGAAAATATATAGAAGAATTAAAAACAGAAGTAGTCAAAGCTGGTTCCAGGCTTGAAGTCTGCCAGAATGAAATAACGAAAATAAAATCAAGAAAAGATCAGCTAAATAATAATATAAAAGAAGTAGAGGAGAAAATAAAAGAACTTAAATCTAAAAGGCAAGAAAATGAGCAGGAATTAAAAAAGTCAAACAATGAAGAAAAAGATTTGGAAAAACAATTAATGGAATTTAGGGGAAAAAATGGTATAGACACAGATATAAATAAATCTTTGGAGGAAGCTGATAAAGCATTTGATGACATAATTTTAAAAATAAACAAGCTTAATGAAGAGAAACAAAATATAATTAGAAGTAAAGATCAAATAGTATTTAAATTAAACTTGGTAGAAGAGAGGCTTAAAACTCTAAAGGAAAGCCAAAAAGAATTGGATGATCTAAAAAACAAAAAGAAAAAACTAAAAGATGTTAATGAAGACTTATCTAAATCACTAAACGAAGATTCTTCTTATTCATTACAATTAAATAAGTTAAGACAAGAAATATCTCAAAATATAGAAGAACTTGCTAAACAAAGATCAAGGCAAATAGGCATTCAAGAAAGAAGTCTGGGAGATTTAGCTGTAAGAAAAATTGTAGAACTAAGAAATACAATTAAAGGAATTTATGGAACTGTATCTAGTCTAGGAGAAATAGAAAGCAAGTATTCATTGGCATTAGAAGTTGCAGCAGGCCATAGAATCAATAGTATTGTAGTAGATACAGATGCTGTAGCGCAAAAATGTATAGAGCACCTAAAAAATAATAAATTAGGAGTAGCAACATTCTTGCCTTTGAACAAAATAAAATCCAGAATAATTGAGTCCAATGTAAAAGAAATATTAAACCAAAAAGGCGTTCATGGCTTGGCAGTTGAATTGGTAAGCCACGAGCCGAGGTACAAAGATGTATTTTCTTATGTATTGGGCTCAACTGTTATAGTAGATAATTTGGAGACAGCTAGAAAAATCGGCGTTGGTAGAGCAAGAATGGTTACCTTAGAAGGTGATCTTGTTGAACCTTCTGGAGCAATGGTAGGCGGCTATAGAGTTCAAAAAACAGGCTTTGGGTTTAAAGAGAGAGAAATAAATGAAAATGTAGATAACTTAGAAGAGCAATTAAATAAACAAAAAACACTATTTTCCCATGTAGAAAATAAAAAAATAAGTGGTGAAGAACTAATAAGAAATTTAAGAGAAGAAAGGGCAAATATTGAAGCAGAGATATTGAAAATTGAAAAAGCATTAAACTTGGAGGAAGACACAAGCAATCTAATAAATGGAAAAAAAGAACTTCTTGATGAACAAAAGAAACTTGAGAAAGAATTAATGATTATAGAATCAAGTATAAAACATGAAACAAAAGAATTAGAAGACACTAAAAGCAAAAAGCAGATACTAAAAGATAAACTTGCAGATCCTAGCCTGTCAAAGAATTTGGAAAAATTAGAAGATAAAAGATTAAAGATAAAAGAAAAGTTGCTTGAAATACAAGGCAATATAAAAAATATAGATACACAGATTGTATCTATGCTTCTACCAGAAAAAGAAAAAACTGAAAAAATAATTAAACAGCAAGACAAAGAGTATGATGATTTTGTGAGAGAATTGGAAAATGTAAAAGAATTGATAAAGAAAAGAGAGCAAGAACTTAAATCAAAGGAACAAGAAGAAAGGAAATTCCTGTCTAATTTTAAAGACATTGTAACAAAGAGAAATAAATTAACTGAAAAAATACAGAACTCAGAAACAGACATAGCAAGAGAAGAAGAAAAATTAAAAGGGAGTGAACAAAAGTTAAATAACATAAACATTGACAGAGCAAAGGCTGTCGCAGAAAAGGAAGCTTTAGAGAAGGAATTTGAGCCATTTAAAGATGCAAAAATAAAAAGAGGACTAAATCTCGAAGAATTAAAAATAAAAATACGTGACGACGAGAAAACCCTGAATAGTATAGGAAATGTAAACTTAAGAGCTTTAGAGGTTTATGAACAGATACAGCAAGAGTATGATAAAATTTTAGGAAAAGTTGGTAAATTAAAATTTGAAAAAGATGACGTTTTGAAAATGATGACAGAAATAGAAAGCAAAAAAAAGGATATTTTCATGAAAACTTATAATGTTATAGTTAAAAATTTCAAAGAAATATTTAATCAGCTGACAACAAAAGGGGAGGCACAAATAACACTTGAGAACCAGGAAAATCCTTTTGATGGCGGTATTGATATTAATGTAAAAGTCAGCGGTTCTAAATACCTTGACATAAGGAGCTTATCTGGCGGAGAAAAAACTATGGCTGCACTAGCATTTATATTTGCAATACAAGAATATGATCCGTCTCCATTCTACTTACTAGATGAAGTAGATGCTGCTTTAGACAAAAGGAACTCAGAATTATTATCTAAATTAATACAGAAATATGCACAAAAAGCCCAATACGTTGTAATTAGCCATAATGACAGCATTATTTCAGAAGCAAATTATATTTATGGAGTTTCAATGCAGGAAAATGTAAGCAAAGTTGTTAGTTTAAAAGTTTAATTATTCTTCAACTTTATCTTTTATATCTTCAACATCTTCGCTGGATTTATTTTTTATCTTCTTAGAACTTTTTTTATCCTTGCTACTAAATATAACAACTAATAAAATTATCACTAGTATTGTTATAACTATGCCTAAAATATAATATTTATATTTACCAATAGAACTTTTATCATTATTAACTTTGATAACACTTGTAACATTATTAAACTGAATTCTTTCCTCTTCACTTACAAAAGCTTTTCTAATAAAAGACTTAAATTTCTGCCAGTATGATATTTCATCTACTGGTTTTTTACCATTGTCTAAACTTGTTTTTAATGGCTGTGCTATTTGTGTAGTTTTTTCTTTTACATTTGTAATTTCTATATTAAATTTCTTAGTAGTTAATAATGGCCCATTCTTAACATTCAATGACACTACACTGTCATAACTGCCTAATTTTACATTTATATTTGGAGCAACATAAATATAAACTATTTCACTTCTTCCAGGATCAATACTTACAGCACTTGGAGCCAAAGTCGAGAATGTTGCCGCGTTACCGCTTAAAAATAAACTAAACTCTGCCTTTCTTACACCATTGTTTTTAATTTCTATAGGAACTGCAGTACTTGAATCATAATAAACAACCAAATTTGTATATTTGGTTTCTATACTTGGCTTATAGCAATTTTCTGCATCTTTGACATCTATACTTAATTCATCAATGTCATTGGCTGAGACAGAACTATCGTCAGTTGCAACAGCTCTTAATTTTACATCATATTCCTGGTCTTTTACTGAATCTATAGGAGATGCTTTAACCACAACTTTCTTCTGTTCCTTAGGATCTAGTGTAAATACTCTGTCTTTTTCATCAAGCACTATCCAAGAAGGCGCCTCTAGTTCTAATCTATAACTTTTTTTCACCTCACCATCATTTGTGATTAACGCTTCATAATTATTTACTGCGCCTTTGCATGCATCTACTTTATCGTACAGAAATTTAACATCTACAGAATGGCATTTTCTAACAGTTATACCAAAGTCTGTTACAGATTTTGCATTTCCTTTCTCTGGAACAACAGTAAGTCTTATCCCATAATCCCCAGCAGAACCATAATTTGGGGCAAATATTAGATTAAATGTTCTAGCTTCCTGATCTTTTAGGACAAATTCATTCTTTTCAACTCTTACCCAAACTGGGCCATCAATATTTATCTTGTAGCTGTTTAATGTTGTTCCACTATTTTTTAAATTTAAAGGTATAACAACATAACTTCTGTCGCATAAATTATAAGTATTATTGCCGCTAACTTTTAAATTAAAATCATAACAAGAATTAACATTTAAAAATATAGGCAATGATTCCCTCACTCTGCCGCTCTCGCTCTCTGATATTAAAGTAAGAACATAATCACTTGGATCAACTGGAGAATTTACAAACAACAAAATAGTTTTGCTTTCTTTCTTTCCCAATACCAATAGGTTATCACTTAAACTTGCTCTTGGCGCAAGATTTCCATTTAAACTTAAACGAAAAGTTTCTGAATATTCACCATTATTAGTTAAAGTTATACTATATTGTATTGGATCATTTGGACAAGATGTTTTTGAGTTAGGCAAAGCAGACAGACTTACACTATAACAATTCTTTACTACAACATCATGGCTTACAGTTTTAGTGTCATCTGCAGCACTTGCCTCAATCTGCAAATTATAAGTGCCTGGTTCAGCTGACTGACTTGGTGTAATATATGTAAAAACTGTCTTTTGTTCTCCAGCACTTAAAATAAAACCACTAGGAACTACTGTTGCCCAAGAAGAAGCACTGCCTTTTAAATTTATAGTGTATTCCTTAACAAGATTATTATCATTTTTTATTATATGTGTAAATTGCCCGGTCTCTCTAGGACATAAATTATCACTTAAACCTTGAGGAGTAATTTCTACAGCATTGACAATAGATAAAATTAAAAGAAAACCAATAAATAAAATTATACTTCTTCCTTGCATTAAAAAACACCTTTTTTGTGCTTAGTAATAAGTCTGTCCTTCAATACCTTTATCGTCTCTTGAGGAAAGTTTCTTTACAAGCACTACTACAACTAGCAATACTAAAACCACTAGCAATACTAAAAATGCCCATGTGAATGCTGTCTTTAAATTTAATTCTTTATTTTTATTTTCAAGTACTTCAACGCTTAAACTTTTCTCTGCAACTAAAGCATTATCGGACATTACTTTTACTGTAAAAGTCTTTATGCCTTTCATTCCAGGCTTAGGCGCTACATAAACATAAGCATCAGATGCACTATTTGATTGCACTACTAAAGTACCTGGATCAACTTTTGAATTTGCCCAGTCACTTACTCCGACTAAATCAAATGTATAAGCTATAGTCTGCTGACCTAGATTGCCTAAACTTAATTTGAATACTGCTCCATTTCCTTCTTCCAATCTTTGAGCTTGGCTATCTACATTTAAAGTAGTTACTGGCTTTGAAGGCTGAGCTGGAGGAACAACAACTTGAGTTCCTTTAACATGCATTTTGTATGTTTTTTGTTCAACACTTCTTCCCCTATTATATTCAAGCATTACAACAACATTGTAATCCCCTTCTTGTGTATTCTGAGGTACCATCAATAATAAGTCATTTGATGTTGCTGCGTCTTTAGCTTCTGAATCATCTTTATCAGATTCTACTGTATTTAATCTATCAACATACTCGCTTGTTTGTACTCCCAATGCAGGCATAGCAACAGTAACTTTTATACTGTTTTCAACATTATCGCCTAAATTCTCTAGTCTTACATTAGCAAATAATGGCTGACCTGCTTGTACATTATTTGTAGGATTAAATATAACATCAAAAACATTCAATCTATGTCTTACTTCTTGTATTCTTACAGAATACCTAACAATAACAAGGTCATCATCATCTTTCAATTCTACATTTAATGTTAAATCATCACTTGAAGGCATATCTTCTGGAAGCCTAAATCTTAATACTTTTCTGTATTGCACTCCAGGTTCAACTTCAAAAGGACCTTCAACGTCTCTTACGTCATCATATTCATATCCATTTATTTCAGCAGAAACTTTAGTATCATAACAACGATTGTTATTTCCTGAACTACATTTACCATAAGGATTTCCTGTAAAATAAACCTCAACAACAACTTCTTCTTCTCTCTCTAAATAAACAGGTGAAAAGTCGTTAACTCTCTGATTGTTTACTTCTACTTTATTTACAGTAACAAATGGCTCTTCTAAATTACTAAAGCCATTATCAATAGCAAGTACGCTTGTAACAGCGCTAGTTGTAAATAAAACCAAAGTTAGTATAATCAATGCAAACAATCTCAAACTTTTCATCTTAATTTTCCCCCCATAAAAAACACTACAAATTGTGTTACCATTTTGGAGTCGTTACTTATTTATAAACCTTTTGGTAGCAAATAAATTCAAGCAACAACGAAATCCCAAAATGCATTATTATTGCTATTTACTAAATCATCCTCTTCCATAACTTCTAATTTTGCCAGATGCAATCCAGAAGCAGCATTTGTCGGAATTTCTAAATTAAGCATTACCCACTTCACCTGCTTTGCTTCTAAATTAACATTTCTTACAACGTAAACATAATTAAATTCAGGCACTCTTAATCTTAAGTCAACTGTTTCATCAACATTTCCTTCATTTACCAATTTTGTAAGCAAAGCAATATTTTCTCCTTTTGAATATATGAACTTATAGTTTAATGGCATCAATCTTCCAACTCTAATGTCTCTCTGCTCTACTTTTTTAGATCCATGCTCTACTCTTTGTTTATCATAATCTGGGCCTCTATCAACATTTCCGGCATTTAATACTAAAGATTTACTGCCTGTTGCACCTTTGTCATCTGTAACTGTAAGTGTAACAGTATATAATCCTGGATTTATGTAAGTGTGTTTTGTAACTTGGTTTGTATTTATTGTTTCATCTCCGAAATCCCATTTGTATGCAACTATAAAACCATCAGGATCAAAACTTCTCAAGGCTTTAAATTCCAATGGAAATCCTAAAAATGCAATATCATTGCTTACGTCAATAACAGCTACAGGATTTCTATTACCTAAATTATCGTCTAATACATTAATTGTTATTGTGTCTTCTCCTTTTAATCCATCATTATCAAATATTACTAAATCTACTTTGTATTGACCTGATTGAGTGTAAGCATGGGAACGTATTAAATCAGCAGGATTTATAGGGCCTCCAAAAGTAATATGTACTCCAGTGGATCCATCACCAAAACTCCAACTATAACTCACAATATTTCCATCAGGATCAGAACTTTGGCCCCAATTAAATGTTACAGCTTCTCCAACACCAACAGTAAACTTATCTGCACTTATTTTAGCTATTGGAGGCAACTGATTAGCAACATTTGCAGGATTAACAACTATAAATTTTGTATCCCTAATTGTAGAGCCTTTATCATCCATTACTTCTAATGAAACAGCATAAACGCCAGGATTTTGATAAACAACCTGAACTACAGGACCATTAGTTGTCCTTCCGTCTCCCAAGTCCCAATTATAATTTACAATATTTCCATCAGGATCAAAACTCTTAGTTCCAATTAATTGAAAAGGAATACCTGCAAAAATATTAGCAACGCTTGTCTCTATTATAGGAACTGGCAGTTGATTAGGCCTTGGATTAACTGTAATTATTAAAGTATCGCTGCTTGTTAAGCCATCATTATCAGTTACTGTTAATCTAGCAATATACACACCTTCAGGGCTATATGAATGTTGAACAACTAATCCAGATGCAGAAGTGCCATCGCCGAATTCCCAATTATAATTTACAATATTTCCATCAGGATCAAAACTTTGATCTCCTCTGAATGTTATAGCTTCTCCAATAATAGCAATAAATTTATCTGCACTTATTTTAGCTACTGGAGGAAAAAGATTATCTTGACCGACAAAATTAATAACAATCCTATCTGTAACAAAATTCACTCCGTCATTAACATTTAATATAACATTATACGTACCTGCCCTATTATACTTGTGTGCTGGAACTAAAGTATTGCTTAGGCCACTAGAACCATCGCCGAAATCCCAGCTAATAACCAAATTATTATTTTCAGGATCGTTAGCAACAGCTGTAAACTGAACTGTAGTTCCTGTCAAAAAACTTGAACCATCGCTAGGAGAGGTAATATCAATAACAGGTGGCCTGTTCTGCTGAGGTGGCAAATTGTCTGATGCCACATTTACACTTGCAGTGCCAACGAAAAATTGGCCTGGAGCGAAAACAGCACACACTATATAATCCCTAGGGTTTGTTCTTGAAGAAGGATAAACCCATGTATTTCCTATTGTCCTATCTTGTGCACCATTTATGTACCATAAAAATAAGTATCTTCCAAGATCACTAAGAGCAACGTTGTCCAAATTGCACTTCAAATCATCGCTGTCTTTTGGAGATGAAGGAGTTATAGAAACTTGGGTAGCAGCAGATACTGCTAATGAGAATAACAATAAACTACACAAAATTAAAAATAAAAGTCTAACAGCTTTCATGAAAGTTTTAATGTTATCACTATTATATAAATTTTTCTATATGTATCTATTTGTAAGTAATAACAATAGTTGTTATAGAAACGCGGTAAAAATATAAATACTAATTTTAGGTTTTTATTTACGGCAATAAGAAATATTAATGTTTTTAAGTGATATTTATAATATAACTTTGATATTAAAATATATTCTAATAATAATTATCAATTGTATTTTAAATAATAAATCTAAAAAATGATAAGCATATAAAAAAGATGGGGACGCAGGGATTTGAACCCTGATCCAACGGTATCTTCATCGAAGCGACATACCGTTTTTATATCATTGCTTTTCAGCTCATCGCTCCATTACTGGAGCCGTTAATTCTAGCCAGGTTAAACTACGCCCCCATTAGATATTCTGATAAAATATTATTATTTAAAACATTCTATTTATTGTTTAACATGTAGGTTTTTATAGGCAATAATTACAATTATTATATGATAAAACATCTAAACATAGAAATTAAACTAATTAGAAAAAAGTGTAAAAAATATCAAAATCCAATAGTTACTGAAATTGCAGACTTAACAAAAAGTCCTTTCAAAGTTTTAATTTCCTGTTTATTGAGTTTGAGAACAAAAGATGCAGTTACAGCAAAAGCATCTAGAAGGCTATTTGATGTTGCAGACACGCCAGAAAAAATTTTGAAATTAGACATAAAAGAAATTGAAAAATTGATTTATCCTGTTGGTTTTTACAAAACTAAAGCAAAAAGACTAAATGAAATATGTAAAGTTTTAATTGAAAATTATCATGGAAAAGTTCCAAACAAAGAAGAAGAACTTCTTAAACTTAAAGGCGTTGGCAGAAAAACAATGAACATAGTCATGACTTATGGTTTTCATAGTGCAAAACATATTGCAGTTGATACGCATGTTCATAGGATATCAAATAGATTGGAGTGGGTTAAAACTAAAAAACCAGAAGAAACAGAACAAGAATTACTGAAAGCAATTCCTAAAAAACACTGGCATGATATAAACAATGATTTAGTTATGTTTGGACAAAATATATGTGTGCCTATAAGCCCATTTTGCTCCAAGTGTCCTGTAAATAAATATTGTCCAAAAATTGGAGTTACTAGAAACAGATAAATTAAGTAATAATTAATTTCTCTTCTTTGTTGAAATAAATTCTAATATATTGTACAATAGAAATTATTTACTGGAAAAATAATTTATACAGCACCCATTATCTCCAACGTCATATCTAATAGGAATTAATTCATCTTCTATTGTTTCTTCAACATCTGACATATAAGAACTTAAAACATCAACTCCAAATTTCTTTGATAATTCTATTAGTGTGGCTTTGCTACATCCACTTAGTAACGCAATAATCCTTTCTTCAATATCAGATTGAGAAGGATCTATTTGCTTGTTTCTTTTTGCTGCATCTTCAAGAGCAATCAAGCACCCCAATTTATGTTCTATTGTTGATAATTCTAAAGGCATAGCTATATCTAATTTATTTATTGTTTTCCTTCCTAAACTAAATCTTGGCAAAGCTTCTATAACTTTATGATCTTTTATTGTTTTGTATGATACATTGCTTTTAGCCATTATTGAAGCTAATTCTTCAGCACTGCGTCTTTTATCATCTTTCAAGTAATCATAATCTGGCAATGAAGCATCTAAAAATCTTATTCTCTCCAGTCTCTTAGCTGAAGGATTAAAATAAACAACGTCTCCAATGAAACCATTAAGCAATCTTTCGTGCAATGTATTTTTAATATGTCTTGCTCTTTCATCAGCTGGAATAACTGCTCTTGCCTTATGTCTTTTATAAGTGCTTCCTGCCCATCTAAAGAAACCTGAATCTCCGCCTTTATATTGCATATGCATTGCAGAAATTCCACTTTCATTAGCTGCTCTTAATAAACCAACTGGATCTGCCTTAGTTGGAAATGTATCTACATTTACAACAACCAAATATCCTCTTCTATTATCTTCTGGCAAATTATTTTTCTCAGCATATATATTTCTCTTGCTTTGCTCATTTAATATTGAATTTACACTAGAACCAAACTTATAGCCAATTTCAACTCTTGCAAATTCACCAGTAGATTTTAGCTGATCAGCTATAAACTCTTGTGCTTCATGCATTAAATGATCATTTTTGGTCATAAAAAAATTAAGGTATTCTTATTTATATATTTTACTACTGAGAAGTGTATATTTATTTTCTCTTAACTAATTTTTGGTTTAAATGATTGGATTTTATATGTGCTTCAACAGAGTTTATATATTTATTACAGTAAGGACATTTTCCTTTCGTTGCTTTCTTAAGATATTTTCTTCCTCTAATTTTTATATTTATTTTTCTTGGCATTTCTGAATTTATTTTTTCTTGTGTTTGAACTCTTCTATATAGTCACTTGCTTCTAGAGCAGCCATGCAGCCAGTTCCTGCAGCAGTAACAGCCTGCATATACCTATAGTCATGAACATCTCCTGCTGCAAATACACCTTCAACGCTTGTTTTTATAATATCATTGACAACAATATAACCATGATCATCTAATTCTATATTTCCTTTCAAGAAAGCTGTATTTGGCTTGTGCCCTATTGCAACAAATGCACCATCACATTTTAGTTCACTGAGTTTATTACTCTGTAAATTTTTTAATTTAACAGATTCTAGTTTGTTTGTTCCTAAAAATTCCTCAACTACAGAATTCCATATCCACTTAATATTCTTAGTGTTCTTTGATTTTTCTTCCAGAGCAGCCTGAGCTTTTAATTTATCTCTTCTATGAACTACAGTTACAGTTTTACACAATTTAGCTAAGAATAAAGCTTCTCTCATCGCTGTATCTCCGCCGCCTATTACAATAACATCTTTTCCTTTGAAAAACATCCCATCACATACTGCGCATGCACTAACTCCTTTTCCAATTAACTTTTTTTCAGACGACAATCCAAGCCACTTTGCACTTGCTCCTGTAGCAATTATAACTGATTTTGCATAAAATTCTTTATCTTCTACAAACAATCTCAAAGGATTTTTCTTGAAGTCCACGCCAGTAACATTTTCATCTAGAAATTCTACTCCTAAAAGTTCAGCCTGCTTTCTCATTTTTTGCATTAATTCCGGACCCTGAATCCCTCCAGGAAATCCAGGAAAGTCATCAACATCTGTTGTAATCATAAGCTGACCACCAGGAGTACTTCCTCCAATAACCAAAGTCTTTAGATTTGCTCTTATTGCATATATAGAAGCTGTTAAACCTGCTGGGCCAGAACCAATAATAATTATATCATACTCTTTTTTACTCATAAACAAAATAAAAAGACATTTACTATATAAAATTAATGTTTAATTTTAGATAGTTTCTACATTTTATTAGTTTATAATATATTAACTTGAGTACTATGATAATTAGCAGACTATAAAACTATTTTTTTATTTTTCTGAACATCCACAACCTTGGCCACATCCGCCATGAGAATTTGGATTGTCTATTTTAAAGCCACTTCCTCTTTCATTTTCTACATAATCAATTTCAGTGCCTTTAACAATATTTACAAACTCTTTTTCAACAAATATTTTTATATTATTATTAATGAAAATTTCTTCATTTTCACTTGGCTTATCAGCAAAATCCAAATTATATTGTAGTGTACTGCCTGTGTCAACAATGCTTAATCTTATGCTATAACCTTCTAGCTTTTCTTCTTTCATAAATTCTTTAAACTTCTTTGCTGCATTTTGAGTAATTGAAACTACGTTTTCAATTCTTTTATCTTTATTTTCTATTGTTTTGTTTATATCATTGACTAGTTTTTCAATAGTCTTTTCATCTATGCCATGGCCTAAGCAACCATTTTCTATAGTTTCAAATGGATTAACTGCACATCCAACACAGTGCAGACCATAGCTTAACATAACTGAAGTTGTTTCGGGATATTTATTAACTACTTCTCCTATAGTCATATCTTTAGTTACTAGTTGTTTTGTTTGTACTACCATAGTATTAAAATTAATAATAAGTTAAT
This sequence comes from Candidatus Woesearchaeota archaeon, assembly GCA_018302765.1. GTDB lineage: Archaea > Nanobdellota > Nanobdellia > SCGC-AAA011-G17 > GW2011-AR18 > JACPCE01. The sequence continues at coordinate 26,638 of JAGVZG010000002.1, forward strand.
AAAACTTACTTTTGAAAAAAATCTCTAATATTATATTGTGAATTATTTGTTAAGACATTTATTTCGTATCTGTCTTCTCTTTCAATTCTAATAGATTGTTGAGGACAATGCATTACTATAGGTTGCGATCTTAATGCTGCCAAATCAACAACATTGCCATGATCATCAATGAATTCACATCGTCTAACTTCAACAGTCCTGCTTCCAAGCCTATAAATCTCAGTTCCATCTGATTTAGTTTCAACGTATTGTGGCATGAAAATTGATCTACTTAATACAGGAACTCTTCCTCCAAATATTTCTATTCTTCCTAATTCATTTTCTAAATCAAAACTACTAATATTTCTAAATCCTTTCATTTTTAATCCTCTCCTTTAGCAACTAAATCTTCTAAACCAGATGAAATATTATCTTTTGTAAAATTACTTAAATATCTACTTTCATATTCAAATTCATAACCTATAGGGCTCTTCTTTTTATAAACTCTTTCTAATCTACCAAATATTTCAGCAAGTTCTTCTCTTACTATATCATGATATTTATTACACTGCATCATTTTATAATATTACAAACTTAACTTATTTATATATCTTTTGTTTATTTATTACTAGTTAGTAATAATATAATCTAAAATTATTTTCTTTCCAATCTTCTCATTGTAACCAATATATAACTTAGTTTTTTTATAAGAGTTTTATAGCCTGACCTTTCGTATTCCATTCTTATATTTTCATCACTTGTAACCACATATACTTTACTTTTTGGTATTTCATTCATTTCTACAACATCATTTACTTTTCCTTCAAGACTATCTACAAAAAAAACATCAACACTGGAAATAATTTCCCTACAGCCGCTAAATCCTCTATATATTTTATCCTTATCAAAACCTTTTAATGATAAATATTCTACTGCACCATTAAAAACTACGTCTTGATTTGCTTCAGTAATTGGTTCAACAAAAGACACGTGTAAGTCATAACTTCTCAAAAGTCCACTATAAACTTCTACAATATCTGTTGCACCATCTTCTATGACTAAAACTTTCATAAGAAAAATATTAAAAGAAAAAATAATAAAGCTTGCTTTATAGTGCCTTATAATTTATGTATATTAAAAAAGCCAAGGCAATCAATGCCAAATAGCTAACCCACATTGGAACAATCCAGTTTCCAAACTTTGCACTATAATTGCTTACTATTCTAAATAAATGCAACAAAAAAATCAAACTAAAAACAACTATATTTATAGCCAATGCTAGTTTTGTATACTTGACCATGTAGATTTAATATTAGTTATTATATTTAAATTTATTTAACATTAAATCAAAAGTATTATAAATAATTACCATTTAATAGTGGTGTAAAATGATTGCAGAAATACATGAAAGACTCCTTGCTACAATTAATGAATTTGAACAAGATACAATAAATGGAAAAATTTCTTTAGTAGTACCTGTTAAATTTTTTAGTACATTTTTTAGTACTTGCGGTCCAGATGATAATACAGCAAGTTCTTATAATTTCCCTAAAATAAATGATGAGCCTGTTGTTAGAATTGGTAGAATAGATTTAGATTTGTCTGGCTTGGAAGGCATATTAAAACATAGAAGTATAAAATATAAAAATCCTTACAAACTAAATGCACTTAGAATTAATGAGGTAACTTCAAAAACTTTTGATTCTGGAAAAGACCAACTCGTTTATCATATAAATGGCACTTTATTTCAATCAAGAGATTATGGTAGCGGCATACCTGCTGAATTTCCTAGTAACTACTCTGTTTTAGAATATAGCTTAGATGTTGATGAAGTACTATGTGACTTATCTTATCATACAGAAGAATTTCTAAAATCAAGCAATTTTATAAGATTGAAAGACAGAAAATTTATTGTTGATGGCAAACCGCAATCAATTGGTGTTATTAGCCAAACTAATTTAGGGTTCTATATAGATATACCAGCACAATCTACAGTATACAATTTATCACTTGATAAAATAAATTTAAGAAGGCCAGGATGCCTTGTTGTAAGCGGCGATGCTGAGTTTTATGTTGAAGATGGTCCAAGATTTAAAAATGATTCAATAACATTAAAAGATGTCTGTTTGCCTCTTGAATATTTGTTAATTGACGAAAATTATTTATATACGAGAAGAGCAAAGTCAAGAAGATTTTATTGGTTAGTTGGAGCAGCTGCAGCTTTGACATCTGTAATTGTCTTAGCTGATAAATTTTTATTTGATTCTATTTCCACTGATAATAAACCAAAAGAAACTGTTCAAGTTCCAATTAATAATCAACATTACAATAAAGATAGAAAAACAGTAAGAGAACATGCCCAACAATTTATACCAAATAATTTAGGATATTTTAATTATTCAATGTCAAGAGGAAATGGAGTTGATATATTTATTTATACAGTTAAAAGTGGAGATGGGATAATAAGAATAGGAAATTCTTTTAATTTTTTAGATAAAGCTGCTGGTGATAATTATTCAGAAATTTCATATGATACTGCGAAAGGTTATAATCCAAACATAGTAAATGCAAATGGTAATCCAATCAATAATTTAGTTCCTAAAAGAAAAATATTTATAAACGCCAAAAGAAGACAATAAATTTAGATAAAATGACAGAACATCCAGTAGAACAATTAAGATATGTAGCTGATGATGAATTAGGTATATATTGTGAAGCATTATTAATTAGGTGTGGAAAAAAAGTATATTATGTCATGCACAGAGGGCGTGGAAATTATAATGGAGAAAGGCCTGTTTTTGTTCATGAAAAAATTGTTTTTTCTGAGAAAGAAAGTTTGTTAAATGATTTTCCTGGACTTTATACTAGTGGATGGAAAGAAACAAATGCAAGATGTGATTATGATGTACCTTTAGCAGAATTTCAAGCTGCTAGAAAAAGAGGATTGCAAGGCAGATTAGAAAGAATGTTATAATTTCAATTTCTTAATTATTTTTATTATGAAGGAAGATTAAGAACGGTGCTTTTTATTCTTGTCATAGCTTCTATACTGTATTTTATTCCTTGAGTTCCTATGCCGCTGCTTTTTATACAACTAAATGGAAAATTGTCTGGCCCCCTATCACTTCTTCCATTAATTTGAACTGTTCCTACTTCCAATTTTGAGGCGATATCAAATGCTTTGTTAATGTTATTTGTAAAAATTCCAGTTTGCAATCCATATTCAGAATCGTTTGCAACCTTTATAGCTTCTTTTTCATCTTTAATTCTGATTATTACAGCAACAGGCCCAAACTGCTCTTCGTGATATAATCTGCACTTGCTTGTAACATTATCAAATATTGTTGCTCCCCAGAAATTTCTTTCTCTAAACTTGCACATTAACTTCTTGGCCCCATTATTGTTTGCATCATCAATCAATTCCTGTATATTATCAGCAGCTTCATTATTTATCAAAGGAGTAATATAAGCATCTTCCTCAGGTTTGCCATGCTTAAGCTTATCTGCTTCTTTAACAAACTTATCAATAAACTTATCAGCTATAGAATTAATCAAGATAATTCTTTTAACAGCAGTGCATCTTTGTCCTGAATATGAAAAACAACCGCTTACGCATTCTCTCACAGCAAGATCTAAATCAGCATCTTCTAAAACAATAACAGCATCTTTTCCTCCCAGTTCTAAAAGCAAATGTTTCATTCCGGCTAAATTAGCAATTCTCTTTCCTACTTTTGTACTCCCAGTAAATGCTATCATGTCTACGTCTTTATGTTTAACTAAATAATCTCCAATCTCACTGCTATTGCCTGTAACAACATTAAGCACACCAGGAGGAACTCCTGCTTCCAGAAATAACTCAGCAATATGCAAAACAGAAATAGCGCCTTGAGTACTTGGTTTTAAAACAACAGAATTTCCTGCAATTAAAGCAGGAGCAATTTTGCTGCAGCTTAGATTTACAGGATAATTAAAAGGGCTGATTGCCAAAACAACACCTATTGGGACTCTGCCAACAAGGGCTCTTTTTTTCCTTTCACATTTGTAAAAACATTCACCTTCTAATAATTCCCCATTCATTCTTAATCCTTCTTCAGCAGTTGATCTTATCAAATCAGCAGTTCTCTCCACTTCTGTAATTGACAACGATCTGGCTTTGGCAATTTCTTTAATTAATTGGTTTGCAATTACTTCTTTATTTTTTGATAAAAGCTCAGATGCTTTATTTAGTATTTCAGCCCTGGCACTTACAGGAAGTTCTGCCCATTTCTTCTGTGCTTTTTTTGCAGTACTTAAAACATTGTCAACTTCTTTTTGATTTACTGCTTGTATTTTTCCCAGCAAAGAATTATCTACAGGAGAATTAATACCAATTGTTTTTTCAGAGCTTGAAAATACCCATTTTCCATCAACTAAATACTTGTAATTATTTCCCTCTTTGATATAAGCAAATGGCATAACAAGATGCTAGTTATTTTTATTAAATAATTTTATATTCACTTTGTAATGATTAAAATATATTCTCATTTAGAATTATTTCTATTTTTTATTGTAAATAATCATTGCTGTCCCCAATGACATTCCAAGAAAACCACCTAAAATATAAATATTAGATATATATTTAGTAACTTCATTAAGAGCAGTTCTGTATTCATGAAAACTAAAACGTAATTCTTCAAAGCTATTAGCAATGTCGTTTCTTATATCATTAGAATCTGTCAAGCATTCTAAACTATAAACATTTTCCCTGTTCTCTATTTTTGGAATATTAAATCTAATGTTTAGTCCTGATAATGCTGTAACTGTTCCAACTCCAAAAAATAATACTGCAGCTAAATTTTTTAATTTCATAAAAAATATGAAATAAACTATTCTATTTAAACTTTTCTATTATTTAACTACTAATAAATAACAACAATATAATAAAACCTAAAATTGTGCTTAGTTAAAAATTCAAACTAAACGACTGCAAAGAAACCTTTAAAAGCATCATATTTTTCTCTCATTGAATGATAATAGACGGAACAAATTTAATATTGGGAAGATTAGCAACGTTCGCTGCCAAAAAGGCTCTTGAAGGTGAATCAGTTATAATAGTAAATAGTGAGAAAGTAATTCTTACAGGCAATAAGAATTTATTAATAAGAGAATTTATAGAAAAACAACATATGGGTCATGCTTACAAAGGCCCTTTTTATCCAAAGATGCCAGATCGTATAGTAAAAAGAACAATAAGAGGAATGCTTCCTTACAAACAGGAGCGTGGAAGAAAAGCATTCAAACGTATAAAATGCTTTATTGGCTTACCTGAATCTTACAAGAATCAGAAACTGGAAACAGTTCCTAAGTCAGGTTATAGCAAATTAAAAACATTAAATTTTATAACAGTGAATGATCTAGCTAAAGCAGTTGGTAAGGGTGTTGCTTAAATGGTAAAAAAAATTATTCAAACAATTGGTAAGAGAAAAAGTGCAATAGCGAAAGCTACACTATCTGCAGGCAAAGGCGTTGTCCGTATTAATCATCAGCTTCTTGATAGTATAAAACCAGAACTATTAAAACAAAGATTAATGGAACCTTTATTATTATCAGATGATAATTGGCAGAAAGTAGACATTAATGTCATTGTTAATGGTGGCGGAGTTCAGGGACAAACTGAAGCTGCAAGACTTGCAATTGCTAGGGCTTTAGTTGAGTTTAATAAAAAACTAAAAAAACCTTTCTTGGATTATGACAGACATTTACTTATAGCTGATGTTCGCTTTAAAGAAACTCGTAAACCAAATGATTCTAAAGCTAGAAGTGCAAGACAAAAAAGTTACCGTTAAAAAAAAGAGCTTTAATAATTTTCTTATTTAATTTATTTTTTTCTATAAAATACTTTAAAATATAATCTTTTATCTTTTGAAAATATTCTAAAATGCGGCTTTCCAATAATCTTCTCTTTATCAACTTTAAATTTTTTTATTGGAGTAAAATCTTTAAATGACCTGAGAGTAAAATTTTCAAATTCTCCTTCCTCAATTTTTCTTTTTATCACAGCCAATCCTGTAGTAGTTAGCTCATAAGTTCCAGGAATAGGAAAAGAAGCAAATGCAGCAAACCTCATAGCTTCAGCTTTAGCTCCATAGCCAAAACTTTTTCTTTTTGTATTGCCTTTTTCTTTATATAATTTATAATATTCATAAAATACCCAACCTGGCAACAACCATCTAACATTCTTAACTTTTTTTACTTTGTTTAAGGAATTTCTTATCTTAGAGAATTTTTCCATATTAATTTACAATGGTTTAAACTTATATAATTATTTATTCAACATTCCTTAATTTTCCAAAGTCATAAACCTTATCTTTTTCTACAACATAAGCCTGAAAATTTCTTAAATCCTGCTGCAAAAATGGACTTAATAATTTACCTCTTAAAATATCAGTTCCGACAGTTAAAGTATTGAATGAAGGCAAAACAATCAAATTTTTATCTAAATATTTTCCTTTTAAAAAACATTTAAATACTTCATATTTACTTTTTTCTCTAAGTCCAATAGCAGGATGCTCATGACCTATAATTATTAATTTGCTTTTTCTGAAATCTTCATTGTCAATTATCTCATCACCATGGCATATTAAAATATCATCAATTTTATAGTATTCAGAAAGTTCAATACCTTTCTTCTTAGCTATAAAAGGCAGTGTAACATCATGATTTCCTTTTATTATAATTAATTTTTTAGAACGTTTCAAAAACAAGTCAATTATTTTTAATATGTTATTCCATTCTGTATTATTTATAACACCAAACTCATGCTTTAAATCCCCTGTTACAACAACAGTTTCTGTTTCTTTGTTTTTTAATATATTATCTATTCTTTCATAAGTATCCTTGAACTGTATTTTAGGAATTAATACTCCTCTTTGATTTAAAGACTCTTCATAACCTAGATGTACGTCTGCAATAATTAAAGTCTTATATTTTTTAATATACAAACACAAGTCTACAATTTCTATGTCCTTATAAAAGCCCATACGTATATTACAATAACAAGACTTTTAAAAATTCCTATAATAATTTTTCTATGAATGCACTTGATGAAATTAAAATTGTATTAGAAAGTTATACTTTAGATAGAGTTAATACTAGAGTTTATTCATTTCCTGTATTAGTTGTCCCTTTTCGTGCAAGATTTGGCTATGAACTTACTAAAGTGTATGATGAAGGAAAGAAAGATTATAATATTGTAGTTGGTCTGCAACAAGGAGTATCTATTAGTGAACCTAGAGAAATTCTTGAATTGTTATACATTCCAGAGTTTTTAATTCAAGATGAAGAACTAGCAAGAAAATCAGGTAAAATATATAGCAAAGGAAATTTAGTAGCTTTCTCTAGAGATGATATGAATACTCTTTTTACTACATGTATTAAAAAACGGAAACCACTAGAATTTGGATATCTTGCAAGTGAAGAAGAAAGAGAATTATGTTCTTCTTTGTATGATTTAGATGGAAATGAAAAAATCCAAATGCTAAAAACAAATGCAGAATGGAGAGGAAAGTCTAGAGACTGTAGTAAAGTATTATTGTCTGTATGGATAAAAAAATTTTCAAATCAAAAGAATTATCCAAGAGATAAAGATCCACAGCTTTATGATGCAATAACAAACATAGCAGAATTATTCATACAAGAAATGAATTAATTTTTAGGTAATTTATTAATCCTTCTATATGTCTTAACTTAGTTTTAAATAATAAATTTCTAAGTTTATTATGCAGTTTAACTCCTCTTCTTTGTAACTGATGTCTTAATTTATTAAATAATTTTTTACCTTCAGAATCCAAATCTGTTAATATAACAATGTCTTTTCCATTAATACTTTCTATAATTTCAAATATGGGCTTATTCTTAAGAAATATAACATTAGTTATACCTAATTCATTTAGAGCTTTTTTATCTTTCTTACCTTCAACTATGACTAAGTAATTATTTTGTTTAATTTTAGAAATCTCTTCTTTAATATTATCATTATTAGTCTTCAAATTCATTTTCTAAGGCCTTTGCAATTGCTTCTCCAAATTTTTTTGCTGCACTTGGCCCTTTAGCGCTAATTACCCTTCCAGAAACCTCAACATCACTTCCAGTGTACACTCCACTATTTTTTTCAACTAATTCTTCTGTATCTTGCCAGCCAGTAGCATTTTTTCCTTTGAATATTCCTGCATTAGCTAAAGTACCAGAACCTAAGCATATAGAAGCAATAATCTTGCCTTTCAAGTAAGCTTCTTTTGCAATACTATGTGCTGTTTTATTATTCCAGTAGATAGTTGATCCTTGTCCTCCAACAAAAATTATTGCATCATAATTATTAACTTCTATTTTGTCTAAGGTTAATGCTGAAGTAACTTTTGCTCCAAGCATTCCAGTACATGTATTTGTTGTAGTGCTGGCAACAACAGTTTTTGCTTTATGGTTTTCTAAAATTCTTCTTGGCTCAAATAATTCTTCATCTCTAAAATTTTTAGGTGCAATTATGAACAAAACTACTTTTCCAGACAAATCCATAAATATCTTTAGATTTAATAATATTTAAAACTAACTGAAAACCAATAAATTTATTGATATTCCTTGTTCGATCTAATGCCTTTTTCGCTAATTAAATTTCCAAATATATTAGATCAGAAAACTATAAATAGAATAAAAGCTAAGATAATACTATGAAAAGATATAAAATAAAGAATTATATTTATACAATACCTAACTTCATTACTTTGTTCAGATTTCTACTAATACCATTTATTTTATATTTTATAGTAAAAGACAGAATGATTATTGTCTTAACTTTATTTGCTATTTCAACATTATCAGACATGTTTGATGGTTTGTTAGCAAGAAAACTAAATCAATCTAGCTATTATGGTGGGATGTTTGATGCTCTAACAGACACTATTTTAATATTGACAACAATAACGTTTTCTTATCTGACAAACCATATATCTGCAGTAGTTTTAGTGGCTTTGCTAGCGCCTAAAATAATAACATTCTTATTACTAACTTTCTTACATAAGGCAGAATACAAACCAACAATATTTTCTAGACTATCTTCTTTATTTTTTTATTTGTCAATACCTATTTTTTTATTAGACATCCATACTGCAATAGAATACTTATTAATAGCTATAATTTATGTTTTATCTTTAATACACTGGACAAAATTGTTTATTTTAAGATTTAAGTAATTTTATGTTAGCAACAAAGAAAATTTGCATCACAATCATTAACTTTACAATAAATAATTTCTCCTTGTGTCCAATCGACAATAGGGTAACATAATTGTTTTGGAAATTTTATTGTTTTCCCTGAAGAATCATAGGTCCTAACAATATTACAGGAATCATCATTACAATCAATCTCTAAAATATATTCATTATATTTACATGTTCCATGGGCTGACATCCTATTAAAGACGTCGTATGTAATAAAAGCTTCTAATCTAAAAGGATTTAAAATGCAAGAAAATAATACTAAAGCACTTAATTTTTTCATATTAAAAACTAACCTAAAATTCTAACTTTTTTACCTTTAGGATTGTCTTTCATTAACTGCTGTATTAATATTGCTTTGCCTAATTTATTTATTTTTTCCTTAGCTTTTTCAGAAAATCTGTAAGCAGCAACAGTAACTTTCTTATTTAAATCACCTTGTGAGAGAATTTTTCCAGGAACAACTATAAATTCTCCTTCTTTAGAATATTTATCTATTTTATATAAATTAACTTCTCTTCTCTGTCTTGTAGGACTTTCTAGATACCTAGCAACAGCCTTCCAAACTTTTACTTTTTCTTTAGTTGACAAACTCTTAAGATCTGCTATTAACTTTTTTAATTCCAATGTTGTTGGACCTGTTCTCTTTCCCATAGTTTTGGTTTTTTATTTTAATTTATAAGGCTTTCTAATAGTTTTGGCATGTGTAGTCCGGTGACATATGTCACCGGACTACACACTTGCTCTTTATTAGTGGCAAGACAGAAAGAAAGTTTTATATATTACTATTTGTAATAGTATTATTGTAAAATGTAATAATGAAAAGCGAAATCAAGATCTTAAAACTATTAATTAGTAGAAAAGAAGAAAATTTTACAATTAAGAAAATAGCTGAGAATACAAAAATTAATTACAGAATAGCCTACGAAACAATAATCTTACTCGAGAAAGAAGGATTAATCAGTATAAATAAATCAGGGAATTCAAAAATTTGTAAATTTACAAACAAATTTAACAGCAAAGTATTTGATGCAGAATACGAAAGAAAGCAGGAATTATTCAAAAATAAAGATTTTTTAGTAATTCACAACAGGCTTGCTGAGCTTAAATTCTCTTTTATCGTAATGTTGTTTGGTTCACATGTAAAAGGAAAGGCTAACAAACACTCTGATATAGATATTTTGGCTATTGGCGGGAATGAAAAAGAGATAAGAATGACACTTTCTTTGTTTCCAGAAAAATCACACTTGACATATATCACTTACGAAGAATTTATTCATATGGAACGAAGCAAAGAATTTTCAGTAGTAAGCGAAGCACTTAAAAATAATATAGTCTTGATTGGGATAGAAGAATACTACAGGTTGTTAAAAAATGCTGAATGAAGAAAGAATCAAAGAGGCTGAAGTTAATGTCAGGTCTTATTTAAGGGATGGGCTGCTCAAAAAGACAGACACTAATAAAGACGTGATGAAAATATTAATGTCAAATGGAAAAGAAAGTTTAAGGGTTGCTGAAGAGATACAGCAAAAAGGCATATCTGATTTATGGGTGATAGTATGTTCTTATTATTCAATGTATTATTATGCAAATGCAGTCCTAATGAACTTTGGTTACAAAGTAGGAGATAAAATTGTTCATAAAGTAACTGCTGATGCAATAATTGTTTATATTAGAAGTAAATTAAAAGAATCTCTAATTGAAGAATATGAAAAAACAAAGGATGAAGCTCTTAACCTTGCTGGAATAAAGGCAGATGCTTTGATAGAATCATTGGATTTTGAAAGAAATAAGAGGAGTTTCATACAATATAAGACAATTGATGTTGAAAAACATTCAAAAGCCAAGACTTCTTTAGAAAGAGCAAAAGAATTCACAAAAGAAATGGAAAAACTACTTATCTAAAAAGTCTTGCTCTTTATTAGTAGCAAGCTGTTGTCTCAAAAATCCTAAATTGACTCCGTAGTTGCTCCAAAATTGTTAATGATATTTATAACTTATTTTTCTTTAGTAGTTGTATGAAATTAAAAAACATGCAAATTATGTGAAAGAAGAATTGAATCTTATGAAATTACAATTTGGATAATTGTTTATTATCATTAAAAGCCGCTTCAAGTACTCGATCATCTTCAATTTCTTTTTTTATTTTGTATAATTGAGCCTCACGAAATTTATTTTCATTTAATACATTCTCAAGTTCGAACTTTGTTTTTATTAACTTACTTAGCTCAGTTAAGATTTCAGGAGTAAATATTCCTTTCTTATTTAAAATTCTAAGAATATTAGTGTTATAACTTAGCATAACTGCAGAGCCTTCTAGCACAGCTAAAACCTTTTCATAACTTTTTGCCATAAGAATTCTTATTTAAACTTATTTATAAATTGTGTCCGACAGAGAAACGCTCTTGCTTGAAGGTATAATGCGGGGAACAGGATTTTCGTATTTGTTTAAACTTTTTCTAAAAGTTTGTTTTCGAACCTGCGTAGACCTAAGCCACTAGGTCCTTAGCTTAGCTTTCTAATCATTCAATTCTGATTAAATCTAGCCCGTTTGGCCACTCCGGCATCCCCGCTTTATTTATAACAATAAAATTTTATTTATTAATTTATCTAATAAATTTTAGTATAAGGTTTTGTAATACTTCTATCAGGATATAAAACTTTAAGAGCATTAATTATTTTAGCCTCTATACTTCTTCTATTTTTTATAACAGTTCCATAATTTTTTTCACCTACATCTAAACTCTCGGCAATATAATTTCTTTCAAAACCATAGTCTTCAAATTCATAAATTTGACTGGCTAAACTGTAAGTTATTCTTTTACCAGATACAAGTTTAGAAATATTTCTAGTACGCCCATTATTATGATGTTTAAAATAGCACGCAACAACATGGTCTTTTATACCCAGGAAATAGGCAATATCTTCAGTACTTATAGAAATATTCAATGCTCTTTCTAATGCTTCTTTTTTATACTGTGGCGTAACTTTTCTTTCTCTAGATCCATACATTGGATCTAATCCCACTCCCTTAAGAATATCACTTACGCTGGATGGATGCAGCTGCCCTTCAGCAAGATCTTCTAAAGAAACCTTAACTTTTTTACCTAAAGCATTATAATAATTTCTAAAAACTTTTATCAATATATCCCAGGAATGCATTCCCTTTTTAATTCTTCTTTTATTAGTACGATATTCTACAGCTTTTTCATATTCTGGACCAGCCTTATTAGCTTCTTCAAGTAAATAATATCTTATTGTGTCATATAAAAACTGTTTTTTAGATATTTCTAGTGATTCTTTTTTTAATCTTTCATACCTTTTATTTTTTTCATAAAGTTTTCTATTCTTTAACCAATTATTATGTTGTCCACTGCCAATTATATAATACAATATTCCCTGTGATGAAATGCCAATCCTATTCTTAATTTCTCTTAGATTCAAACCTTCATCTATTAACGTATCAATTTCTGGCCTAAATCTATATGGAATTACGTCTTCAGGCAGCTCTATTTCCTCTTCAGTAAAAACCTTACTTAGAGTACTTGCTCTTAATCCTGTTAATCTGCATAATTCTTCTACAGATCTTGTTCCTCTACCTAATGCTTCTTTTATAATTTGAGCTGCTTTGTCTCTTAATTTTGGTCTTCCCAACATTACTATAACAAAAATAAAACAAATTATAAATCTTGTTATTTGTTACTACTATAAAATAATTTCATTATAAGGCTAGTTAAATATAAAAATACATAGTTAACTAAAAGATCATGAACGAATTAATCTATAAGCATGCACTTCATAATGCAGTAAAATATGAAGGAAAAGCCAACTTAGGAGCAATTATAGGAAAAGTTCTTGCTGAAGATCCAGATTTAAAATCCAACATGAAGTCATTAGGAAAGGAAGTTGCAGACATAATTAAAAAAGTAAACTCTATGAAACTAAAAGACCAAATTGAGGAATTAGAAAAAATTGCTCCTGAACTTTTAGAAGAAAAAAATATTGTAGAAGAAAGAAGGCTGCCGCCATTGCCAAATGTTAAAGACCATGTGATTTTAAGAGTTGCTCCATATCCATCTGGACCATTGCATATAGGAAATGCAAAACAAATTATAATCAATGATGAGTATGCAAAAATCTACAAAGGCAAATTATTATTAGTAATAGATGATACTATCGGGAGCGAAGAAAAAAATATAGAGCCTGAAGCTTATGACTTAATTCCTGACGGACTTAAATGGCTAAATGTTAGTTTTGATAGTAATATTGTTTACAAATCAGATAGACTAGAAATTTATTATAAACATGCTGAAGATCTGATAAGAAAAGGAATGGCTTATACATGTAAATGCTCATCTGAGAAACTTAGGGAAAACAGGGCAAACAGAATAGAATGTTTATGCAGAAAAAATAAAGTTTCTGATATTTTAGAAGAATGGCATGAAGTGCTGAAAGACAAGTACAAACAAGGTGAAATAGCTTTGAGATTAAAAACAAGCATGCAGCACCCCAATCCTGCATTTAGAGACAGAGTTTTATTTAGAATATCTGAAAGGGTACATCCTAGAGTTGAAAATAAATACAAAGTATGGCCAATGCTTGAATTTTCCTGGGCTGTTGATGATTACTTACTAAAAATAACTCATGTAATAAGAGGAAAAGAATTAATGATAGAAAGTGATATGGAGAGATTTATTTGGGAGATTTTTGGATGGAAAGGCCCAGAATTAATGCATACAGGATTATTAACTATAGAAGGCGTGAAACTAAGTAAAAGTAAAAGTAAAAGCGAAGTAAAATCAGGCAAATATTTTGGATGGGATGATCCCAGAACTTGGAGTCTACAGTCTTTAAGAAGAAGGGGCTTTAAAGTAGAAGCTATAAGAAGTTTTTGTTTAAGTTTTGGAGTTAATGAGAATGAATCTACTGTTTCTGTTGATAAATTCTATGCAGAAAATAGAAAGCTGGTAGAATCTGAAGCAAATAGATATTTCTTAGTTGAAGATTCAGTAGAAGTAGAAATAGAGGATGCACCTAAAACAGAAATTGAATTAAAATTACATCCAGATTTTCCAGAAAGGGGCTTTAGAAATTATATAACAAATGGCATGTTTCATATTTCAAGAAAAGATTTTAATAATATAGAAGATGGTAAAATAAATAGGCTAATGGATTGTATGAATTTTATTAAGAAAGGAAATAAATTCATGTTCCATAGTTTAGAATATGAGAAGTTTAGAGATGCGAAAAATAAGGGCATGATAATACATTATGTTCCTAAGGATAATTGTGTTGGTTTTGAAGTATTGATGGATAATGGAGAAATAATTAATGGTGTTGCTGAAGATCAGATTAAAAATTTAAAAATTGATGATGTAATTCAAGCTGAAAGGAGATTTTTCTGCCGCTTAGATGCTGTACAAAATGATGTTTATAAATTCTGGTTTACGCACAAGTAATTCTTTATTATTCTTGATAAATTGGATTTGGACTTATAATATATTGATTAACAAGCTTTAAAATTTTTTCCTAAATAGCATATTTATGTTAAAGGTATTAACTATTCCACAAATTTTAGCAGAATTAGATATTTCTAAAAGCAATAATGTTGAAGGATTGATTGGCGTAGAAGCTTTAATAGCAGCTGCAGATTTGAGAGGACGTCAAAATAATCATCTTGAACTACTTTTGGAAGATAACTCTGGTTTAGTTGTAAATTATCAATGCCTAGGTGAAGATTATGTTAAGATGCAAGAAGTATTAAGATATGGTATTTCATACAACGTACCAGTAAAAGTTGTAGGAAAAGTATATAGGCGTGCAGCAGAAAGTGTTCCGCACATGAAAGCAGAAAGTGTGTCTATAAGGTTAAATTTTAATTATGATGATCCAAGACCTGACTTTGTAAATAAGTTAATGGGAACAGAGAAAAAAACCATAAATGGTTATAACACTAAAATTATAAGAATTGATAAAGAAAATTTTGTTTTTTATGCCCCTGATGGTAAAATTACACCTAGCTCATTTGGAATCTCTTTTTTATTTACAACTGAAAAAGATCAATCCTGAATGTATTTTTCTGTATTTTCAAGACACTTTTTAGCCCTGTTTAACTCTTTTTCCAAATATTTTACATGATCTTCTCTGCTTACTAGTTTATTGTCTTTAACCCATCTTAAAATTTCTTCTGGATTTTTAGAGCTAAAATCTTTATTTATGATATTTTTTCCAAATCTTGCTTTTGAATGAGTGTATTTTATCTCTTCGTATTTACAAAAAGCTATTTCTATCTCTTTTTTATCTTGATTAATCCTTATTAAAAAATAACCCACTGGATCTAAAATTAACTCTGACATGTAAATAAATAAATTAGTTTTATTTATAAAATTATTTACACAGAAAACTTAATATAGAGCTTTACAGAAAAATAAGTAATGGACATTGAAGATAAAATAAATATAATAAAAAGCCTTGCAGCAGAAATAGTAACAGAAGAAGAGCTAAGAGAACTATTAAAAACAAAGAGACAAATAATTGCATATGACGGTTTTGAACCTTCAGGCCAAATACATATTGCACAAGGACTAATGAGAACAATTACTGTAAATAAATTGACTTCTACAGGAATAAAATTTAGATTCTGGGTAGCAGATTGGTTTGCAATGTTAAATAATAAATTTGATGGAGATATGGGTAAAATAAGATTAGTTGGTGAATACTTTATAGAAGTATGGAAGGCCTGTGGCTTAAATATGAAAAATGTAGAATTTATCTGGACTTCTGACTTTATAAAAAAACATCCTGAATACTGGGAGACTGTTCTTAGGTTGTCAATGCATGCTTCTGTTCAGAGAGTATTAAGGTGCGGTCAAATAATGGGCAGAGAAGATAGTGTAAACAATCCTGCAGCACAAATACTTTATCCTTTAATGCAGGCTGCAGACATACATCATTTAGAAGCAGACATTGCGCAACTTGGGTTAGATCAAAGAAAAGTAAATATGCTGGCAAGAGAAGTATTTCCAAAACTTGGCTTTAAACCTCCTGTTGTTATTTCCCACCATATGCTACTGGGATTACAATTTACTGAATCTAATTTAGAAGGCATAGAGAAGAAAATAGCTATAAAAATGTCAAAGTCCAAGCCAGAGACAGCTATTTTCATGACAGATTCAAAAGAAGAGATTTTTAGAAAATTCTCTAAGGCCTATTGCCCAGAAGGCCAAGAACAAGATAATCCTATATTGGAATACGCGAAATACATAGTGTTTGAAAAATGCAATAAAATTACAATAGAAAGACCTGCAAAATTTGGAGGTAATTTAACAGTAAAAAGTTATGATGGATTGAGGGATTTATTTATAGATAAAAAAATACATCCAATGGATCTAAAGAACTGTATAGCCAAATATATTAATGAACTGCTGGAACCTGTAAGACAACACTTTGAAAATAACAAAAAAGCAAAAGAGCTTAAAGAAAAAGTCCTAAGTTTTAAAGTAACTAGATAAATTCAAATAAATATAGAACTACAATAAATTTTATAAATAGTATCTTAACACTAAATTTCTTATGACAGATGTAATCCCAATAAATATAAGAAAAGATAGAGTAACAATAGAAAGAATATTAGATGAACTAAGTTCTACAACCATAGCTACAATAAAAGAAATGTTAATTCAAGAAGGTTTTGAAGTACGTGGACAGCATGGAGGACAAATTCATGTTCAAAATCCTTTGGAAAGTCATCCAGTATACTGTAAGAGACTTTTACCTGTTGGCTATTTAGGAGTAGATCTTGATGAAGGACAGAGTTATTTTGAATTAGTTAACATAGAATATACAAGCCTTAGTAGGTATCATGATAAACTAAGAGAAATTCCTTTACGTTTAGGAAATTAAATTGTTTTTAATTGTTCTATTGCATTATATAATATTAAATAGGGACAATTCTTTTTATGATAATAATCTTGGTGCTTGGCTTCTATTCTTTTAATTGCTTTTTGAGCACTGTTTAAAGATGAAACCATTACATCCCTCTTGTTATTTTTAACCTGACTATAAATTTCCAAAGTCCTGATAATTATAGAGTTTAGAAAAGCTAGTTCATATTCAGAAATATTGATATCTATATGGTCATCTGAATATTCGGCAAAACTATTAAAGTGTTTAAGCGCCACCCTGTCTAGTTCATTGTCATCAAGACATTGATATTGGTTTAGTAAATTTGCTGTGTCAAATGTCAATGGAACCAATCTTCCTTCTTCTAAGTCCAAAGCTACAACACCGCCAAATTCATCAAATTTCCAATTTCCTGGATGCCCATCTTTATTATACACTTTTTTTATGTTAGATAAAGAATCATTTAATTGAGCTAGATTAAAATAAACAGCATCAACTAGATGCATAGGGACATCAACTGAATTTAACCTTTCTCTAATTGTATCTAAATAACTTCTTTCAGCAATATTTTCTGTATCAAATCTTGCATGGATCAATCCCATGAAATCAGCTACAGCATAGAAATCATCAACTTTTGCCCTGCCTTCCCTTATTCTGTCTGCCAGAAGATCTCCAGCAACCATTTCCATAATGTAATAATTCTTATCCTGTATTTTTATAACACCAACCGGAACAGGAACATCACGATCTTCAAAATCAGAAGTTATTTCTGCAATATTTTCTGTAGTTCTAATTTCCCCCTCTAAGTCTTTAACATTTCCGTGTTTGGCAATAACTTCCTCTTTTAAAAGATCATTATCAAATCTTGCAACAATGTGCTTATTTCCTAAAATGTCTTGCAAACAATTATTATTTTCTAAAATTTTGTAAACTGCTCTGATTTTCTGTGCCCTTCCAGAATGTTTGTATCCTAAAACATCTAAAACCTTCCCATACATATAAACCAAATTAGCATCTTCAGGATTGTTGTCAACAGCAGACTTCATCTCATCAACAGCAGAAACATCTTTATTTAACAAATTAATAAATACCTTATTGATAATTGAAACCTCGTCATGCTTTCTACAGAATAAACTCTTTATAGACCTTATTAATTTATTCAATATGAAAGTTCTTCTAAAGAAATCAGCATAGCTTATATGCTCTGATTTTTTTGAAAATAATCTTAATGCTCTTCTATAGCATCTAAAAGCATTATCTCTTTCTTCGTTTTCATAATAGTTATTACCAAGCTCTACAAGATCTTCTATAGTTTTCTCTATGCTATTTTGTAAATTAACTATTTTCTCCTGGTAATGCAATGCTTTTCTTTTATTGCCAATAGCGGAATGATATAATCTTGCAGCCCTGTAACTATAGTCTTTTAATGTTGTTGGATGCAAAGCAGAAGTAATAACTAATAGGCTTCCAAATGTAACAGCAGTTTCAACCCCGGCTCTAGCTGCAGTAGAAGCAATAGCTCCCGGATGACTTAATATATCTTCTAATAAATTTCCAGTTAAAAATCCTTGATATGAAGTTATTCTGCGTTGTGATCTAAACAAGTACGTTGTATAAAAATAATACAAGAAAGCTAAGCTAGATATTGCTGCAGGAGCAATATTATAAATTAACCCTCCAATAGAACTTTTTACCCTTCTGATTCCTTTTCTTATTTTTCTTAAGTTATTAAGTCCTCTGCTTGCAGCTTCAGTTAATATTCCTGCCTGAACAGCATGCGCTACTGTCAAGCTCTCTACTCCTCCAGGAACAACGTCAGCCATTTCATATTCCCCATAATAAGTAGCTAATCCTGCAATAGTAGTTCCAATCAAAGCCGCAATTTTCGGGTTATGCAAAAACCAATTGTAAATGCCTTTTGTTGCAAACTTTCTAGCTTCCAAAACATATTCTTTTATTAAACCAAGAACTGCGTATACTCCATAAGAAGATGCAAGATTAATTTGAGCAATAGGAATAATTTCTGGGTATCTTGACCTTATGTATTCAGCTACTAAAAAAGCAATACTTGAGGTAGCAATAGGGTGTCTTGATAATGGATGATCTAGAAAATATTTTATTTTAGAGCCTAATCTTCTGCTAAGTGCTAATTCATGCTCGAAATCTTCCCTAACTATATCTTCGAGAAATTTAGTCTGCATTAAATTTTGAAATTACAATGAAGTTAAAGATATTATTAAGTTTCAATATATAGTTTATTTTGCAGCAATTAGCCATAAAATATCAAAATAATTTCTAAAACCGTCTGCCACATCTTTTTCTCTTATTATTGTAAATATTGGCTCATCTTTCCAAACAACAATAGATATATTATTTCCATAAATATATACAGACATATTAATATTATTTTTGTTATTGAGATATTTTACTTCAGACAGAGGAACATCTTTAACAAAATTTTTATTTTTTGAGTTTATGTCAAGCAGCATTTTAATTTTAATCTTCTTCTCTGCTCTCCTTGAATTAAATCTGGAAAAATATAGGTTTATTATTTCATTTGATTCCATTAGCTTTCCCATAAATAATATTTCCCTGCTTTCTTTAATTTGATCATCAAAAATAGTTTTCAAAGCTTGTTTACCTCTGAAAAACAAGACTTCATTTTTTGTTTTTGTAGATTTATATAGTCCTTTAATCTCAGGCAGTATTGCCTTAATTGTTTCTTCCTTCTCTTTTAAAATTTCTAATAGTCTTTCAGGATTTACAGCCTCAAAATTTCTTTTATTTTCTATAATTATATTACTAACTAATCCTTTGGTTCTTAATCTATATAAAATATCATAGGCAGTTCTTCTATGAATTCCTGTTTCCTTTGCTATAACCCCCGCCAAAGAAGGACCTTTTATTACCAATGTCAAATATATCTTAGCTTCAACTGAAGTTAATCCCATTTCCTCTAGCTCCTTTTGCATAGCATTATTAAAATTAATATACAATATAAATCTTGTGGTGAAATATAGCACCTCAAATATTTAAATAAACAAGTTAATAAACAAATTGTATGGCAACAGAATCAAGAATAGAAACACCTGAACCAATACCACGAATTTACGGTTTGGCAACAAGAACAAGTTCAAATGTTCATATAGTTTATCCTATTTCAGCTTTTTTGACTGCAACAGTCCAGCTTGCCACCCAAGAAGAACTTTCCAGAGACGTTGCTCAATGGCAAAAATATAGGAAGTGGTTAAGAGAAAGAACAGAAAAATGTGAACATACAAGACCTGATTCTCCAGTTTTCAAGCTGGGTAAAAAGGCAAGCAAGCTTGTTGATGCCGATCCAGCAGAGGCTAAAGAAGCAATTCTAGAGGCAATAGTTAGAGATGAGGATGCAATGAACTTGTGGGTAAAAGACAGATATGAAGAAGCTCTTGAAAGTCCAAAACCATATTATAAAATAATGAACTTAACATCTGGCGTTGCCTCAAAGAGCAATTCTAGAGGAAGAAGTGCACATAGACTCGTTTCAATTGCAAATCCAAATTTAACAAGAGGCGGAAGCTTGGGCATTCAAGAATTAAACTGCGGATGCGAGGACTCTTTCTATAATGGATTAAGAAGCAAACAAAATGCAGTTTTCTGTCATCATAGCGCAGCATTATTACTAGCTTATCATGCTACTGTAACAGGAAGAGACAAACTTGTAAAATTAGCATTCACTAAAGAAATACCAGATGATCCAGCACTTCCATTTGATATTACACCATATAATACAAGATCAACAGCTTATCTAAATATAGATTTCTTAGTAGCGAGATACGTTGAAAGAACTAGTTTATTTGAAATAAACAGGAAGTTAGCTAGATTAGGACATCTGTTATTTACGCCAGCAGTAAACACAATGCTAAGAGACGGTAGAATGTGGTTTGAAGTTGTAAGAAATGGACTAAAAAAAGTAAAAGAAAGTCCAAGATACATGGCTGATACGTTTGGGTTATTAACAAGGGTAAAAGAAACCTTGAGAGCTGAAGGCTACAGGGGTGTTGGCTACTGCATTGAATATGAAGGAACACCTTATGAAGCAATAACTCAGAGATGGACAAGTGAAGATAAAAAAGAAGGAATATCTTTAGTTTATACAGAAAGTCTACCTCTGCACTATGTACGCAGAAGATTTATAGACGGAGAAACAGACAACTATGGAGATGCAAAATTTAGATTAACAAGTGAAAAAAAAGAGCTGCTTTCTTCACATCCATACTCCAGAATTGGTAAAGAATATGAAGACATAGATGACATGACTAGAAGAAGATCTAGAACTAAAGTTATATTGCCAGGAAATCCAAAAGCCAGGAACAGTATTGCTGTACCTACATCAGTTACAAAAAGACAAAGAGAAGTTTTTGATTCACTAGTTAAATAATTCTTAATAAATAAATAGCTAGGCCTGAAAACAAAGGTATTGTAAGATTATCATTTACTACAAAGTTCTTATACCTTAATTCAATAGATTCTACTATCATACCTATTACTGCTCCAAAAAATGCTTCTTTATAGTTTACAAAAATAACAGCACCGACAAAAGACAAAATAATTCCTGCTATGGTTCCTTCAATTAATTTCTTTTTGTTCAATGGGTGCTTAATTCTCCCAAAATGTATTCCTATTAATGAACCAACAGCATCTCCTATTGATAAAATCATAATTGATGCGAGAGCTGTATTTTTTTCAAATAAAATTAAAGATAATAAACAACCAGCTATAAAATATATTGCACCATTGCCTGGCTTATTTTTCAAATCATCCTTTCTATCCATTTGTTTTAATAACCAGTAGAAAACAGGAATTTCAATTTTTTTATTTAGAAGTGAAGTTATTATTCCTAATATTAGAATTATTCCAAGAATTAATGAATTAAATATTCCTAAATCAACCAGTATTACTATAATCAAGCCACATATTAAATGAAAAAGTTTTCTTTTAACTTCTAGTTCGTTAAACTGCATGATTATATATTGATAAAAAATTATTTAAAAGTAACTTGTTTGTTTACTATTAATCTTTATTACGTTTTAATATACTCTCAAGACCGCTTCTTGCATTTCTTACATCGTTTCCTATAGAACTGCCACTTCTATAACCTTTTGCAGCTTCTATTCCAAGTTCAGCAGTCATTGCACCATCTAATAAAACACTGCCGAAATTTCCACTAGCAAAATTAGACAATGCAAAGTATCCATATAAAACTGCACCAGTTACTTTGGCTAATCTTATGTATGGATTATGAGCTAAATCTGGATAAAAAAATATCTCAGTAAGCCTTTCACTACCACAAATAACAGCACCCCAAAAATTAGCAACACTTGTTAACGGCCTTAATAATATATTTGCTCCATATAAAATACTTGGTCTAATAGTGTCGTCTTTAGTTGCTTTAACTAAATAGCCTCCTGTATTTTTAACATAATGACCTAAGTTTGTTCGTCTTTTTACAATTCTTGTCATAAAAAATATAATTATAGGACATTTATAAATGTTTTTATTATTACTACTAAAAAGATACAATAATATTATTAATTTGTAACTCTTATGAAATAGTAACTTTTATATATAACTATGTTTTACAAAAAAGATGGGGAAAAAATTTTATCTTTCATTATTTATAGTTTTCTTAATGGCATTAATGCTAAATTCTTTAATAGTTTCAGCAGCTCCTACAATAATAGATACTTGCACAATTATAGATAAACCTGGAGACTATGAACTTACAGCTGATATTATAGGTAATACTCTTATAAATCCTCTTATATTAAATCCATTTGGTGCAGGTTGGTTTTGCATTGGGATAGCTTCTTCAGACGTTAATTTGAATTGTAATGGGTATTCTATAGACAGATCAGGACCGGGTCTAACAGGTCTTCGGGGTCTAATGGGTATTTACTTAGCCCGCGAAAATGCCTTACCAAATGGAGGAATAAGTAATGTTTCAATTTCTAACTGCAAAGTGATAAATTATGAGGATGGTATTTATTTTGATGATGGTGTAAATCATACTCAAATTATAGGGAACACTGTTAAAAGTAATTATCGCGGTATTCTGGTTCAGGGTTCTCATAATACAATAAGTTATAATACTGTTAAAGGTAACTATGAGGTTGGCATTAGAATTTATGGCGGCACATATTCTCATAGTGTATTTAATACAGTAAGTCTTAATTCTATTTCTTGGACAGGGAGAAATAAACATGAACGTGGAAAGGGTATTTCCCTAGGGGGCGTTGGTGTAAATAAAACAAGCATTTATCTCAACAAAATTTATGATAATGTGTGGGGAATTTATGTAGCTGATGGGTCTTCTCATAACGATATTGGACTTAATGAAATTTATAAAAATGAAAGAGGGGTTTTTCTTAGAAGCATTTCACCATATTATTACAATACCGGCAATAATTTTCTTGAGAATTCAATAAGGGACAATGTGGAAGGTGTTTTTGTTCAAGATGGATTGAATGCCTTATTTCATAAAAATAAAGTTTATGGAAATGATTTTGGTTTTGCAATTGTTAAAGACATAACTAATAGTCATGGCGATGGGTGGTCTAGAGTAGGCCCTATTAGTGTTTCTCTAAAAGAAAATGAAATTTATAACAACAAACAAGGTTTCAATGTTACAAGGGTTGCTCCTAGCGGTACAAATTCTTTATTTACTATGAGTGAGGATCATTTTTATAACAATGATAAAGATTTGGTTGTTGATAGTGGCAACTACGGTACTATAATTAATGACACTGCAACTGACATGACTAATAATTATAAAACTTATTTACTTTTAAATAAAGTTGTATTTGACAGCCCTCCTGGAAAAAGACATAAGTTTACTACACTTTCTATGTTAGAGGATTTAGATGAAATTATTTCAAGCCGTAAGAATGATTTTACTTATTCAATATCCTGGTCTAATCAACCAGCACCTACACCTATTGATTTTAAATCTTTTGCTGATAAATTTATTTCAGTTGAGACTACTAAAGGCAGTCCACAAATAGATAAAATGGTATGGCATTGGAAAGACAGTGAAGTAGGCAATATTTACAAAGAAAATAGTTTTGATATTTATAACTATTTTTCCAGCTGGAATAAAATGCCAGCTACCTTAGATATAACTACAAATACTTTAACTTTAAATAACTTAATTGAACCTCATGGTGTTTATGGTATTTTAGAATTCAGGTTGCCAAGAAGACCAGGTCCTTGTACGTTATCAAAACTATCTTCATCTGAGTGTATAAAAATTGAAGAAACTGTTTAAAGAATTCTGCATTAAAAATGTTTATATAATAATATTTCAATATATTTCTTATGAAAAACCAAGAGGTGGCTGAAATACTTTTCAAAGTAGCTGATTTGCTAGAGTTGCAAGATGAGATAAGATTCAAATACTTGGCTTATAGAAAAGCAGCCCAAACAATAGAAAGATTATCCCAAGACATACTAGAGATTTATAAAAAAGGAGGAATAAAAGCATTAGAAGAAATACCTTCTATTGGCTCAGGAATAGCTGAAAAAATAGAAGAGATATTAAAAACTGGAAAATTAAATTATCTAGAAGAATTAAAAAGTAAAATTCCTATTGATGTTGATTCTTTAATGGGTGTAGAAGGTCTTGGATCAAAAAGAATAGGAACACTATATAAAAAACTAAAAATAAAAAACATTAAAGATTTAGAAGGAGCAGCAAAACAAGGAAAAATAAAAAACATTCCAGGATTTGGAACTAAAGTAGAAGAAAACATTCTAAAAGCAATTGAATTTTCTAGAACAGCTAAACAGAGGTTTGTATTAGGTTTTGTCTGGCCTACAATTCTAGAATTAGAAAAGAAAATTAAGTCTATTAAATATGTTCATAGAATTGAGATATGCGGCAGTGTTAGAAGAAGAAAGGAAACTATTGCAGACCTAGATATTTTAACAATAAGCAATAATCCTGTAAAAGTAATTGATACTTTTACTAAACTAGAGGAGGTAAAAAGAATATTAGCAAAAGGCGGTACAAAAAGCACAGTTATTTTAAGAAACAATATGCAGGTTGATCTAAGAGTTCTCCCAAAAGAAAGCTTTGGCGCTGCAATGCAATATTTTATAGGAGATAAAAATCATAATGTAAAATTAAGAAGAATAGCAATTTCCAAAGGCTATAAACTCAGCGAATATGGCTTGTTCAAAGAAAAAAAAGCAATAGCTGCAGAAGATGAAGAAGAGATTTATAAATCTTTAGGATTAGATTATATTGAACCAGAAATGAGAGAGGATTCTGGAGAAATAGAATTGGCAATGAAGCATAAAATTCCAAAATTAATTCAATTAAGTGATATAAAAGGAGATCTTCATATGCATACAAACCAAAGTGATGGCTTAAATACTATGGAAGAAATGATAGAAAAAGCAATTTCTTTAGGCAGAAAATATATTGCAATAAGCGATCATACTGGATTTTTACAAGTTGCTCATGGCTT
Source organism: Candidatus Woesearchaeota archaeon (assembly GCA_018302765.1). Lineage (GTDB taxonomy): Archaea > Nanobdellota > Nanobdellia > SCGC-AAA011-G17 > GW2011-AR18 > JACPCE01. The sequence continues at coordinate 52,280 of JAGVZG010000002.1, forward strand.
AAATGAAAGGCAGTTATTAAAACAAAAAGAGAACACAGAAAAAATGAAGAAAAAATATGGCAATAAAATTACAGTTTTAAGCGGGTGCGAAGTAAACATTAAGGACAATGGAAAACCAGATATTAGAGACTCTATTTTAAAGCAGCTTGATGTTGTAACTGCAAGCATCCATACAGGATTTAAAGGCTCTGAAGAAAAAACCACTAAAAGGACAATTGCAGCAATGGAAAATCCAAATGTTGACATTATAGGACATCCAACAGGGAGAGTACTGCAAAAAAGAAACCCTTTTGCTATTAACTTAAATAATGTCTTTGAAAAGGCAAGAGAAACAGGAACTTGTCTAGAGATAAATTCATTTCCTACTAGGCTAGATCTAAAAGACATTCATATTAAAGAAGCTATTAAAAATAAAATCAAATTAGTTATATCAACAGACTCCCATGAAGTCTTGCATCAAGAATTTATGCAGTTTGGAGTTTGGCAGGCAAGAAGAGGCTGGGCAGAAGCTAAGAATATTCTAAATACTTTGCATCTAGATAAATTTTTAAAAAATCTAAAATGACTAAGGTTTATGTCTACTTCTAAGTTTAGCAAACCATTTCTTAACGTCTCTTTGAATCTGGTCTTTATGGTCTGGATTTCTTATTTTTAATTCAACACCTTGGATTCTATGCTTAGACAAAGTAACTTCTACATTATTATAAGTGTATTTTCCATCTGCGCTTGAATATTTAGACAAAACAATATTTGCCCTGTCTAATTCATAACCGGCTTGCTGCAATAGTGCTGTATGTATTCCTTTAAAATAATCAAAGCCATTGCTTAAATCTATATAAACTTCAGCATCTCTTCCTCCAATAACCATAAGCTCTAATACTTTCTGTTCGTCTTTTCTGAAAGCCACTCTTCTATTAGCAGTAATTAGTCCACTTTTATCATATTGAACTCTTTGTATAGCAAAAGGAATAATTCCCTGACTACAACATTCTTCTATGTATTGATCTACATAGTGTTTAGAAGCCCCAAGCAGAGGCATTTCTATACCTTCAGCTACAAAAATGGCTTCTCCAGACAAAGGAGTTAGCCTTAAAGTTTTTAAAGTATCATAAAATAAGTCCTGCGAAACAATAGGTATTTTGTCTGAGTAAATCATTTTTATTTATCCAAGGAAAAACTGGAAAATTAAATCACCCCTTATATATTATAATTAATGATAAAATTTTATAAATGTTTTTGTTTCTCTAGAATATTAAGTAAAATACTAAAATATCTATTATAAAATCATAATAAATTATATAAACCTAGTAAAAATTAAAATTGTATGTATTATAAAGATTTAGATTATTTAAAACAAGCTTATTCTCAGAGAAAAGAAATAATACAAAATAGATTAAAATATTTCAAAAGTGTCTGGAATGAAGACGAAAAAAGAATATTTGCTGAATTATGCTTTTGCTTGTTGACACCGCAAAGCAAAGCAAAACTATGTGATGCTGCAATACAAAATCTAGTAAAAACAAACCTATTATTTACTGGAAAGGAACAGGACATTAAAGATTATCTAATAGGTGTAAGGTTTAATAATAATAAATCTAGGTATATTACTGAAGCGAGAAATATGTTTACTAAAGACGGTAAAATTTTTATAAAAGACAAGATTAAACAATTTGACAATGAGTTAGAACTTAGGAATTGGCTAGTGGAAAATGTTAATGGTATTGGATTGAAAGAGGCTGGGCATTTTATGCGCAATATAGGAATGTATGAAAATGTATCAATTTTAGACAGGCATATTTTAAAAAATTTACATAAACATGGTGTAATAGATGAAATTCCAAACCCTTTAACAAAAAAACAATACTTGGAAATAGAAGAAAAAATGAAATTATTTTGCAAAGAGGTTGGAATTGGTATTGAAGAAATAGACTTATTGTTCTGGTCAGAAGAGACAGGAGAAGTATTTAAGTAAAACTATTTATTGTTTTTATTAATTCATTTTCAAACCATTCTTCTTTATCAAATGGAACAAAACAACCAGCAGCAGTTTCGTGCCCACCACCTACACCAAGTTTAATTAAAATATTTCCAAGATTATAATCAGCTTTTTTTGTTCTTAATGAATATTTTATAACATTTTTATTAATATCTTTTCCTCTCATAGCAATAACAATACCATATTCAGATTCATCTAGCATAATACTAGAGAACTTGCTCATAAATCCACTTTTATGCATTCTTACATTATAAAATACCACATTACCTACTACTTTTTTATACTTGTCAAAATTTTTTCTTTCTTCATCAATTAAATTAGATAATGTTAGATAATTTTTATTTAAATATTTAACACTTGGGTTTTCTGAACCATTGATAAGTTCTTCAAATCTAAATTCCTTATTTTCTAAAATTAGTTTTATTAAACTCTCATTTCCTGTTTCTTCTTCAATAATAAAAGGAGCCCAAAACATCAAGCTTAAATCAAAAAATTTGGTTTTTTTATTTCCAGCATAATAAATATTATACCTGTCTAATTTATTTTCCTTTACTAAATTAATAAGCTCTGGAAATAAATTTCTGTAATCTAAAACTACAGAATTAATTTTATTCCTGCAATTATCAACCAGGTAATCGCAAACAGTACCTATAGCACTTATGTCTCTCCCAAATTTTACAGTTTCAGGCAATGCCATATAAACAATATCTGAAGTATTTACATTTGTTAAATTAGAACTTCTTGGGCTAAGATAAATAATTTCATCAAATTGTGTTAAATCTGTATATTGGATTGCATACCAATCAAAGGCAAGAATTTTTTGTATATTGTTTTTTCTTAATTCATCTATTTGTTCTTTTTTAAGCCCATTTCTATTACCTTTAAAATTTGGAATTTTCTTGTGATATAATCCGTAAATAATAACAGAAGTTATTCCATCTGGATCTTCATCACTAATTATTAGATCATAGTCCTCAACCAAATATATCCTAACTATTTTATAAAATTCCTCTAAATTATGAGCAGTAATAACCCTAACATTATTAAATTTATCAAATTCTACACTTAATTGATGGTGATCTACTATAACTAACTTCATAAAATTTTAATTGAGTTTTAATATAAAAAACCTACTAAAATCAGAACAGTTTTAAATTTTGATAGAACATTATACTCATTTTTAAAATATATTTTAATCAATCTAAAAATTTAAAAGGATATATAGAAACCAAATTTATGGGTTGGAATGAAGATTATAGTGTATATAAACATACTTATCTAGACGGCTTGTTATTGCTTGATGGTAACGTTTGTTTTAGTGATAGAGATTTGAGAAATGTCTACATTCCAACTTTACAATTAATGAAAGTTCATGAAGATCATCCTATAAAACTTACTTACGGAGGAAGAATATCTCTAAAACCAGAAGGAGATGAAAGATTAATAATGCAAATATGTAAAGATCCTGACCAAAATCTTTATGATGGTATTTCTATTTTATTTTGTCCTCCAAGTTATGATTTCCCAGAAGGTAAACAAAAATTAGTTGCTAAACAGGGATTTGAATTTTCTGATAATACAAAAGGAGACTTAACAGTAGGTTATGCAGAAGGAAGGGAACTTCCACTTGGATGCGAAGGAATAAATACTGTTGTTCAGATACTGCCACCAATTGTATATTCTTATATTGTAAATTTCCTGGGAAGCAAACCCACAATATTTTATTCAGAAAGATATTCTGAAAGTGGCTTCAAACCTTTAGGCAGAATAAATTTAGAAAAAGATCTTCTTGGTGTTTCAGACGTAACAACAGAGATGATTAAAAAATTAGAAGATAGATTCAAAATGCCTCTTTTAAAAAAATAAATCTTAAATTTTATTTCCTATCAACAGGTCTTCAATTTTTTCCAGGTCATTAATTCTATTTTCTATTGGCAGAGCATTGCTGTGCAAATTCCAGAAAACTTTCTCTAGCCATTCCACCCATTCTTTGTCATAAATATTGTATATGAGGTAAACATCCTTATTAATTTCATTATCTTTATAGTCACTTTTTTTCTTTTCATCCCTTAATCTAATAATTTTATCATCTATTACAAATCCCCTTAATGGCTGCTCAATATGCCTTACTTCTACAGCATCGTAGCCAATTAGATTATTAAGCTCCAAAATTTTTTTTATGTTTGCTATAGAAGCTATATCTACCCTACACAGGATTTTTATGTTAATTCTTTTTCTTGCTAGTTCTACAATAATATCAATCAATCTTTTTCCATTCTCTGTATTATTAATAAATGATATATTACCTGAGAAAATAAACAACTGTCTTGATGTATTTTTTATAAGATCTATTAATTTTTGTTCATCTGCTTTGTCATTAGGCATAACAAAAGCGTCCTTTTTATTGTGGTCAACTAAACTATATATATCAAAAGGGTTGAAATCCTGCTTTTTCTTCCCAGTTTTTATTTTATCTAGTAATATTTGCTGAGCTGTACTAGCTCTCATGCCTTCCAAATTAGCCCAATAAACAATCTTTAAAGCTCCTCTGGTACCACCTCTAAATGTTTTTATCTTAATTGTTCCATATTTTTCTATCATATAATTTAGATACTTGTCAGCTGTTACCCAGCTTACTTTTAGCAGTTCAGAAATTTCTTTAACAGCTCTGGGCTGTTTATAAACAAATTCATTGACTGCTTTTATAGCGTCAGGAGTAAGCATATTATTCTAAAACTTAAACACTATATAAGTTTTTTGATGGTTAATTACTATATTTACTAAAACACTTACATACTTATATGGATTTAGCAGTATGTGACCAATATAAAAAAGTTAAATTACAAGTACAAATACACACAAAAGAATTAACAGATTATTTGCACAGCATAGAACATTCTTTGCAATTATTAGAAGATACTAATAAAAGAAAAGATGTAACTTCTATTTTACTGGAGTTTACAAAAACGTCACAGTTATCTCTACTTGGAGATGAAGCTAAAACTTTAGATGTAGTACTAGAAAATTTACTGGATTTAAGAAGGGCTAAAAGACCGTTATATAAAAGGTTTAAAATAAAAGTAGGTGAAAAAATAAGAGATATATCTGTACCACAAAAATCATTAGAATTATTTCTTAAATATTATGTTTCGCCACTTATAGATCATGCAAAGTGCCATGCTCAATCACATGGTGGTGAAGTGGGATGTACTCCAAAGTACAGCATTAAATCTATCTTACCTGTTGAATTTGTTTTGTCATTTGATCTTAAAGATGCTTATAAAAATATAGACTTGCAGTATATATTTGATTTTTATTATGATTTAATATTTGAAAAAACAAAAGACGTTGAGAAAAGCAAGCAAACTGCTGGATTTTTAGCTGGAGTATCAACTGTTTATTATGCAGATCGTGGATATGCACTTCCACAAGGATCACCAATATGTTCAAAATTATTTAACAGAGTATTGCTTCCTATTGATAATTTACTATACAAATATTCTTTAGAAATCGGTCTGGATTATGTAAGATGGGTAGATGACTTTATTTTTAGCTCTAGTGATTGTGGTTTAACATTAGACAAATTTGTTAAAACTTTAGATATTGTCAGAAATTATTTTCCTATATCTGAGAATAAAACATACTTTCAAAGAAAACATCCGGTATATCTTTTAGGACATAAAATTGTTGGCACAGATATAAGTGAGGCGACAACAGAGGAGTTGGAAACAAGACGCCAAATTAATTTATCATGATATAATTAGATTAATCAGCCTATATGCAAATAGAACATGGATAAATATGAAAAGTAGAACTAATGATATAGAAAGCAAATATAGAGTTAAAAAATCATATTCACAAGTTAAACAAAACATAGAACTTTCTTATCTTAGAAGCTTGGATATTGATACAAAAATATTATTGTCTTTTTATCTATTTGGAGAAATCCCTCAAGTTTTAGTTGCTTTTATAGTAGGCGTTAAACAAGAAACTGTTTCTAGAAGTGTTAAAAGACTAAAGAAAGAAGGTAAAATAGAAACTATTGGCAGAAAAAAACAACTATATGGAAGTGTTGCTAAAGATTACAAGATTGAACTAAGTGAACTATCTGCTTTATTAATATAAAAATTAACAAAAACATTAAAATATCCAATAGATACTATATTTTACAATGTTAATATTTACAAAAGAGGATTTATCATTAGACAAAGCCAAGGAAAAGGAGTGGATTATAACAAATGGCTTAGGAAGTTATTCCTCATCTACAGTTATTGGATTAAATACTAGAAAGTACCATGGATTGCTTGTTGCTGCATTAAAAAAACCATTAAATAGAAATCTGTTATTAAGCAAATTTGAGGAAGAGGTTATAATAGAAAACAGGTCTTACAAGTTAGGAATAAATAAATATCCTGAAGTTTATTACCCACAAGGCAATGATTATTTAGAGGGTTTTGTATTTGGTATTTATCCTACTTTTAATTATAAAGTTGAAAATATAGACATAATAAAATCAATCTGCATGATTGCAAATAACAATGCAGTTGTTGTTTCTTATAAAATAATCTCAGAAAAACCATTTAGATTAAAAGTTATGCCATTAATTAATTGCAGGGAATTTCATAGTATTACTAAAGAACCAGGCTGGGTATTTAATCAATCAGCAGGGCAAAGAACAACAGTTATCAGGCCAAGCTATGAAGGATCTCCAGCAATAATTATGGGCTGTGATAAAGGCGTATACAAACAAAAAGGCTTGTGGTTTTACAATATGGAGTATGAACAAGAAGTACTAAGGGGCTATGATTACACAGAAAATCATTTTTGTCCTGGAGAATTTATTGTTGATATAAAAAAAGGAAATAGCATTGTAAATTTTTTAGTTGTTGGGGACAATGCTGATGAAGCTTACATATCATTTGACAATTTATATTCTTCAGATGAGAAAGAATACAAAAAATTCTTTGAATATGAAATCAATAGGATAAAATCACTGGTAAAAACATGCTATTCTTTTAATAGTATAAAACAAGATGTTTTACTGCCTTACTTATTGCAGGCTTCAGATCAGTTTATAGTAAAAAATCCAACAACAGACAGCAAATCAGTAATTGCTGGTTATCATTGGTTTGATGATTATGGAAGAGACGCTCTTATTTCACTTCCAGGAATTTGTTTAACTACTGGAAGAATCAATGAAGCCAAGGAACTGCTACTGCATTATGCAAGGCAATGTAAGAATGGATTAATACCTAACAGAACAAAAGATAGTGGAGATGTAGAATATTCTTCAGTTGATACATCACTTTGGTTTATTTATGCAACTTACAAATTCTACAAATACACAAATAATTTAGATTTTATAAGATTAAATCTGTGGAGTAAAATAAAGGAAATAATAAATTACTATAAATTTAGTACAGGTTTTGGAATTGAAATGAAGCAAGATGGTTTAATTTCTACAAATTCTGATTTACCTTTGACTTGGATGGATACAAAGTACACACTAAGGAAAGGTAAGTGTGTTGAGATAAATGCTTTATGGTACAATGCATTAAAAATTTCAGAGCTATTTGCTAAAAGATTTAAAGAAGATTTTGAAGAATATTTAGTTATTAGCAACTTAGTAAAAAAATCATTTGGTGATAAATTCTGGAATCATGAAGAGAATTGTTTATATGACAGAATTGAAAATAATTTTAAGGATGCAAGTATAAGACCAAACCAGGTATTTGCTATTTCATTACCATTTAGTATTTTAAATCTAAAAAAAGAATACTTTGTTGTTAAAAAAATTACAGAAGACCTGCTTACACCATATGGATTAAGAAGCTTAAGCAATAAAGACAAAAATTATATTGGGGTTTATAAAGGAAATCAAGAAGAAAGAGACAAAGCTTATCATAATGGGACTTCATGGGGCTGGCTATTAGGCCCTTATATTACAGCTTATTTAAAAATTCATGACTATTCTAAAAAAGGAAAAGAAGAAGCAACTGAAAAAATAATAAAAAACATTGTGCATAGTTTGAAAGACTATGGCATAGGAACCATTTCTGAAATATACGATGGAGATTTTCCTTATACTTCAAGAGGATGTATAAGCCAGGCTTGGAGCGTAGCTGAGATAACAAGGGCATATGTTGAAGATATATTAAAAAACCAGTAAACATAAGCTGTAATGTTAGCTACACCAAATAATATGGCAAAGCTAAATATAAATATAAGAATTAAAAAAAATATTTATTGTCTTTTAGATACGTCCAATAAAACCTAATGCTGCCCACGAACAAATGCGAAAATTTAAATTATGAATAAATAACAAACAATTATGTATGATCCAAAAAAAGCACACTATATTGTTGTAACAGGAATAATTATTAAACATGAAAAATTTTTAATTACAAAAAGAGCGCCAACTGAAAAAGCATTTCCAAACCAATGGACTGTTCCGGGCGGGAAATTAGAATTAGATGACTACGCAAAAAGACCAAAAGACACTTCTGCCCATTGGTATAATATTTTTGAAGACTTGTTAAAAAGAGAAGTTATGGAAGAAGTTGGTTTGACTATGAAAAATATTCGTTATTTAACAAGTCTTTCATACATTCGTTCTGATAATATACCTACAATTATTGTTAGTCTTTTTGCTGACTACCATGAAGGAGAAGTTAAACTTTGTCCTGCCCTTACAGAATACGCTTGGGTAACTCTCAAAGAAGCAAAGAATTATGAATTAATTGAAGGCATATATGAAGAATTGGAAATGCTTGATAAAATCCTTAAAGGAAAAGAAGTTAGGGTTTGGCAAAAGAAAGAATAGGTGCATGTGTTTTTCACTCTAATTTAGTGCCATCGCTACTTGTTCACTTTGTTCGCACCGAAATTTTCTCATATGCAGTGTAGGAAAAGAAATTAACAAGAATTATATGTACTGCTTACTTAACAGCTCAAGTAAACAAAAACATTATATATAATCAGAAATTAATAATTTCATGAGCATTGGAAGCTTAGCTAAAAAAGCAGGTTTAGGCTTATTATTAATTTTTGGAGCGCCGGCTGTAGTTGCTGGAGGACTTAAGCTTGCAGAAATGTACTTAGCAAACTTAGACAAAAAAGACCAGGAAGCATTCAAAGCTGCAATGGCTTCTTATGACAACGCTGTAGAAGCATATAACAGAAGCGACTATAGGGCTGCAAGAACACATTTAGAAAACACAAGAACTTTATTGAAAAGTCTTAGAATGGTTCAGGACAAAAAAACTATTGACAATTTTGTTAATATGTTGGATTGCATGGTAAATGCACAAGAGCAAATAGATAAAGAAAAATACAGAGAGGCATTAGACTGGATAATTAAAGCTAAAGAATATTTAAAAGGTATAGAATTTTCAGACCTAACTAAGTATGACAATTTATACCAAAAACTAAGAGAATTAGAAAGACTTGTAGGAGAAGGTATAAAAGAAAAGAAAGTAGAAGAAAATATGAAAAAAGTTTCTCCATTGTATAAAAAAGCACTTGCTGCATTTAAAAAAAACAGATTTAAGATAGCAATGGATTTTTCATATCAGGCATTAGTTATAATGAAAAAATCTAAAGTAGAAGATGATACTGGCTTAGTTAAAAAATTTGGTGATCTTGCTACGCTATGTAAATTAATACAGGAAAAAATAATACAAGGTAATTATGGAACTGCTATGAGGTGGGTTGAAGATGGAATAAGAATTGTAAATTCTGCAGGCTTTCCGGCAGATGACAAAGACATGATACTTGAAAAATTATTAGATTTCAGATCTACAATAGAATCTGCAGGAGCACGCGCAGAGCTTTAACAATATTTATATACATATTAGTGGATTTAAATATAAAAAAGATGGTTAATATACAACATAAGATAAATGAATTATTAACAAATAATAAAGCATTATTTCTAGCGCTAGACCAAGGTCTGGAACATGGCCCAAAAGATTTTAATCTTACAACAATAAATCCAGAATATGTCTTTAATTTAGCGAGAGATGAAAAATTTAATGCTATAATATTACAAAAAGGTTTAGCTATTAGATATCATGAAAACTACAGATATAAAATTCCATTAATCCTTAAATTAAATGGCAAAACAGGTTTAGGTCACAGAGAGCCTTATTCTCCACAGATATGCAGTGTGAAGAAAGCAGTGAAGCTAGGAGCTGATGCTGTTGGTTATACTATATATTTTGGTTCTCCTTACGAACCAGAAATGTTTAAGGAATTTTCAAAAATTGAAGAAGAAGCACATGACTATGGATTGCCTGTTGTTTTATGGGCATATCCGAGAGGCTCTGGAGTAGAAGAAAGTAGTACTGACACTTTAGCTTATGCTGCAAGAGCTTCATTGGAACTTGGTGCTGACTTTATAAAAATAAAATACAACGGAGATTCAGAAGGCTATAAGTGGATTGTAAAAAGTTCTGGAAATTCAAAATTGTTTGCTGCTGGAGGTGAGAAAAAAGATGTAAAGGACTTTCTTTCTGATGTTTACAATGTTATGAAGGCTGGAGCATCTGGGGTTGCTATTGGAAGAAATGTATGGCAGTCTGAACATCCATTAAAGATATCTGATGCAGTAAAAGCAATTGTGTTTGGCAATAAAACTGTAGAACAAGCCTTGAAGCTAATTAAAAAATGAAAACATTTATTGGTGCAGATCATGCTGGTTTTAAGTTAAAGGAAAAATTAAAACCTTATTTAACTAAATTAAAATATCAAGTTATAGACTTTGGAAATAAGAAATATCAAGAAAATGATGACTACCCTATTTATGGAAATAGAGTAGCAAAAGCTGTGGCCAAAAATAAAAATTCTTTTGGAATTCTAATCTGCGGATCTGGCCAAGGTGTTTGCATTGTAGCAAATAAAGTTAAAGGAATAAGAGCAGCATTAGCTGAAGATACAAGAGATGCTTATTTAGCTAGAAGAGATGATAATTGTAATATAATATGTTTGCAGGGAAGATACACTAATTTAGACAAAGCAAAAATAATTGTAAAAATGTTTTTGGAAACTAAATTCAAAGCACTGAAAAGATACAAAAGAAGAATCAATGAGATTAAAAAATTGGAAAAATAATTGTGTTATATAAAATACGGTTGTTACATAAAAATAATAGTTGTAGGAAAAATATATGAAATACAAAATAATTCCAACATTGATATCAAAAAATCAAAATGAATTGGATGATTTAATTAATAAGTATGAAAAACATTTTAATTATTTTCAAGTTGATATTATGGATGGAAAATTTGTGAAAAATAAAAGTAACTGGTTTAAATTTAAACTGCCTCAAAATCTTAAATATGAAGCACATTTAATGATAAATAATCCTGAAGAATGGATCAAGGAAAATTATAATCAATTTGATGTCTTAATTGTAAATTTTGAGAAAGTAAAAAAACCATTAGAATTGATTAAATTTGTAAAAAGCAAAAATAAGAAATTTGGTTTTGCTCTGAATCCTGAAACTCCCATTATGCTTGTTTTACCTTACTTAAAATATTTGGATCACATTCTAATATTAACAGTACATCCTGGAATGTATGGGGCTAGATTTTTAATTAAAACTTTAAACAAAATAGAAAGCTTGAGAATGAATTATAAAGGTAATATAGAAGTTGATGGCCATATTAACCCTAAAACAATTAAATTATGCAAAAATAATGGAGCAAATTTATTTGCCATTGGTTCATTTTTAAAAAAAAGCAAAGATATGAAAAAATCAATTAAAGAAATAAATAATGCTTTAAGATAAGTTTTAAATAAGTCTTATTATTATTTAAATTGAAAAATGGTAATAATAAATCAATTAAAATACGTTGCAAATATTCTTAGAAGGGATGTTCTTAAAATGACTACCAAAGCAGGAAGTGGCCATCCAACTACTTGCTTATCTTGCGCTGAAATTATGTCAGTTTTATTTTTTAATGAGATGCAGTATGATATAAAGAATTCATTTAATCCAGACAATGATGAGTTTGTATTAAGCAAAGGCCATGCAGGCCCAATATTATACTCATGTTTATATAGAACAGACTGCATAAATAAAGATTTGATGAGTTTAAGAGAATTTGAAAGCCCATATGAAGGACATCCATTGCCCAATTCATTAAAATGGGTAAAAGTTGCAACTGGCTCTTTAGGTCAAGGTTTATCTATAGGCGTTGGAATGGCTTTAGCATCAAAATTACAAAAAAGAAAATTTAGAACTTATGTTTTATTAGGTGATAGCGAATGTTCAGAAGGCTCTGTTTATGAAGCTGCAGAATTGGCTTCGCATTGTAAATTAAGCAATTTATGTGCAATAATAGATGTAAATAGATTAGGACAAAGCGGAGAAACCATGCTAGGTCATAATTTAAATGCTTATAAAAAAAGATTTGAATCATTTGGATGGAATGCAATTATTGTTAATGGTCATGATATAAAGGAAATTATAAAAGCATTCTCAAAAGCAAAAAAAGAAACAAAAAAACCAACAGTAATAATAGCTAAGACACTAAAAGGAAAAGGGGTTTCTTTTGTAGAAAACAAAGAAAGATGGCATGGAAAAGCACTAAATCAAGAACAACTTGAGCAAGCATTAGATGAAATACCAGATCCAGAATTGCCTAAAATAAAAATAAAAAATCCAAAACAGATTAATGTTAGTTTTAAAAAAATAAATTCGCAAATAAAAACAAATTACAAATTAAATGAGATGGTTGCTACAAGAGAGGCATATGGAATGGCTTTGGTTAAATTAGCTAAATCAGATGACTGGGTTATTGCAACAGATGGTGAAGTAAAAAATTCCACATTTGCAGAACTTTTAATTAAAGAAAAACCAAACAGATTTATTGAGGCTTATATAGCAGAGCAAAATATGATAGGCATGGCTCTAGGTTTATCTGTAAAAGGATTTAACGTATTTGCTTCTTCATTTGCCTGCTTCCTTTCTAGAGCGCATGATCAATTGAGAATGTCTGCTTTATCAAATTGCAATTTAACTTTCTGTGGCTCTCATGCAGGCATTTCTATAGGGGAAGATGGGCCATCACAAATGGGCTTGGAAGATATAGCAATGTTCAGATCTTTACCTAATAGCATTATATTATATCCTTCTGATGCTGTTTCTGCAGAGAAATTAGTTGAATTGGCTTATAAAACTAAAGGATTAAAATACATCAGAACAACAAGACCAAAAACACAAATAATATACAATGATAATGAAAAATTTGAAATTGGAAACTTTAAAGTTTTAAGATACTCAAATGAAGATAAATTAGTTATAGTTGGTGCTGGTATAACCTTACATGAGTCATTAAAGGCTTACAAATTATTAAAAGAAGGAGGAGTAAGTGTTGCTGTTGTAGATTGTTACTGTATTAAACCTTTTGACAGTAAGAAATTTTTAAGCTTAGTAAAAAAATCAGGAAATAAAGTTCTGGTTGTGGAAGACCACTATCAAGAAGGTGGAATTTCTGAGATGATAATGCATGAGCTATCTGAAATAAGTATTCCAGTAAAAAGTCTTGCTGTTAAAAAAATACCTCACTCTGGCAAACCAGATGTATTATTAAATAAATATGAAATAGATGCTGAAGCAATTGTTAAAACCGTCAAGAATTTTATTTAATCTCTACTCATGACGTATCTTTCATAAAGTCTGTCTATTAAAGTTTCAACTCTTTTCCTAACTGGTTCAGGCAGGCCTCTTAACTTTGTAGTTATAAGTTTTGGTTTAAATTTCTCTTTTCCCTTAGCAAGAATTTCTTCATCAGGTTCTAAATTAAATCCTTGTGGAAGCCTACTTACTAAAAATTCTCTTTGCGTTTCATTTAGTTTAAGTGCTTCAATATATAAACATAGAAATGTTCTATGTGGCTCAATACTGTCTAAGGCGGATTCCAGACTACTTGATGTAATATTGCGATTTTCAAAATAGTGTATATATGTTGATTGAAAAGTATTTGCACGTATTCTTGGGTATCTAGAGTGAATATATTTAGCTACTTCTCTTTGTGAAATTCTATTTCTTAAATGTCTTAAAGTGTATAAATTACGAGCTATTCCCATTACGTATTGATATTTATCTTCATGACTCATATAATACAAAGAGTAATTATTTTTATAAATCTTATGGTAGTAACAAAACAAGCCTTGTAACATTCTTGCCTAAAAATTATAGTTATGCAGAAGATTTAACAAAGTTTATATATTTCTCAATGTTTATCAATTAAAAAGAGGTAAAAATGAAAATATTCTTAGACACAGCTAACATAGACGAAATAAGAAAAGCCTTCTCTTTGGGAGTATTAGACGGAGTAACAACAAATCCAAGTTTGGCTGCAAAAGAAAATAAAAATTTTGATCAATTAGTCAAAGAAATTCTAGAAGTGTTTAAAGGAACAGATGGTATAGTAAACCTTGAAGTGGTTAGCGAAAAAGCAGATGATATGACAAGGGAAGGACTAAAATTAGCAAATATATCTAAAAATGTTGTTGTTAAAATTCCATGCATAGAAGAAGGGCTAAAGGCATGCAAGATACTATCAAAGGCAAAAGTAAGAGTCAATGTTACTCTATGTTTTTCAGCATCACAAGCACTATTAGCAGCTAAAAATGGTGCATATTTTATTAGTCCATTTATAGGAAGATTAGATGATCAGAATGATAATGGAATGCGTGTGGTAGAAGAAATAAAAAAAATTTACATGAATTATAGTTTTAAAACTCAGATTTTAGTAGCTAGTGTTAGAACTGCAAGACAGGTTGTGGAAGCAGCAGTGATTGGTGCTGATGTATGTACCGTACCATATGGTGTCTTTGAAAAACTTTACAAACATCCATTAACAGACATAGGACAAAAAAAATTCCTTGAAGACTGGTATAGTTACAAGGCAAGATTTAGATAAGATGCAAAAACATGATGATTTTAATTTTGTAATATTTGGAGCAACTGGAGATCTTACAAAGAGAAAGCTTATTCCTGCATTATACAACTTGTATAAAAATAAATCATTAGGTGAAAATTTTATTGTTACATGCATTGCAAGAAAGGATTTTGATAATGAAAATTATTTAGAAGAACTAAAAAAATTCTACAAGAAGAACTTTAAAAATCTGGATGAAAAAATATGGAATAATTTAGCATCTCATATTTATTATTTCAGAAGCGAATTTAATGATGAAAGCAGATTATATGTTTTAAGCAATTTTCTTTCGAACATGGAGAAAAAGCATGGTTTAAAGGAAAATAGGATTTATTATTTTGCAACTATGCCTGAAAATTACCAGAACTTAATTAATTTCATTAGGCAATACAAACTGAATAATCAAAAAGAAGGATGGAAAAGAATTGTAATTGAAAAACCTTTTGGCTCTAGCTTGAATACAGCTAAAAATCTAAATAAGATATTAAAAAAAGCATTTGATGAAAAACAAATATTCAGGATTGATCATTACTTGGGCAAAGAAACAATAGAAAATATTTTAGTATTTAGGTTTACAAATACAATATTTGAACCTGTATGGAACAGAAATTATATTGATCATATACAAATTACAGTAGCAGAAGATATTGACATACAAAATAGGGGCTCTTACTATGACAAAGCAGGAGCTGTTAGAGACATGATGCAGAATCACTTATTACAAATATTAAATATGGTTACAATGGACTGCCCTGGGGTTTTTGATGCTGAAAACATGAGGAGAGAAAAAACAAGATTACTGGAAAAAATAAAAGTTGAAGACTTTGCTTTCGGACAATATGAAGGATACAGGACTGAAGAAAAAGTTAATCAAAATTCGAATACTGAAACATTTGCAGCTTTAAAGTTATTTATTAACAATTCAAGATGGAAAGGTGTTCCTTTTTACATAAGAACTGGCAAAAAATTGAAGAAACAAATGGCTCTAGTTTATATAAAATTTAGAGACTTAAGATGCATTGCAAATCAAAGATTAAATATGTCTTCAAACGAATTAATAATACAGATACAGCCAGAACATCACATATACATTCATTTTAATATAAAAAAACCAGGTTTGACTATGGAAGTTGGCAGAGTGAATATGGATTTTTGTTATGAATGCATCTATGGAAATACAGCAGAATCATATGAAAAACTTATTGTTGATATGATGGAAGGAAATCTGACTCAGTTTACAAGCTGGGAAGAAACAAAAAATGCCTGGAAAATTGTTGATCCTGTAATAAAAAAACTTCAAGCTGTAAATAATTTAGAAGTTTATAAATCTGGAAGCTGGGGTCCTGCTACTGCTGAGATACTGATTAATAAATATAAGAGATCTTGGTATTATTACTAAATGAAAATATATGATATAAGTATGGAATTAAAAGAAGGAATGATTGTATATTCAAATAATACTGATTTTAAAATAAAGCAAGTTAATTTTATACCAAATAGTAATACAAATGAGTCATTGCTGAGTTTTAGTACTCATACAGGAACTCATGTTGATTCTCCCAGACATATTAACAATAAAGGTAAAACAGTTGATCAAATACCTTTAGGCAATCTAATCGGAAAATGCAGAGTTATTGATCTAACAAATATAATTTTTGAAATTAAAAAAGAAGACATTGTAAAATTTAAAATTAAAAGAAATGAAATAATATTACTTAAAACAAGAAATTCAAAATTCTTCAATAAATTCAATGAAAACTATATTCATTTAGGGTTTGATGCAGCAAAATACCTAGCACTTAAAAAAATTAGGTGCGTTGGTATAGATTACTTGAGTATTCAGAAATTCCATTCTGGGACACAGGAAGTACATAGAATTTTACTATCAAATAATGTAGCCATTATTGAAGGCTTAGATTTAAGCAATGTAAATGCAGGAAATTATCAATTAGTATGTTTGCCATTAAGGTTAATCGGGACAGATGGCGCACCAGCCAGAGCTGTTTTAATAAAAAATTATTAAATATACTTTAAGAATTATATAATAATTGAAAGAAAATAATTTAAATTATAGATATTAAGTTTTTTCATGGCAGCTCTTGATAATGTAATAAGAACTGCACTAGCTGCAAGACAAATATAATTATTTTTAAAATTAATAATACTATTTCCTCTCAAATTTATGCCCACCAAATTCATTGCGAATGCTAGCAACAACTTTAGCTCTAAAAGTTTCCTTCTTTCTGGATTTAATTCTTTCAAGAATTGCCTGATGCAATTCAGGCATTTCAGAAAGTTTCTCTAAGTGCTTCATTTCTTCCTCAGTTTCGCCATGAGGAACAATACCTTTAACGTGCTTTAAACCTGGATCTTTTTTTAATGCATTATTCAACCAATTTACTAACTTTGATTCAATAATGCTTTTATGAGAGTAAACTCTAGCTACTTCTTCAAGATTAAAACCAAATTTATTTTTATGGTTATTAAGTGCTTCAAATCCTTCTCCCAGTGCTTCTAACATTCCGTATTCTATACCATTGTGCACCATTTTTACAAAATGGCCTGCACCAGCATTTCCCATATATCCATAACTATCTTTAACTGCTAAATTCCTAAACAAAAATTCTAATTGTTTGTATATATTTTTATCACCGCCAACCATCAGGCAAGCACCGTGCCTTGCACTTTCTAATCCACCAGAAGTTCCAACATCAACAAAATTTATTCCATGCTCTTTTAATTTATTGTATCTTCTAATTGAATCTTTATAATAAGAATTTCCGCCATCAATTATTATATCTCCTTTTGATAACAAAGAAATTAAGTCAGCTATTATAGAATCAACAGCACTTGAAGTTACCATAATCCAAATTATTTTTTTATTGGAAAGTTTACTTACAAATTCATGCAAAGAATATGAAGGAATTGCACCTTTTTTTGACAATTCTCTAACTGGTTCTGGAGATCTATTATAAACAACAACCTTTTGTTTCTTATCTAATAAATTCATGACCATACGGGAACCCATTCTTCCCAAACCAATAAAACCAACAACAGCCATTTAATCACCAAAAACCTTACTTGAATTTTCCCTCTTTTGACAAACCTTCTATTGCAGCATTTAATTTATCTTCATATTTCTTTAAATCTCCAGCTAGTTCTCTATATATTGCTGCACATAAAGGATGACCTGCTTTTTCTGCATCTGGTACGTAATATTTTTCCAATCTATGTCTTAAAGGACATAAATGAATCAGAAGTTTTGCTTTGTTATAATTACAATTATCTTTCATAAATACCACCTCTTAATTATTATATATAGAATAAGTTTTTGTATATAAATCTTGGGTTTAAATTGTGAACAACCCAAAATTTAAATAGTCCCATAGTTTTAAAATTGTAAAAGAGGTAAAATGTTTGACGTCATAACTGTGGGCTCTGCAACAAGAGACATATTCTTAGATGCTAGCTTTCTTAAGAAAAAACAAGATTACTTATGTCTAGATTGCGGCTATAAATTTGATATAGAAAAACCATTTATTCAAACTGGTGGTGGAGCAACAAACACTGCAGTTTCATTTTCAAGACTTGGAATAAAAACAGCAATATTAACCAAAGTAGGAAATGATGGCCCAGGTTACTCTGTAAAAAAAACGCTGCAGGATGAAAATGTAAATACGGGTTTTATTCAAACAGATGATAAATTAGGTACAGCAATGTCTATAGTTATATGGAAAGAAAAAGACAGAACAATATTTACATACAGAGGTGCTTCAGAAAACATAAAATTAAAACATTTTAATAAAATGAAAACAAAGTGGTTGTATATAACAGCATTGAGGGGAAATTCAATAAAAATGTTAAAAGACCTATTGGTTTATGCTCACAAAAAAGGAATAAAAGTAGCAATGAATCCAGGAAGCAAAGAACTAGAAATAAAGTCTTTATTCAAATATGTGAATATTTTATTGCTAAACAAAGAAGAATCTGAAATTCTGTCTAAAAATTTTGAAAATATAAGAGAAATAATGATGTCAATTAATGATTTGGGCCCAAAAACAATTGCAGTAACAAATGGAAAAGAAAATGTATTTGTATTTAATAACAAAAAAATTTACTATGCTAAGCCTTATGATATAAAAATTAAAAGTACATTGGGAGCTGGAGATGCTTTTTGCTCTGGCTTTGTTGCTTCTATTATAAAAAACCAAAATGTGGAAGACGCAGTAAAATTAGGTTTGTTAAATTCATCATCAGTCATTCAGCATAAAGGGGCCAAAACAGGATTGTTGCATATTAAAAATATAAATAATTATGAAAATAGATTAAATCAAAAATTGATTGTTCATAAGGAGGAATTAGATTTATGATAAACTTGGAAAAAAATTCAGGTTTAAAACTATTTTATAATTTAAAAACAAGAAATTTGGTTTCTAAAACATTATTTATACCTAAAGTCGATATTAGGAATTTAAATGACATGAAAAATGTTTTAATGGATAAAGAAAGCAATGGTCCTAAAGAATTATATTACATGTATAGAAATATTCACATGCCTGAACATAGAGATATATTTAGTTTGCATGGTATGAGATATGATATTACAGTAATGCCACCAGCATTTATAGGAAAGGAATTCAATAAAACAAAAGGGCATCATCACAAAGGTGTAGAAATATATGAGGTTCTTTATGGAGAAGCGCTTTATATATTTGAAACCAAAAAATATTTTCTAGTCATACACGCAAAAGCAGGAACTAGAGTTTATGTTCCTTATGAAGCCTGGCATGTTACTATTAATCACAGAAACAGGTTTTTAATAATGGCAAACTTAATGCCAGAAGGAGTTCCATCAAACTATAAAGATTTGGAAAAAAGACATGGAATGGCTTATTATTATTTAAATGGCAATAGGTTTATACCAAATAAAAACTTTAGAAAACTTCCAAAAATAACAAAATTAAAGGCTAAAAGGTTTAAAGTTCCTATATACTGGCAATTTATAAAATCTCCAGGTAAATTAAAATGAAAGTAATAGGTGTAGATATTGGCGGGACAAAAATAGAAGCTGCACTAATAGAAAATGGTGTAGTAAAAAATATAAGCAGAGCAGAGACATTATCTTTTACTAATAAATACTTGATATTACAGAACATTGAACATTGCATATCAGAAGTATTTGTTCATGATGTTCAGGGAATTGGTATTGGAATTCCTGGCATTGCAGACAAATCTGGAAAAATATTGTTCATGTCGCATATCAAAAAGATTATTGGTGTAAATCTAAATGAATTTATTAGTGAAAAATTTAATAAACCAACATCTATAGAGAATGATGCAAAGTGCTTTACACTTGCTGAATACCTATATGGAGCAGGAAAAGATCACTCTAATGTTGTGGGCTTAATTCTTGGCACAGGAATAGGCGCAGGATTAATATTGGATGATAAATTATATAGAGGAACAGATGGTGGAGCTGGAGAACTAGGACATAACTTGATATTCTTGAATAATAAAAAACTAGCTGAATTTGAAGAATTATGCAGTGCAAATGCTGTAATTAAAAAACAGAAAAAATTATCTAAGAATCTAAGCAAAGAATTCTATAAATATTTAGCTGTAAACATTGCAAACATAGTTAACATATTTAATCCTGAGATTATTGTAATTGGCGGTGGCCTAAGCAATTACTTAGATTATAAATTATTAAACAAGAAAGTTAAATCTTATTCTATACCTGTAAATAAGAATAGCTTTAAAATAGTAAAAAATAAGCTTGGTTCTGGATCTGGATTAATCGGAGCTGCAGGTCTTGTTTCTTTTAATAAATAAATTATGGAATATTTAAAGAACTTGCTTTCTGTATAAGAAAACTATAAAAATATGGTTCTATCTATAATTTTATGGGTTTTTTAGACAAGATAAAAAATTTATTTTCAGAACAGGAATTTCCTGTAAAGAGTGTTAGAAAGGCACCTGAAGAATCTAAAGAAGAAATTAAAACTGAAGAAGTTGCAGAAGAACATACTCAAGAAAAAAATGTTGCAGAACAAGATAAACCTATTGTAGAATTCAATCCTCAAGAGAAACAGGAATTATTAGATATTCTGGATTCTGCTAAAGTTGATATTAACAACCTGGCTTTAGATAAAATACAAAGTGAATCAGAAACTATAAGCAATTATGTCAAGGTTTTAATAAAAGACCTGGGACTACATCAAGATTTTAAAAATGAGAAAGAAAAACAAGAAGATGTGATAAAAGCAATAGGAAGCAAAGTAAGATTAATCAACAATCATGGACTAGAATTAAAAAATCTTTTGGCAAATTTAGAGAACCATTATTATGATCCCATACTTAGTGCTCTAAAAAAGGTTAATAAGAAAACCAAGAAAGATGAAATTCAAAAATTAATTGATGATTTAGAAAAAGATCTTGAAATTGTTAAAATATTAGATACGCAAATAACAAAAGTTATTGGCTATAATGATCTATTTAATCCTAATAAGAATCCTACTTATAAGGAAGATATAGAAAAAGAGGCTGTTAAAAGAGTTATTCATGGAGATTTGAATGAATTGCTTAGCAACATGCTAGTGGCTGTTACAGACAGAACTCTTAGTGTTAAGAATAAAATAGAAAAATCCAATACTTTAGAAAGTGCTAAAAGTTTGTTTTAATATCATCCAAAGACTTATATATTTTAGTGTGGTGGTAAGAATATGTTAAACAAATCAGAGTTTGAAGCTATAAGAAAAGAACTAAATGAGTTTGAAGCAAAAAGAGAAGAAACAATACAAGTTTCTAGAGAAATAATAACTTTATCCAAACAAATTATTTATTCTGTTCATAGAGGTGACTTAAATGGCGCTTTAAAATTAATTAAAGATATTAAAAATAAAATAAAATTACTAGATAAAAGAAAAAATTATGACACAGGAATAAGTGGTGTTGCATTTCAGGAATATGTTGAAGCTATAACATTTTATGAATTAATTAAAAATGAAAAATTGCCTACAAAGAAAGAATTAGATGTTGAAGTAGAAGCTTTTCTTAGTGGATTAGCTGACTTAACAGGAGAACTAGGAAGAAAGGCAGTTCACGATGCTATAAAAAAGGATTTCAAGAGTGTGTTAAGAATTAAAGAAGTAGTAGAGGATATTTATGGTGAATTCTTGAAATTTGATTTAAGAAACGGCGAATTAAGAAAAAAATCAGATGCAATTAAATGGAACCTAAACAAACTAGAAGACATGGTGTTTAGCTTGAACTTAAGTTCTAGAATGTAATTATTCTTCAAATATTTTTTTAATCTCATCTAAAATTTTATGTAGTTTATCTAATTCTATGTCAAATTTTAAGAGATAATAACTTCTTCCAATACTTTTAGATTTTAAATGAACCAATTCTCTTGTTGCATTAATATCTTCTTCTAATATTAATCCTTTTATTGTATCTATACATTCTTCTGTTAATTTAATTAACAAATCCAATTTGTCTTCTAATTTTAATACTTTTTCTAAAATATCTTTATATTGTATTGTTATATTCTTTTCACCTTTATATAATTTTTCAAGTTCTGGTTCTAATTTTTTTAATTTATTTTTTATAATATTAATTCTGACACTAACTTGTTTTTCTCCATCTAAAAGCCACTTTGCTGAAAGTAAAACATCTTGATATTTGTCATTTTTTATATTTTCTCTGATATCCTTATGCCATCTATTCATTTCCTGAACGTCTGAATGCACTCCTTTTATATCTTCAATAATAGAATCAATTCTTAATCTTTTTTTATATTCAGTTGTACCATCTAATTGTAAATATTTAAAATAAAGTGTTCCGCTTGTTGCTAAACTAGCTGCTAAAAATAAAATTCCTGCTTTTTTTCTAAAAAATTTTAATATGCTCATTTATAATAAGCCAAACTCTTACTAAAATTATGGGTTGCTAATTTGCTGAAATCGTCTTTCAAGAACCCGACAACCTTCTGATGCCATGGCGGTTCTTTGTAAGAAGCATTAACCATTTTGGCAGCCATACTCTTATAAGACAAAGAAACACTAGAATTTGGATTTATCATTGTTATTGGTTTAACCTTACTTAAAGCCTCTAAAACTCTGACATTATCTTGAATTATTCCAAGTAAGGGCACACCGCTTAGTCTTTCCATGTCTGCAGGTTTAAGCTCGAAGTCTTTGCCTCTTACTTTATTCAAAATCATGCCTTTAATTTTCATGTTTTTTTCTTTAGCAAGCTTTACAGCCCTTAGGGTTGTGCTTAAAGTTGGTAAATCCGGAGTGCTTATTACATATAAGTCATCAGAAGCAGCAATTGTTGCCAACAATTCTTCATTTAATGTTGGAGAAGAATCTAATAAAACAACATCATAATGGTTCTTTAACTGCTGGACTTTTTCCTTTAGCTTCAGGTAGTTTGAAGAACTAATGCTGCTTCCCAAACCTCCAGGGAGAACATGAAAACCAAATTCATGCTCTTTCAGAGCGTCGTTCAACTTTGTTTTTCCAGTTAAAACTTCATGTACAGAATGCCTTCCGTTTATATTTCCCAGGTGCAAAGAAATGTTTGGAGAAGAAAAATTAGCATCAATAACAGCAACTTTTTTACCAAAGTCATGAGTTAAAACATAAGCTAGATTAACAACAGAAGTTGTCTTACCAACACCGCCTTTAATTGAAATTATTCCTATTGATTTTCCTTTAATCAAACTTATACACCTCTTTTAATCTCTGCATTATTTGATCTTTTGTCTCTGCTTTTATCTTCTTTATTTGGGCTTTATTAAGTTTTTCATTAGTCTCATTGACGCTTATATTCTTATTATTTTTAGTTTTAGTGACTGGCTTAGTGACTTTTTTTTGAAATATTGCAGGATCTAACATTGTAACCAAAAGCTTTTTTGCAGTTACATTTTTGACTTTTTCAAGAACATTTTCCCTTGGAATCTCATTCAGGATTGATAAGCTCTCTGCCTGCTCTATTTTAAACTTAAGGCAAAACAACATTGCTTCTTTTGTATTGCATTCTAACAGATCATCAGCTAATTTTTTATCCTGATGAACATCTCTAACCCAGTTATAGAAATCATTTTTGCTGTCGTTAACATGCTGAGAAAATAATTCATTCGGCAGATGCTTTAATACACTATATAATTCATTTATACCAGATACACTTCTGCCGTCTGCTAGCCAAAATATTTTATCCTTTGGAACATTACTCAATATATCAACACCCATTTTTTTATTTTGCCAATTTCTTAATTATTTTCTCCATTTTGTTATTAATATACTTATGCAAAGCCAGCTCAGTCTCCAACTTATTATTAAACTTCTTTAACTCATTAGCTAAGAAATCATCTCTAAAAACATCTTTAACCCAACTACTAAAATCATTCCTCATATCATTAACATGATGCCTAAATACATCTTCAGGTATTTTTTCTAAAGCATGCATGAGATCCTTCAGATCTTTTAGTTTCTCTCCATTTGCAAGGACAAAATGATACTTTTCCGGAGTTTCACCATAAACTTCCTTTGTGACCCAAATCTCAGCTCTTTCTTTTGGTCTAGAAACAGATTTAATTTTTTTCATTTTAATCACCTCTTTTCTTGTCTTCCAATCTTAAATTTATATCATTTAGCACATTCATGAAAGTTATGAATGAATCATATGGACTATCATAAGGATTAAAATATTTATGCACATCCCCATCCGCAAACCACTTAGTGCACATATAATAAAAGTGGTCGCTTGTCTGCATTTTGCGCCAAGCTTCTACAAGGTGCTTATTGCTATTTTTCTTTATAATTTTTTCTACATTGTATAATTTCTGCAGAGCTTCCTGCTGCATTTTGTTTCCAAGCCAGGCAGAAGTGTCTCTTTCCAGATCAGCCCATGAAATAAAATGAGGAATATCTATCTCGTCTCTAACTTTGTAGCTGTCTGCAACTTCAGAAGGAGTCTTAAAATTATTGTCTGGATTTTTGAGCAACTCTTCAGGAAGTTTACCCATAAAATCAAATATTCCTGTTTCATGCCACTGATGTTCTCCAAGAGTTTCATAATCCATAAAAAGATTAACGCATTCACCATTTCCATTTATTGCACTTATCCATTGCGCATATCTGTCAGCTGTTAGAGGCCATTCTTCCCAGCTTCTTTCAGAAAATCTAAATGCAATGTCATCAGACAGCTTATAATTCTTTAATAATAATTTTATACTGCAATTCTTAGGTCTGTAAACAAAATTTGGACTTTTCCAACCTAAAACTCTCTCCCATCCTTCTGCCAATATTGCCTTGTAGCCCATACCTTCTATAAACTGTGCAAGCTCATTATTATAAATTAATTCAGTATTTCTAAAAACCCTTGGTTTATAACTGAATATGTCATTAATTTTTTCTTTATGGAGATTAACCTGCTCTTTAAACTCTTTTTTTGAATACAAAAAAGCCAAAGAATGATAGTATGTTTCAGACAGCAACTCTACTCTTCCTGTGTCAACCAATTTTTTAAAAGAGTCAATTACTTCTGGATAATATTTTTCAAGTTGCTCTAAAACAGTTCCTGACAAAGAGTAGCTTAATTTAAATTCTGGATGTCTTTTTAATAAATCCAGCATTAATTTATTTGCAGGAAGGTAAGACTTATTGGCTACTTTTCTTAGTACTGCTTCATTATTTAGCTTTAAATGATGTTTTTCCTCAAAATAATCACTAGAGCCTATGTCAAAAATACTATACTTTCTTAATCTAAACGGCTGGTGCACTTGAAAATAAAAGCAGACACTTACCATTGTCTTGCCTCATTATAAACTGTTATAACTTTTTTTGCAGGCTCATCAAGATTAAACTTATTTACTTCATTAAAGCCATTGTTTTTTAATTCTTGATATAATACTTTGTATTTAAGCACAGAAACTATTTTGTTTGATAATTCATTAACGTCCCAAAAATCAACTTTAAGACAGTGTTTCAAAACCTCTGAAACCCCTGACTGCTTAGATATTATAACAGGAACATTGTTTTTCAGAGCTTCAAGTGCAACAAGACCAAAAGGCTCAGAAACAGAAGGCATAACAAATACATCTGCCAACTTAAAGACTTTGTAGACATCTCTTTTGCTAAACCAGCCTGTAAAATTAAACCTGTCAATAATACCAAGTTCGATTGCCCTGTTAATAATTCTTGGAAGCATATCTCCGCTACCAACAACAACAAATCTTGTGTCTGGCTCGTATTTTAGAACTTGGCTGGCAGCCTCAACAAAATAATCAGGCCCTTTCTGCAATGTAACTCTGCCAACAAACATTACTATTTTAGTATTAAATGGCTTCTTGACTTCTAAATGATAATCAGGATCTTCTTCTTCTATTCCCCAATGCACAACAGAAATTTTATTTGGTTCTATTCCATACTTTGAGACTAGAGTGTTTTTAATTTTATTACTTATAGCAATTATCTTGTCTGCATTTTCAAACCCCATTCTTTCTATTTGATATTCTATTTCATTTGGTTTTAAACTAGATCTATCAAAAACAGTATTATGTATATGTATTATCAATGGCTTGCCAGAAATTTCTTTGGCATTCATTCCTGCCTGATACGTCATCCAATCATGACAATGAATAACATCATGGTCATATTGTGATGCTAGTTGTGCTGCAGCTATAGAATATCTAATAACTTCTATATACAAGTTGTGTCCATATAAATCCCTAAGCCCAGACTTTAATTTTGCAATTCTTTCTTCATAGCTTTCAAATGTTGAGTACTGAGTCAAAGTAGAATTAACAGGTATAATTGTAATATTAGCAATTGTATTTGCTCCAACCAATTTCACAAATTCTACTTTTTGATCTTCTGGCAAATAAGGAACAACAAAAGTAATATCCAAGCCGTTTCTTGCAAGTCCTTTAGTCAAAGCATAGCAGGCTGTACCTAAACCACCAGAAGTATATGGTGGAAACTCCCAACCGAACATCAAAACTTTCATGTTTTCTTATCGCAATCTTTATAGTTCTCCGTTTTTAATTTTGCAACATGATTCTTGCCTTGAGTAGTTAGCTCAAAAATCCTTACATATTCAGAGCTAAATATTTCAGAAACAAATTTTTTTCCTATTAAATATGTCAAGTGCTTCTCCACTGTCCTCCAGTTTATACCTGAGTCAGTTGAGATTTGGTTTATGGTTTTTTTATCTTCAGCTATAGTCAAAATTATTAAATCCCTAATAACATTAAACGTTCTTTTTGGTTCTCTTGATTCTGGCTGTATATCAATAGATAAATAACTTACTTTTCTTAATATATCTGCTTGCTGTATTATTATTGAAACACCAATTACCAGATCATTTTTATACAATGGATTTGTGTTTAATATTAAGTCTAGTTCATTGCCTTCTTTGTCTTGCTTTTGAGTTCTAAAAGTAATTGCTTCTTTATTTCTTGTTTTATTTAATATTGTTTCTAGCTCATAACTAAATTTGTTTTTCACTAACGGGTATAATTTTCCTAAAACTTCTTTTCCTTCATAACCAAATATATCTTCTGCAGCCTTATTCCAAAATATGACGTTGCCGTCTAGATCTAAAGCTATTATTATTTCCTTTGAATTTTTTACTATGTTCAAAACCAAATTTTCATCATACAATTAAACCACCTCTAACAGAATTCTTAATATTAAAGACAAATTTTCCCCTCATTTTTAACATAAAAATAACATTAAAGATGCTATATAAATATTTCTTTTAGGCATAAGTTATGTTTATTTTACAGTAAATCTTATAATTAAAATTTTGTTTTAGCTTTTATGCTTTAGAATATTTCTAATGCCTCCAGCAGGATTCAAAATATCACCATTATACCTAGGAATTATGTGCAATATTAAATGATCTACAGTTTTTCCAGCTGCTTTCCCTTCATTAACCCCTATATTATAGCCATGAACAGAGAACTGATCATCCAATGTTTTCTTTAACTCTTTTAATAAATTATGATAATCTAAAACTTCATCTTCTTTTAGATCGAAAAAATAAGTCACATGTCTTTTTGCTATTAGCAGACAGTGCCCTAAACTTACTGGATTTATATCATATATTGCATAGAATGACTTGGTTTGCTTTAGAATTATTGTTTTATCATTCTTTAATCTGCAGAATAAACATTCATCCTCTTTCATAATTTTTGTCCTCTAATAGTTAAGAAAAATTAATATGAAATGAAGAATCTAATTATTTAATGTCTATTGATTTATCTTTAATAAACCTTTTAAATATTTGCAAAGTACTGAGTTTATGCAAGAAGGACTATATTTAAGAGACTGTTATTTGAAAGAATTTGATGCTATTATAGAAAATGTAAAAGATGAAAAATATATAATTTTAGACAAAACTGCTTTCTATCCAGTAAGTGGCGGCCAACCCCATGACACTGGAAATATTGTTTGCAATGATCAAGAATATAACATTGTGTTTGTTGGAAAATTTGATGGAAAAATTTCACATGAAATTGATAAAGAAGGGTTGAAAGAAGGTGACAAAGTTCGTTGTATTATTAACTGGAATAGAAGATATAAATTAATGAGAATGCATACAGCAGCACATATCCTAGATAGTGTAATTCATAATGAAAGCGGCGCTATGTTTACAGGAAATCAATTAGGAGAAGATAAAAGTAGACTTGATTTTAATTTAGAGAAATTTGACAGAGAAAAGATGAAAAGTTATATTGAAAAAGCTAATGAAGAAATAAATAAAAATAAAGACGTGAAAATAACTTTTATGCCAAAAGATGAGGCTGAAAAGCTATCTATGTTACTAGACTGGGATTATGGCGATATGAAAGAACTTAGAGTAATAGAAATTGAAGGCATAGATAAACAACCTTGCGGCGGAACACATGTTAAAAACACATCTGAGATAAAAAGAATAGAATTTGTTTCTGTAGAAAATAAAGGCCAAGGAAGAAAAAGACTTTACTTTAAACTGTCTGAATAAGTTGTGATTTTATTGTAAAATTATAATTGACGTACATAAATCTTTATAAAATGAAATTCCAAGGTTTTTATGATGTTAGCCAAAAACGTAAGAGATCTAGATTCTATAATTCTTAAAGATACATCTCCAACAAGTGCATTAAGAAAGAATATTGGTAGTTATTTATTTTATATGTACACCAGAGATGTAAATGAGGGATTAATCCCAAGAGAAGCTTCTTTGGCTTTTGCATATAATTCTAATGGCTTAAATTTTAATGTATTTTTAGATACAGAAATAGTAACAACAGGTTCAATTGAAATACCTAATGAAGAAATTGTTAAATTATTATCTAGAAAAGATTTTACCTTAGAATATGAAACACTAACTGACAAACCTGAGAAGTTAAGAATAAAAAAAATAAATGGCAGAGATGTTTTTCCTAATTCTAGAGAATTTAAAATTGATGACCTTGCTCCTTTGGGAGAAGGGGTCTTTCTAACTAATGATCTTATTGATCTTATAAAACAAGCAAGCAGAAGTTCTGATAATATTGAAATAAAAAAATCTGAAAAAAGAAAAATAGAAGCTGCATTTAATACAAGTTTAGGTTATTATTCAATTTCCCCTGGAGACGATCTAAGTGTAAAAGCTGCAAAGTTTTTGGCTAATTTGAAAATTGAAGGATTATATGAAGATAATAAATTAGTGTTTAATGAAAAAAAATATTCATTGGATCATATGATTACTGCTGTTGAAGGCAAAGAAGCTATAGGTGTATCAATTAATGGCAGAGATGCTGAAATAAGAAAAGTTGTTGATTTGGAAAAGAAAAGGGGATTATTCCATCCAATTGTTGTACTATATCATATTCGTATACCTGAAGGAAGATCTTACAGCAAGAAGGAAGATATAATGAAAGCATTATATCTAGATGACCTTGGATTGGAGGCAATGATAAAACAAGGAAAAATAAAAAAATATGGTTCTGGTATTAAAAAATTGGCAATTATGGAACAACAAATAAAATTATACCATGATATTTGGGAATGGCTTGCAAGTAATAATTACGATGTTCCAGTTATAGGACAAATTACAGAACCTACTCAGGTTCAAGAAGTTGTAGTAGATCTTAATCGTAACAAATTAATTTTAGCTGACAAAAATTTTAGTTCAATAGCAAGCATAGTTTCTAATGATATTTATTCTATGCCTGTCGCAATTGCAGGAAAATATGGATTTCCTAAGTTAACAACGGCAAGACTGTTATTAAAAAGAGATCATGCTGAAATATATACTCAAAATGGTTTAGTAGGAACATTTAGAATTTCAAGAGAAAAATTAGATCATTATGGTATTTTGCAAGTTTCTTATATTCCTTCACATATAACAAGTACAATAAATATAGGTGATATTATTGGTATTAATAAAATAAGTGGTGAAGAACTTTTAGTTTCTGCAGCGCAAAGATTTGGGGATAGAGAATCTAGGACGTTAGTAGAAGGTAGTGACAGAAGCAACATAGTAACTGAAGATTTGGCTGCAGTACCAGAAGAATACAAGAAAAAACAAATTACAGGTAGAAGTAATATCTGTAGATCTTTAGGGATAGGTGATGCTGACTTAGCTAAAAAAAGAGAAGAATTAATTGGGAAAAAATTATTATATAGAGGCGATGATGGTTCTCTTTATGTTCTTGAAAGTGACATACCAGAACTTAAGAAATATTTTGGAATATCTGAATTAGTAAAAATTGCTTCGGCACCTGTAAAATCTATTTTGCCTGAAAGAAAAGAAGAGAGAACAGAAATACCTAGAAATGAGAAAAAACAAATTTATGATATACATAAACATGTTAAAGTTGGAACTATTGCTTATGACTTTAGTGCTTTCTATACTGGCGATAATGATAATCCACACAAAGTTGCATTTGGGGTTATTGCAAGAAACTTTATTAGATTGCTAAAACAATATGATGAAGAAAAAGACCGAGATCTTATATTTGTAGAAAAAAAAGATGTTGGTAAAATTGCAGAAATATTTAATGGAAGAATTGGTTTTGATATTAGTGATAAATTATCACAAGGAATATTTGCATTTTATTCACTTCCGTCTATAGAGAAGATAAATGTAACTAAAAACCATATTAAAATAGATTTTGTGCTTGGAAATCAAGGTTTACATGAAAGCAATAAGGATTTTTACTTTGCGCGTTATCATCTTGCATTAACTCTAAAGGATAAAATTAAACTTGATGGAAGTATGTATCCTGTAATAGAAAAGTCTCATGAAGCAGAATTATATACTGAGATTAGTAAGTATTTAGGAAAAGAAATTTTGCCAATAAGAGAAAATCGTGGCATAAAAGAAAGATCAAGAAACCATAATGGGAAAATAGAATATAGAAATGCAAAAGAAAATATTATTATAAATGGCAAAGAAGATATAAAAACAGAAATTGAAAATGGCAGGCGCCTAGATCAAAACCCTGGTAAAAAACCAATAACAACACAACCAAATTATACTGCTGCTATCCTTCAAGGAATAGAAGCAATGGTATTAGGAGAAAAATTTTATTTAGGAATGTCTAAGAGAGCTTTTGGAGGAGTTCTAGAAAAGGATTATGGTACGGGTCTTAATAATTATGTAAATGGATTACATAGATATGCAGAAGAAGTATGGGGAATAAAAGAGACTGAAAGGGACAAAACAGAAGATATTGAAGTTGCAGTTAGAGAAATAAAAGATGAATTAAAATTAGATGAGGAGAGTGCCTTAAGAGTATTAACTGATGAATTAAAAATAAAAGATAGTGTTGTACCTAGAACAAATTTAATGATTTATATAGCAAGAGTAAAATATATTATGTCTAATAATGCAATAATTGTGTAAATTCTAAAATTTTTTTTAATAATTTTTATTGAAGTACTAGGCTGAAATTATCTTAAATTACATATTACTACACAATAGAAACAACAAATATAAATAAGTATTTTTAAAACACAATAAATTATATAAAATAGCTTATAACTGTAAAATCATGCAAAAAAAGGATTTAAAGGGTATAACAATAAAAAAAGATGATGACTTCTCTGAATGGTATAGCCAACTATTGCAAAAAGCAGATTTGATAGAATACACAGATGTTTCAGGCTGCTATATTCTAAAACCCAGATCTTATGCTATATGGGAGATAGTTCAGACTTATTTAGACAAAAAATTCAAAGATTCAGGCGTAAAAAATGTTTATTTTCCATTATTCATACCAGAGCATCTGCTAACAAAAGAAGCAAAACATTTTGCAGGCTTCACTCCAGAAGTTGCATGGGTTACAGAAGCAGGCAGTACAAAACTAAGTGAAAGACTAGCAATAAGACCAACTTCTGAAACAATAATGTACAATGCTTATGCAAAATGGATTAGAAGCTATAAAGACCTGCCTTTAAGGCTAAATCAATGGTGTAACGTGGTCAGATGGGAATTTAAGCATAGCACGCCTTTTTTAAGATCCAGAGAATTCTTATGGCAAGAAGGCCATAGCGCATTTTCAACAAAGCAAGAAGCTGAGAAAGAAGCACTGGAAATGTTAAATTATTATGCTGAAACATATGAAGATATGTATGCTGTTCCTGTAATAAAAGGAAGAAAATCCAAGAAAGAGAAATTTGCAGGGGCAGAATATACGTTAAGCATAGAAACACTCCTACCTAATGGAAAGGCAATACAGTGCGCAACCAGCCATTACTTGGGTCAAAATTTTTCAGAAGCATTTAATATAAGATTTATAGACAAAGATGAAAAAACAAAGTTAGTTCACCAAAATTCATGGGGCTTTTCAACAAGATCAATAGGAATTATGCTAATGATGCATTCTGATGATAAAGGTCTTGTTATTCCGCCAAATGTTGCAGAGAATAAATTAGTTATTGTACCTATATTGATAGATAAAGAAAAAGAAAAAATACTAAAAGCCTGCAATGATGTCGCTAAATTGCTAAAAGAATTTAATCCAATAATTGATGATAGAGAAGAGTATACTCCGGGCTGGAAATTTAATGACTGGGAATTAAAAGGTATTCCACTAAGAATTGAGATTGGTCCTAAAGATATAGCAAAAGACAGTGTTGTTGTTGTTACAAGACATGACAATAAGAAATCATCTGTAAAAATAAAATCCTTAAAAAATGAAGTTGGCATTTCATTAGAAAAAATGCAGAAAGATTTATTTGAGAAGGCAAAAAAATATATTAAAAATAATATTATTGTAGTTAATAACTGGAAAGAATTTGAAAAAGCTGTAAAAGAAAAGAAGCTAGTAAAAGCGAACTGGTGCGATACTATGAATTGCGAAGAAGATATAAAGAATAAAAGCGATGGCGCAAAATCATTAGTAATCCCGTTAGACGAGCCTGAATTAAAAGGCAAGAGATGCTTTAATTGCGGTAAAGAAGCTTCTTTTGTCTGCTACTTTGGAAAGAGCTACTAAGAATACATAAACTGAGCTTTAATAAAATTTAAATATTAATAAAATACCACTATTGTATGGCAACACTTGATGATGCAGAAGGTTTTCTAGTTGGCGTTGAAAATACAGTAAAAGAACTGGGAGAAAAATACAACAGCAAACAAAGCGAAAGAGTGTTATCCAGTCATGTTTGGATGTCTGACTACATAGATGGCATGGTTAAGAACAAGGTAAATCGTTTAAGAGATGCTTTAACAACATTGAAGGATAAACATGTTGGAGAATTTAGATCAGTTACACAATTTGATGCTATAATAACTTTCTGTAATGACATTAGCAAATTATTAAATGATATTAATACACTTTACAGAATGAGATCAAATTATGTAGATATAAAACTAAAATTTCAGTACAATCTTCCACAAATAGAAGACAAAATAAAACATATGAGAAACAGATTTAATATAATAAAAGGACAGTTAACAAAAAAAACATTTGAGTATGAAGAAGATACTGACTGGTTCTAAGTGATTTTTATGAAAAATTATGATGTAGTTATTGTTGGTTCAGGAGTCATAGGAACTTCTATAGCATATCATTTAAGTTCAAGATTGGGAACAGGAAAAGATATATTATTATTAGACAAGGCATCAACATCTTGTCATGGAAACACTCAGAGAAGCGCAGCTAAAATTCGTGATACTGTTGCTTCACAAACCAATTTAGATCTTTGCAGATCATCTATTGAGGCTTACAAATATTATCAAGACTCGGGAGTCGATTTAGGTTTAAAATTTGAGGGCTATCTATGGTTAATGACTGATGATCAAAGATCGAGAAATCAAACTTCAATAGATACAATGCTGCGTAATGGCGTAAATATAGAAATATTAGATGAATTTAGCATAACAAAATTATTACCAAACCTGAACTTAAAATTAGAAAAACGAACAAGAGAACTACTTAGATTAGAAGATATAACATGCGCTTTGTTTGGAAAAAATTGCGGTTCAATAGATCCTGAGTTACTTACAAGATTTTATGAAAGAAGATTTTTAGAAATGGGTGGAAACAAATTGTACAACTGTGAAGTCAGGTCTTTGGTTTTTGACAAATCTGATGGAGAAACAAATCATTTGCTTATGGACTTATCAAGAGTGCATGGTGTAATAACAGATAAAGGAAAAGTTTTAGCAGAAAATGTGGTTTTGGCAACTGGAGCTTATACTCAATTTTTATTGGAAGGAAAACATGGCATTCATAGTGGCTTGAAGGGAACAAAGAAAAGACAGCTATATGAATTAGCAACTAAAGATTTCGATAGTATAAAGTGCATTAATAGTTATTTTCCATTTACTATACTTCCATACAAAGGAATTTATTTATATCTAATAAAAGAAGGAGAAGTTGTAGTTGGCTGTTCTGACAACGTAGGAAGACCATTTACATTAGAAAATGATCCTCAGCCAGAGCCACAGTTTTTTAGAAATTGTGTCATGCCCATACTAATAGAATATTTTCCTTTCTTAAGTAGAGCAATTGAGAAAGGTACAACAGCAGGAATGTACGACTATAGTGCTGAAGGCGCACCGAATATAGATGAAGTAATAAATGGTCTTGTTATTGCAAATGGTTCAAGTGGTAGAGGCATAATGACTGCAGATGCTATAGGAAGAATAACTGCATCTATGATACTTGGAGAAGAAGAAACAGAATTATTTGGCAGGAAAAAATTTAATGTTAGCAAGTTAAGCATAGATCCAAAAAAAAGAAATGTTGAGCCTGAACTATTTAGTCTATGAATTTTCTAAAAGCTTACTACATAATGCTATATTTCCAAATGGTGTAAAGCAAATATAGAAGAAGATAAATCAGAAGTCTTAGAAACTATTGTTGATAATGAATTTAAAAGCTGTAATTCAAATTTATTTCTTGTATTTATATTATTCAATTTATTAAATAATTCTTCCTTTCTATCAACTAATGAATTTACCTTTTCAATTGAAAATTTGTACATTAATTCATAATAATCATTAAAAAAACTATTAACTTCTTTGTATAAATCTAGAATATCTTTACTTATTTCATAATTATTCATGGACAGATTATTGCATATTGACTTGTATTCGTCTGCTATCTTTTCCAAATTCCAGATAATTGTAGTAATAAATAACTGCTTGTCTGGCTCTTTGTAAAACCCTTTGTTAATTAACCTAAGGCAAAAACTGGTTAATTGATTGTTGCTCATCTCCAAATTAATCAATGATTTCAAGCTAGAAAATTGTGTTGAACTTATCATATCAAGGCTTGATGAAGCTAGAGAATTTGTAACTAAAAAGGCCCTTCTCAATGTATTATTAAATTCTGATTCTACTTCGTTAGCAATATTTTTTAAGACAGTTTTCTTTGATGTCTGTTCTATAACAATAAAACCAAGCAATAGGTTCTTTATTAGGTCCTGTACAACATCATTTAATTTTGGCTTGCTATAAACTAAGGTAATTTCATCATAGCCTAATTTATGCAAGGCAGAAGCAGCGTATCTTAAGGTTCTTTCATTAAAGCCATCTATATCTATATTTATAGTCCTGACCTCGCTGCCGTTTTTAACAGGTTTAACCATAATATTATTTCCAAGCTCTTCTATGTCCAATTCGTCTCCTTTTTTTATATTAAAACGCTTTACCCAAGAATGTGGCAAAGACACAACAGAAGTTTTTCCTGCCAACTGTATTACTTTTCTTTTCATATTTAAGATAAATAATTCATAAAGCTATAAACCTTACTGTATTATAAGGTATTATATAAATTATAAGAATCAATTATAAATATTTCAAAAAATATATAGTTTAGAGGTGGTTTAAAATGATTGATAAAAAAGAAATGTTAATTTTAGCAAATTTAAGAAATAATGCAAGGGAAACCTTGACAAAGATGAGCAGAAAAACATCTATTCCTGTATCTACAATATTTGAAAAACTGAAGACCTATGAATCCGGCTTAATAAAAAAATACACCTCTTTAATAGATTTTACAAAATTAGGATATAATACAAGAGCAACCATATTGGTAAAAACAACAAAAGAATACAGAGATAAATTAAGACAGCACCTATTATTAGATAAGTCATTAAATAGTGTTTACAAAATAAACAATGGTTATGATTTCATGCTTGAAGGAATTTTCAGAGAAATTAAAGATGTAGAGCAATTTTTAGAAAAATTAGAAAATGAATTTGGAATTACAGACAAGTATGTTTATTATATAGTTGATGAAATAAAGAAAGAAGATTTTCTAAGCAGCCCAGAATATGTAAAACTTATTTAATTTCTTTTTATTTGGATTAAATTTTCCTCATTATAATCTTCTAACTTTTTAACACCATAACAAATACCATAAAAGCTGCATTGGCCATCTTTCCACTTGCACCATGACCCAGGATTTTTATCATAATCTTTTATATCGTTACTTTCAGTATTAAATTTAATTAATTCGCATTCTCTTCCAGCAGTATCTATTAGATCCTGAGAAACATCTATATATTTTTTAGTTCCGTGTCTTAAAAAATGAAGCCCGACTTTATTTGGCAGCTTGCCGAATTTTTCATTAAACATCAAAGAGTATATTGCTAGCTGCAGTTTGTAATCTTCTGTTATGTTATCTTTTGAACTTGTTTTGTAATCTATAATATAAACTTCGCCATTTATGTTAAGAATCGCATCAAGGTAACCATGAACGTTGTGTTTTTCTGAATACAGATGAACTTCAGTTTGCGGCTTTAGTTTATTAAAAGCATCCTGAAAAGTTCCATCATTAATGAAAGAGCTTAAAGCAATTAGAAAATCCTCTATGAAATTCTGCAGCATATAAATGCTATTCTGATAGTAATTCCTTATTGTATTTTTATCGTTCTCCAAATTCAGCAAAGAAGGCAAAGCTTTTGTCCAAGAATTATTAAACAAATTAATTAATTCGTGTTTTAATATAAATTCATAATTACTCTTGTTTATGCTGCTTGTATCAATTTTGAAAAAATTTTCAAGTGCGTCATGAACTGCTTTTCCTGTTATAGTTGAAATGTTATCTTTCCTAGGAAGGTTTAATTTATAGCTGTAATAATATTTTCTTTTGCATAAGTTATAAGTGTTGATACTTGATGGTGACTCTTGTCTTGTCATATTTCCTCTTTTTGTCATTAAAATTCAAACTAAATTATTAATTAAGCTTTCTATATTAAAATAAACTTAAACGAAAGATATTTAATAAGTTTATTTCAGTAAATCTGCATGAATACAAATTATTCTTACATGATAATTGCAACATTTAATATTTTAGTTATTATTTTTACAGCTTTTTATTCTTATAGGTTCAGAAAAAATTTGGATGAAATGCATAGCATGATGATAGGTATGACATTTGGACTGGTTTCTGGTTTGGTTGCATCAACATTGTTTGTAGTTCCCACAGGAAATTTTCTTTATGCTGTTATAATTGGAACTGTTGTAGGATTGGCTTTTGGAGTTCCTTTAGGAAAGCTTGGAAAACACCTGGGAATGATGGAAGGAATTATATCAGGACCTATGGGTGGAATGATGGGTGCAATGCTTGGTCAAATGACTAGACCTTTTAATATTGAGATTTTTATTCCATTTTTTAATATTATATTTTTAATATCTATGATAGGAATTTCATATGCTATAAACTGCGGAGTTAATTACAATACAAAGAAAAAGAAAATATCTGAAAATTTTGTTTATGTTTGGTTTACTGTTTCTTTAATATTGGTAATATTAAGCATTTTACTTCCGTTTTCTTTACAAAGCTCTTCAAATTATTCTAGTCAAGAAAGCAGTTTGCCAAGATATTTGCAAGAATTGACAAAAGAAGAGAAAGCTGAAACAGCGATAAGATATAATGGCTCAGGACAATATCAAGAAGTTAATCTGCTAATAACATCATCAAGATATTCTCCAAATATAATACTGGCTAAAAAAGATATGCCTCTAATAATAAATGTTAAAGCTGATACTGGTGCTGGATGCGGCAGGGAAATAATATTTCCAGACTTCGGCATAAACAAACTAATAAGGCCTGGTGGCTCAGACATAATTAAAATTAATCCTAATAAAGAAGGCACATTTAATTTTAGATGTTCAATGGATATGTTTCATGGAAAATTAATAGTATCTTAAACTCATTATACAAAATATATTTAATAAAAAATATTAATTTATAAATCCTGTAATAAATTGGTTTTGAATGTTTATATACTTAAGAAATGTGGCTTTAGGATTGGTGTTATTATCTTGTAGTTCTGTGCCAAAGAAAGCAGATAGTGCTTCTTTAGAGGCAGTTTGCAGTGAAATTATTGACAGAGCAATAGACTTTAGAGATCCTAATAGAGAAGATAAATTAGCTGGTTGCCAAGCATATGTAGAATTTCAAGCTTACAAATCCCAAGCAGCCAGATCGTTGTTAAATTTAAACGTCCTCTACAGCAGTTTTATATCTAAAGATCTAAGATCTGTAGCTGCTATAATTTCTGGAAGCGATAAAATAGAGGATTATGATATGAAGTGCAGCAATTTTAAAGAAATTATATTGAGTGCTATACCAAAAATGGCAAAACAAATTGTTACAGCTGAAACTAAATTAGAACTTATGCATCCAAAAGTAGGTGTAATATCAGAATATTTAGAGCAAAAGAGAAGACTACATAGAAGGGTTGAAGAGATTAGAATTGGAATAAATGGTTATGAATGCCAATAATAATTAATTATATTCTTAATAAAAATTTTATATTAAAGTCCGCCGGCGACAGGATTTGAACCTGCAAGTCCTTTCGGACGGCAGTTTTCGAGATTCAGCAATTATTCTGCTGCCCTACCAATTAGGCGACGCCGGCATACTATTATTCTTAAAGTTAAACTTATATTTCTTTCTGAAATTATTAATTTATGAAGTTTGAAAAAACAAAGTTAAAAGCAAAATTATTAGGAACTTTTACATTTCTTAAATAATAGAATATAATGGTCTTGAAGTCTTTAACTTTACAAACTGGCGGATCTGCATGTTCTCTAAATTTGGCTACAAGTAATAATTATTCTCTTCTTATAGGAGTAATTTTGGTCTTATCACTGCTTGGTTCTTGATTTTGCCACAAGATATTTAAATATATTATAACCAGTAATCTGTATGTCACAAGATAGAATATTAAACTTATTAATGCAGAAAGATGAGATTACTTGGCAGACTATATTAAATGACTTAATAAAGTCTGGAGAGATAAATCCTTGGGATATTGATATTTCAATTTTAGCTAATAAATACATAGAAACTGTAAAAAAAATGCAGGAAGCTAATTTATTTATATCTGGCAAAGTTTTGCTTGCATCTGCAATACTGTTAAAAATAAAATCTGAAAAATTAATAATTGAGGACATAGGAATACTAGATAATTTGATGTTTCCTGCCCCAATGGAAGAACTTGACCAGTTTATGGACCCACAGAGCAGAAGGATTATTCTGGACGTAGAACCAAGACTAACAATAAAGACACCTCAAGCAAGAAAGAAAAAAGTTCAGATTGATGACTTAATCAGCGCTTTAGAAAGGGCTTTGGAAGTTAATCAAAGAAGATTAATTAGAATAGCAGAAAGAAACAGGGTGCCTACTGATTTAATTATTCCTAAGAAGAGAATTGACATTGAAAAATTAATAATGGAAATATACAATAAAATAAAGATTGTATTTGAGAAAAAACCAACATTAACATTTATAGACTTAGTTGCTAGTGATAAAAAAGAAGATAAAATATTTACATTCATTCCTTTACTGCACCTATCCAACCAAGAAAAAATTGATTTGGATCAGAAAGAACATTTTGGAGACATAAATATTAAATTACTAGGCAAATAATTACAATTTCTTTATATTTTTATTGAAATAAGAATTAAATAAGAAAATCCTTAACCAAATATTGGCAACTATACGCACTATAACCAATAAAATAATAGGTATTATCAGAATTACAAATGGAGAGAAAAATGTAAATTCAACAATAATACTTAATACAAAATTTATTGCAAACATTATTAACCACGTGATGAATATATGTGTATAATTGTTTTTTGCATATTTAAAAGAGAGCTTTATTAATTCTATAGCAGAACTTAATTTAATTGTAGTCATTATAGGCTCAAGAAATAATAATCCGAACACCATAAAAAGCGAAGCAAGTATAATATAAATAAATAGAATTAAACCTAAAATAACAACTAACAATAATCCAAATAATTTGCTTATTAAAAATCCAAGAAAAATTATTAATCCTAAAATCAAAATGGGAATTAAAATTATTGAGAATTTTATCATCTGGACTTTAAAGTATAGATATGCATATTTCTTTATACCTTGCAATAGGTCTTTGTTTGTGGCTTTATAGTCTCTAGATACCAAATTTAACAAATTGATATACATTGCATTAATTACTGAAGTTAACAAAATTAACAATAAAATATCAATTAGACCTATTGGTACTGCAAAATACAAAAATCTAATTAATTCCACTCGCGGATCTGGCAATAAACCTATGAACAAAAGAAATTCTAATAACATCATTATTAAAAAAACCAAACCCAATGCTATACTGTAAACTAATGGAAGAAATACAATAAGATTATTTTTCATACCCATCCAGCTTTTTTTAAGCAATAAATCATATTTTATTTTCATAGATTCTAGATTTTATTTAGAAGCATTATTTATATACATTTTGGCTTCTTAAAACAGTTAATCCAAAGCTTTAAATACAAACCTAGCAATTAAATAATTAATTAAACTAAAGGGAGGTTGTGATAAATGGCGCTTGGTTTGGATGCATTATTGCCTTTATTGGCTGGATTTCTAATTGCCTTTGTAGTATTGATGATAATTCTTTATGTTTACTCTGCATTGGTATTAATGGCAATAGCTAAGAGAACAAATACTCCAAATTCATGGCTTGCTTGGATACCAATAGCTAACATATATTTAATGACTCAGATTGCAGAAGTTCCAGGATGGGTAACGTTATCTATTTTGTTACCTTTTATACCGTTTGTTGGCGGATTGGCATTTTTAGCTGTGTTTATCTGGCTATGGTGGAAAATAGCAGAAGCAAGACATAGACCTGGATGGTGGGGTATACTAATAAGTTTAGTACCTGTTGTTAATTTAGTTCTCATAGGTATGCTTGCTTGGAGCAAAGAATAATTTTCTTTTTTTATTTTTTAATATGAATATTTTTGTAAATATAAATACTTAAATCTGATTTTACTGTATATAACTTATGGATATATATAAAAATTGCTTTTAAAAAAGAAGAACTTCCAATCTTAAGACAAAATTGTTTTTTAGCGCCAATATATCCAAGATTATTGTCTTTAGATTTAAGGTTTGATCTTGATATTGCTTACAGTGTTTTTGAAAATGCTGCAGCAGAATGGTATGACTACCTTAGAAAATATGTTGGTGTTTTAGGTGAAGCAGAAGAACGTTCTTATATAGAACGCGTTTTTATGTCCAGAAAATTATCAGTATTTTATGATAATGGTTTCTTAACTGTAGACCCGCCAGGTTTTTGGAAAGTAAAAGTAAAAAATCTAGAAAACGGCTTTCCTTCATTTCTATCTATTGACAATTATGTTGGAGAAAGTTTATATTTTGATAATGAAAATAATGCTTCTGTAGTTGTGCCTAAATTGATACTATTTAGAGAATATAGACACCCACAAAGAAATAATCATATTTATGCCTATCAACAAGATAATATAGAAGATTATCCAAGCACACTATTTTTAAGAAATTGGGCAATACTTTGTGTAAATGAATGTCTAAAACAGATTTTCTAAGTTGTCTTTATTAACCTATAAAGCTCGGTTAAATTAATTTCTAATGCTGCCACTGGCATTTCCAAAGTAAAATTCTCAAGAACTTGTGGATGAATCTCTCCAATATAAACAATATCAACACTATTTACACTAATTCTTCCAACTCTTCCTTGAATGAAGCTATTATGCTCTACTTCTTTTATTTCATATTTAAAATCCAGAGCTTTTGACAGTGCATCTAGCACTTGCTTTATTTCTGTGAAATTGGACGTACTATGACATAATACAACAGCCAGCCTAATAGATTCATCAACACCATTATCATTTTCTGAATTGTATTTAAAGACATGCCCTGAGCTAAATATATTCTGCGGATATTCATTGTGCTTATTTTCCTTTAATATCTGCATTAATGTTGGTATGATCCATGCTCTTAATACGTCATAACCTTCACTTATGGAATTTAGAAGTTCTACACATTTTATGTTTGTATTCATATGGCTTGTCTGGTTTTCTTTGCTGGTTAAATTATAAGTATGTGTCTCTAATAATCCAAGACTGACTAAAATATTGGATACTTTTCTTCTGAAAACTTCAAATTTGTTTTCCTGAGCTATTGTTGCAACATTTGGTATTTCTGGTTTTAAGTTATTGTAACCATAAGCTATAGCCACGTCTTCAGCTAGATCTATCTGATGAATTATATCCGTCCTATATGGCGGAATTAATGCTGTAATATATTTTCCCTTTTTCTTTATTCCATATCCCATTTTTTCTAGAAGATTAGTTATCTCTGTGCTTTTAAGTTCAAGACCAATTTTTTTATTTATATAATTAATATTAATTTCTATTTTCTCAGGTTCCAAATTTGGAACATGGTAAATTTTTTTGCCGTAAATTAATTTTATGGAATAAATTCTGCCACCCATATCAGCCAGAGCTGAAACAAGTATGTTTAATGCAGTATTTATAGTTTTGAAATCAGTGCCTGTTGCCTCTACAAACACATCTTTTGTATCTTCTGTTATTTTACCAACGTCATGGGAATTTATTATTGGCGGCATTGATATTATTGTATTCTTTGCATCAATAAATATCGGATATTTCTTCCATGTCTGAACCAAATGCTTGTATTTTATCCCTGTTGGATGCTTCTCTAATATTTCATTAGCAGATAATACCTCTGGGTACTCTAAAGGCCTATATTTGATTTTTTCTGGAAATTCTGTTGTAAACCTAACTGGAAATTTTATTCTTTCCAGAGGGTAAATACCAAGACCACCTTTCTTTCTATTCCTCAAAAATGTCAGTCCTAATTTCTCTTGAATTTGAATTATTTCTCTTATTTTCTCATCATTAAGCCTTAAGTCCTTAACTACTGCTGCGACTGCGTAAGGATAATTTTCCAGAGTTTTTTCTACTTTAACAACATAGTTTGATTTATTTAAATTATATTTCTTAAGGCCTTTTGAAGTTCCCAAAAAAGTTGAAGCTGCTCTAGCCAGGCCGTATTCACTTAATAAATCAGGCCTGTTCGGAAAAACTTCAATAACTATTTCATCTTCTTTGATCTCTTCAACAGCAACACCCATCATTGATATTTTTTCTTCTATATCTTCATCTGATAATTTCCTTCCAATTAATTTCATGAATTCTTTTTTATTGACATTTATTGTTGGCATATTACATTGAAAATTCTTTTACCTCTCTTAAGTATTTTAAGTCATTCTTGTAAATTTCTCTTAAGTCATTTATTCCATAATAACTTGTAATTATTCTTTCCATTCCCAAACCCCATGCTAAAACCGGACATTCAAATCCCAATAATGGCTTAGTAACTTCTGGTCTAAATATTCCAGAACCTCCAACTTCTACCCATTGCCTT
The DNA here is from genome assembly GCA_018302765.1 of Candidatus Woesearchaeota archaeon. Taxonomy (GTDB): domain Archaea; phylum Nanobdellota; class Nanobdellia; order SCGC-AAA011-G17; family GW2011-AR18; genus JACPCE01. Next base: position 96,441 of record JAGVZG010000002.1, read on the forward strand.
TTTACAGGATTATATGCAAATATCTCAGCAGAAGGTTCTGTGTATCCAAAAAAACTTGGTTTTATTTTAACATCTGTATAACCCATCTTTCTAAAAAATTCTTTTAAGTATCCTAGCAAATTTCTCAAGTTAGCATTTGGATCTACAACAATGCCTTCTACTTGATAGAATTCAAATAAGTGCTTCCAATCCAAAGCTTCATTTCTATAAACTTTGCCTACTGCAAAAAATTTATCTGGCAGATCTTGTTTTTTTAATTTGCTTAATGTTTTAGCACTTAAAACAGTAGTATGTGTTCTTAATAATAACTGCTTAGCAATTTCTGGCTTCCATTTATATCCCCATCCTTTGCTTCCAGTGTTATAACCATTTTCATGAACTTTTTTTATTTTATTTGCTAATTCTTCTGGCAGTTTTCCCTTTGCCATTGTACCTTTGCTTCCTATAAAGAAAGTATCTTGCATCTCCCTTGCTGTGTGATCCTGCGGAACGAATAATGCATCTAGATCCCAAAAAGCCGTCTCTACAATATTTCCTGTAATTTCCTGAAATCCTAGATCTAGCCATATCTGCTTAATATATTCTATAGACTGATCAACAAAGTGCCTTTTGCCCCTATTTATTGATGGAACATTAATTTTAATGTCATAAGCCCTGAATTTTTTCTTTTTCCATTCTTTGTTTTTTATTACTTCATGAGTTAAAGATTCTATAACATTTAGATCTATTTTTTGCTTTATTAATTCCTTTCCTAAATCTGTTAGCATTATTATTCTTTCTTTATGAATATTTAGAGTTACTAATCCTCTAGATCTTAAGTTCTCAAATGCAGTTTTTTGTTCATCATTCAATTGATCAAATGTAAGATCTGTTTTATAATAATTATTATGATTTGGGATTTGTATAAATAATTCTTCTTCAGGTGTTTTTTTGTTTACTAATTTTTTTCCATTTTCATTTAATCTTATTTTTAATGTTTTATCTTTTTGTATATCTATAGAAGCTTTCTTCTTTAGCAATCCAATTGTTGCATTAATTTCTGTGTCATTAAGCTTGGTTTTGTTTTTTAATTCTTCCAGTGTAGTTTCTTTGTCTGATAAGCTATTCAGGATTGTTCTTTCTGGAAGCTCCTTGTATACCTTAGCTTTTTCTGTTAGAGATATAGTTTTAACTTCTTTTGAATTTATTTTTACAACTTCTTTATTTTCTAGCCATTGCAAAGCACGCATAACTTCAACTTCCTGCAGACTTGAGTTTTTTACTAAATCATCAAAATTTACATATTTGTTTAACAATGGAAGTACTTTTCTTTCTAGAGAATGCAACTTATCAACTAGCCCTTTTATGTCCATAAGGTCTTAAAAAATCAGAAACTTATAAGTTTATTGGTCAACTTCCTCTATTAGTCTTGCAGTATCTATGTATTTTCTAAATAATAAATAATAACTATCTCCCCTTCTATCTCTTGCTTTAATTGTAAAACCCAATTTTTGATTATTTTTTGTATTTGCTATATTCCTTTCTCTTACTTCAGTATACAATTCTTTTATTCGATTTTTCTTTGCATACTCAATAGCACTTTCAGTTAATCTTCTTGCTATGCCCCTGCGCCTATATTGTGGCTTTGTAAAAATTTCTTCTATAACCAATGCCTTTGTATACTCTGGATGATCTCTATTTAATAAAGTATAGCCAGCTAATCTGTCATTTTCTTCTGCAACAAGCAATTCTATAGAACCATTATGAAGATGAGTAATTATTCCAGTCGTAATATTTCTAGACCTATTTAAATTACCATTAAGCAAATCACATTTACTCTCTTCTCTAGAAAAATCAACCATCATATCAACAATTTCATCTATGTCTTTATAACGCCAGCTGCGAATATTCATTCTATAATTTTCACTAATATACCTAGCTACTTGCCTCCGGATTAAATTTATTATTAAAGAAAATAAAATATTTTTAAACTTATTGTTCTCTGATTTTAGTTGGGCAAGCTCCTGTTAAATAATTAGAAAATTCTAAGTCTGCAATCACCTAATTATTTTCTAACCTTTACTGGACGTGACCCTAGACTGGCATTCGAGTCAGTCGGATACCAGCCGCAGCCCAAGCCGACCCAGCCAGAATCAGCCCAGAACCCAGCGACAGCTCCTTCTCTTGGATTCCAATAATATAAATTACCATCAGTATTGTTTTGACGTGGCAATCCTTGTTGAGTTGCATGATCTAACCAATAATCTAAGTCTATTCCAGGTGTTTTATTGACTCTTAAACAATCTTGTAATGGTTCTGTTACTTCTTCTGTAATTCCATCAGGTCTTATTTTATGATAAGTAACGTTCAAAGTCTTGCTAACTAATCCTGTCTTACTAAATTTCCCACCCAAAAATTCAGCTCTGTAAGGATATCTTTTAACCACAATACTATCAAAACCAATTTAGCTAAATAACTGCTTACCTTATTTCCATTGCCATCATAAACCATATCACCACTTCTAAGCATTCTTAAAAATTTAGGAAACAATGGTAGCGGTAGCATAAAAGAATTTTCTAAACGCAAAGATTCATTAGTTCAGTCATAATTTTGCCCAAAATAAGCTAAAGGTAAAGAAACTAATAAATCTGGATGATCTTTTCCTCCCAATATCACAAAGTTCTCAAGTGATTGATCCATTTTTACTTTTTATCCCAAACGTAATCAAACATTGTTCTTAATGCAGAAGAAAAAAATGGAGTATTTACCCAAATTCCCACGTCTGCGCTTTCATGAGTATTTTTATCGTGATTAACCATAAACATTAAGTCTTTTCCATCAACTATGACAAATCTTGCATTTACATCAACATCTTTTACGTCTGCAAATTCAGACAATTCCTTGGCAGCTTCCTTTGATTTTTCTGTCTTTAGCGGGGCTGCAATCCTTATTTTAACTTTTTTATTGCTTAATTTCCTAAATGTGGTTTTCATACATTCAAGCTTTCTTACAATGCCATCAGTTGTAGTTGCTATAACAACTTCTTTTACTGCATTGTCTGCTAAATTCAATATATGATCATAAACATTATTTCTGCCTTTAAAACTACCAGCAATTGTGTTAGGATCTACGCTGTTTATTCCCTGAGTAAATAACAGGTTTAATTCATGAAAAACATCAGTAGTTTGAACTTCTTCTATAGATTTTATTTCCCTTTCTGCCTTTTCTTGAACGTTCTTTTTAACCCTTTTAACTATTTCACTAGGAGATACAGCCAGGTACTTTATTGGCCTTCCTAATTTCATTATGATAAATCCTTTTTTTTCCAAGCTTTCAAGAACGTCATAACTTCTGCTTCTTGGAACATTGCTCATATCACTAAGTTCGCCTGCTGTGGCAGTTCCTTTGCTAAGCAATGAAGTCCATACTTTTACTTCATAAATATTAAGATTAAACGTTGTTCTTAGCTTTTTTATTAAATCTTCATTTGCTACCATTTTGCAACTACTTATTGGTAACGTAAAACCTATTTAAAGCTTTCGTTTGTTATCACTATATAGGGATCACTTAATTATAACTGAGAAAAACATTATTTGAGCAATTACCTTTTAATCTCTGATTTTGCAAATTTTAAGCCCAGGTAACTAAGAACAAGCAATACCAAATTATATATAAACAGCTTTGTTATAAGAGTAATAACCTTATCATAAGTAAAGCCCAAAATTAATATTTTCTTTAATAGCGCCTCAGATACAACAAAAGGATTGTACAATATAATTTCCTTGAGACGCAATGGTATTGTTTCTAGCGGAAGTATTGTATTTGACAAGAATAAAGCAACAGCAATTATAACTAAAGATACTACACTTGCGCTTTCCTGAGATTTGGCAAAGTATCCTATTGTTATGCCTAAAAGAATAAACATACTTGCAACAATAAAAAGCGGAATAACAGCATAGAGCATTGTTTCTAAGCTAAATCCTATTATTAATTTTAATATTAAAGATATTACTACAAGATGAAATACTATTACAATTAAAGATGTTAGATAAGCACCTATAAGGAAGACACTTTTAGGAGTAGGAGTTATGGCATTTCTTAAGTAAGCATTTGACATTCTTTCGCTTAATACAAGATTAGAAGCAAGAAGCACACAAACAAACATAATTATCAATACTAAGAACGTAGAAAGGAATCTTCCTATGTGTGTTTCTTCAGTCTCTATTGTTTCAACGCTTGTCTTGATAGGACTTACTATACTTTCTGGATTAGTTACTGCTATATTGTTTATGTTGCCAACAATCTTACCAATTGAATCCTTTAACAAAGTAGTTTGCACTATGTTATTATCTGCTGCTATAGGAAGTGTTGCTATATTGCCAGACAGCTCAGTTATCTTTGTTTTTGCAGCCAGCATCTGAGAAATTGTTGTATTAATCTGTGTTTCTATTGTTACTAATTTAGTATTTAAGCTCTGGACGTCTGAAGATGATATATTTGAAGAAGAATTTACTTTTGATATTTCATTCCTTAAGGCTACGGTATTAAAGCTGTCATAAGTAACTGTCAGATCAATAGCATTTGCGCTGCTTTGTAAACTACCAGATGTTTCTTTTATCTTATTGCTATTTGAATTAATTATATTTAATAGTTCTGATCTCTTGTTAAGCTCGTCTTTTGTATTTGTCAGTTGTGTAACAAGAACGTTTGTTAAGCTCAAACTTAGGTTCTCTGAAGTCTTGAGAATCTCTTTGTTTATGCTTGACATTATGTTATCAACAATATTAATTCTGGCTGGATCAACATGAAATTCAATTGTGTTATTTGCGTTATTAGTTATCTGCATATTTGGAGAGAATATCAGGCAAGCATTAAGACTTCCTTCTTTAACGCCAGCAATGCAATCTGTAGAATTGTCATTTTTTACAACAACGTAACCTTTTGCTTCAATTTTATCTATTACACTATTGCTTAATTCACTATAAGTTTTTGAATAAACACCTATATTTATGTCGTAAAAAGAGGAATTATTAAAAGCAAGCACAAGAAGAGACATTATAATTAATGGCCCTAGCATTATTGTGAATGCTGAGCTTTTAGAACGAAATACTGTTTTAAAATTCTTAATAAGAACAGCCCATATACTAATAAATAACTTGCCTGTGTTATTTCTTAGGTCTTTCATTTTTTAATTTCTGCTATTTATATGCTCAAATATTACATCTAGTGATGGTTTTTTTATGTCTATATTAAGCAAATTATCATTACTATTACTATAATATTGATTGATTATTTTTAATGTTGATTTTAGATCTTTTGTAAACAAATAAAGCGAATCTTCATGAGTATGGTGTTTTTTTATCAAGCCTGCAGTATTTAAACAATTAATCAAGTTTGCATAATCCTGCAATTCTGTTTGAATTTTTATAAGTTTATGATTGGAGAAATTGACTTCCAGATTTTCAGGGCTGTCAAATGCAGCAGCTTTTTTATTATTTAATATAAGAATCTTATTGCAAAGAGTCCTTATGTCTTCCAAAATATGAGACGATATTATTATTGTTGTTCCGCTGTCATTTACTTGTTTTATAAGATCAATTATGTGCTTTCTCATTACATGATCCAGGTTTGCTGTAGGTTCATCTAACAATAATATTTCAGGATCGTGGATTAATGAGCATGCTATATCTAATCTTTTTTGCATTCCTACTGACAGGTTTCCTCCTAATACATGTCTTGCTTCTGTCAGTCCAAATGTTCTTAGAAGAATTTCTGTTCTTTCCTTGATATTATTGCCTGACAAACCTGCAAGCCTTCCAAAATAAGAAATGTTTTCTATAATGTTTAATTTATTGTAAATAGAACTTTCCTGCACTGAGAAACCTATATTTTTTCTTAAGTCCAGATTCGACTTTGTTACGTCTTTAGATTTATAATAAATTTTTCCTGCTTCTGGTTTTATAAAACCTACCATTGTATTTAGTAAAGTTGTTTTGCCGCAACCGCTCTTTCCTATAACTCCAATTATTGAGCCTTCATCAACATCAAAATCAATGTTATCAAGAACGAGATGGTCTCCATACCTCTTAGTAAGTCCTTTCACCTCTAATATTTTTTGCATTGATTAATTAACATCAAGACTTATTTTTAAAGTTAACTGTCCAAATAAAAAGGCTTAAAAAATACAATAATTTGACTTTATTATGAAGCATAATTTACGAGTTACATCAATCCTAATAATTTTGTTCTTAATGTCGCACGTATTGGGTCTTTTTGTCATAAAACATTACCTTCCAAAGGAAGAAAATCTGCCTTTGGGTATACAAAAACCAGAGTTTGAAGAGAGAACTTCTTATATTCCAATTATTATAGCGATATTTGCAGCAACTGTCATAGCTCTAGTACTTATAAAATTTGCAGCATTTAGAATATGGAAACTATGGTATTTAGCAAGCATTTTTATAACACTAATAATTTCATTTAATGCATTCATACCTGAAATGATTGCTTTATTTTTAGCAATAATATTTTCTCTGCTTAAAACATTCAGGAATGGTATTTTAATCCATAATTTTACAGAGATATTTGTTTATGGCGGTTTAGCAGCAATATTTGTACCTGTCCTAAGTGTATGGTCTATTTTTGTACTTCTTGTATTAATTTCAATTTATGATGTAATAGCTGTTTGGAAAACAAGACATATGATTTCTATGGCTAAATTTCAAATTAAATCAAAAATATTTGCTGGATTGTTTGTGCCTTACTCTACAAAAGTTCTAAGCAAAGGCTTAACTAAGAAAGGACAATACGGCAAAGAAATAAAAGTAAACGAAGCTGTACTTGGGGGAGGAGACATTGCCTTTCCTCTAATGTTTTCTGGAGTTATGTTGAAAATTTTTGGCTTTTCAGCTGCGATTATAACTTCTTTTACTGCAGCTCTCGCTTTAGCTATTTTATTTTTTATAGCTAAGAAAAAAAAGTTTTATCCTGCAATGCCTTTTATAACAACAGGCAGTCTAACTGGCTATTTCATAGTACTATTATTGTTTTGACCAGGCATGTATTGTTAGTACATTATAAGTTCCAATTGAACCATTAATATCTGGACCTGTAATATCTGGCACTGTCAGCGTTATGTCTCTAATGTAAACATCCTTGTCTTTGGGAAGAGCAGTGTCAATAAATTTTTTATTTTGCTTTGATAGGTCTGATTCGGTTATTTTTGGATAGTAGTCACAACTTAATACTGTTGCATTGTAATTTATATTACATATTTCTATAGCATACTCCCAAGGGTGAGCTTCAACAGGAAATGATAGATAATCTATATATGTATTTATACAACTTGCATTGTTATTTATTACACACTGTCTAAATTTTGGATTATTCTGAACTTCTTTTAATACAGAATTTGTTGTTTGTTCTAAATTCGGAGGAATTTTAGAATTATCTTTTTGTTTTATTGGCGTTATTGATATTACAAATCCAAGAACTATTATTATTGCAATTATTGCTTCCAATATTTTTAAAATCCCTTTTTTATTCATTACCATGTTGCAATCCTCACCACAACAGGGACTCTAGTACTTTCTTCAGTCAGTATAAAACTGTTAAATTGCCTGATAAACACATTGGCATTTGGAGGCGGAGATATTTTTCCTGGAAATAATGCTGAAATATTTATTTGAGATCCTCCAATAGGCAGGCTTTCTATCCTTATAGTAAAATCCCTAGATAATGGGAATTTCCACTTTTCTTTTATACAATCATAGCCTTTTGAACAGCCAGTTTCTAGTTCTGTCTGATTTAAAGTCAGAAAAGAAACCAGATCTATTCCTGATAATGTTTCTGTTACCCCCAGTTCATAAATTACAGGGCACTTTGATGCTACAGAACCCATATAAGGCCAGTCACTTGAATCTTTTTTAGAGCATGCCAGATATCTTTTAACATTCTGAATTGTTATATTTGAAATATCAAAATTTATTGGCCTGTTAGATGAACTAATAAGATATTTTGTTTTTAGCGGTTGTTTTGCAGTTGTATCTATAGGAGAATCTAAACGTGCAGGGATGCTTATCAAGCTGTCTGTTAAATTATAAAGTATATCTCCTTCCCTATCAAAATCAGGAAGCTGGTAAAGCTCTCTTGTTTCGTCCAATAACTTCGGATCTATATCTTTGCATTTTTCTTCTTCTGTGCTACAAGCTATTTCAGATTTGTCCTTATTTTTATCTATGTTAAAATTTCCAGATAGTCTGTCATTTCTGTCTCTCTTTATGTAATATACTCTAATATTTATCTTGTCTTTTCCAGTAATTATTTTTGTAATGCCCTCAAAATCTGATGTCTGACAGCTACTAGAATCACACGAAATATTTATTTCTTTGCTTGCCAAAGTCACTACTGCTGGATTAGCTGTATTAGTTTCATTTGAAGGATACAAGAACAAAGGGGCTGTTGTTATTGACCATTCAGTATCATTATTAAAACCATCCTGAATTATATCAAGCAGTGTCTTGGAATCATACACTTTAGTTATTCCTGGCCTAAATATAACAAAAATAAAAACCACGCTTAACAAAAATAGACCTGTTCCAATTATCCAGTCTATTTCGTTACCTATGCCTCTTTTATTTAACATTATTATCTTTCTTCATAAAGTAGTAAGGAATTAATAAAATTAGTGATTGCTGAGGTTTTACTATTCCTGCAGCAGTAGTTATTATCAGATAACCTCCTATAACCATTATTAATGAATGCTTCAAGCCAGACTTGTAATCGCCTTCTGCAAATTTTCCAAGCATCAAGCCTGCAAATAAACCCTGAACTATTATTGTGGCTATGAATATTGAATCAAATGATATAGTACTCCCTCCACCCAGACCACTTATACCAATAGTACCCAAACCTTGGCCCAATTCCCCACCTACAGTACCTAACTTAGGAATAAGATATACTTGAAGCACTATCATGATAAACACAAAGAAAAAATAAATTATGTAACCTTGTATTGTCTGAGTATATGCATTGCTTTTTCTTTCTTCTTTTATTTTTTTAATCTCAAGAACAGAGCCCGTAACTGCCTCTAAAACAGAACCAATATCTCCTCCACTTTCTTCAGCTTCTATAACTATTGCAATAGATCTTTTAACTACTGAATTATCTGTATCATTTGCAAATATTGTCAAGGCATCATGCAAAGTATAGCCCCACTCAATTTGGCGCGCAAGTTTCTGGACATATGGCGTTAATGACCCGTAATTAACATTTGAGACATGAAGAATTGCTTGAGGTATTGTTGCTCCAGACCTAACTGTTTCTACTAAGCTCCTAACAAATTCCAGGAATTTTGTTTCAAGCTCTTTTTGCCTTTTATTTTCTTCCATAAAATCTATTATAAAAGCAATAGAACCTATAAGAGCACCTATAACAATAATCGGGCTAAAATACCAAACTTTTGGACCAATTGGAGATTTGAAACTAAAGAAAAATATTATATCGATTATTACAATAACTATTCCTAAAATTAGACTTATGTAGTGTTTTATTTTAAGTCCCATCATACTCCTTTTTGAGATATATTTACAAATACCATAAAACCTATGTTTAGCAAAGGCAATACTCCAAGTATTGATATCCAAGCTATTGTGACTACGCTTAGTCCGCCTAGATTTCCTCCTATTGAATTTATTATTGCCAATGTAACCAATAAAAGCAAAGGCGAGGCAATTAGTATTGCTGTGTAAACTTCTGAATACGTAGCTAAAGCTTCAACTTGTTTCTTTCTGTCTAACCTATAAGTATTTAATGCGTCATATGATTTTTCCTTTAAGTAACTTCTTAAATCTCCTCCAGTTTCTATTGTTGAAATCATACCATTGAGCAATTCCTTAAACTCTGGGCTTGGAGTTGTAGCTGCAACATTCTTTAAAGCATTTGTTAGATTATAACCAAATAAGTTTACATAATTCAGAATTTTTTTAATTTCTTTTTTTAATTCAGGATATTCGTCAGAATCAGCTATTAATTCAAATATACTCATTGGATTTGCACCACTGCCAGCAACTGCACTCATGTGTACCAATGCAAATGGAAGTTCCAGTTTTATATTGCTTCTCTTGCCACCAATTAAACTTGAAGGATAAAAATAAAATCCAATGAAAGTCAAAATCATTCCTGCAAAAGATACCAATACTAACTTAAGTACACTAAGCTTAAATGCAAAATTCAAAGCCAAAAAAAACAAAAATATTCCTGGCAATGACAAAATTGTAAAAAATAACATCATACTTACATAAGTTCTAGACAACAGTTCCATTTCAACCATCTTAAAATTATTAAACATAGGCTCGAAAAATTTCGGGTATTTTGTAACCAAAGCATCTGCATATTTTTTCATATACTTATTTGCTATTTCACCTACCTTGCTTGGTCTGTATATGCTGTAGTCTTGCTTTTCTATAGTAGTTTTTATTTTCCCTTTTTCTTTTTCTTTTTGCAGCTTTACGAATCTTTTCAGTTCCTCTTTTTTTATATTCAGTTCTTTTATGAATCTCTTTTTTTCTTCCTTAGTCAAATTTCTAAATTTTTTTGATTCAAAATCAGAAACTTCTTCTGGTTGCTGCAATGCTATTTTTGGCGTCTCCCTTTCCTTTGGCATAGTTACCTGTGGCTTTGGTAAAACCAATGGCTTCTCTATTTTTTCTATCTTGCTAGTTTGCTGCTTTTTCTGCAATGCCTGTAGCGGATTAATTATTTTATATATATTTGCGCTTTCACTATCTATTTTTGCCAAAAGATTTTTTCTCTTTAACAGTAGGTCATTTAATTGCTTTTTTTGAATTTGCGATAGAGATTTCACTTTTTTAAGCAAAGCCACTTGATTGTCTATTACTTTTATATTTTCTATTAAATCAAGTATATTCTTAGCACTATTAACTATTTCATTTGGCATTTTTTTCTTGCTCAACTATTTTGTGTAATGATGCTAGAAGGTATAAAAATTGGTTTTTGAAGTTCTTAATATGTATTTCATATTTTTCTGCTTCTTCTGTTGAAGCAGTTTTTTTCTTGTTTAACAATTTTTCATAATTTTGCGCTACTTCTAATAATATTTCTGCATTCTGTTTTAATATTGCTATACTCATATTATTCCAAACCTCTTTAATACTATTTCCGGAGACTTATAATATTCATGTATTACTGCCTGAACTTGCTTAAATCCTATAATGCCTCTTCTGTATAATTCTTTAATAAGCCTGGTCCTTATCTTAAATTCATTGAGAACTTGTTCTTTTGTAAACCCATAATGCATTGATATTTTTTCAAATACCTTGCTATTTGGATTAAATAAAAAAGTATCTGTTTTTGGATTCCATTTGAATACATTATTTGTTACTTCCCCACCTAAGCCTTCTTTTACTTCAACTACTTCATCAACGCTTGCTACTTTTCTTACTTCCTTTCCTTTTATTTTGCTTTGAGACATTACAACAACAGCAGATAATGTTTCAATTAAAGATCCTGACAGATTAATTGGCTCTGTTTCTAATCTTTTGATTAACGTACCTACATCTTCTGCATGCATAGTTGCCATACCAGGATGCCCTGAATTATGTAATAAAACCAAGCCAAATCCACCTATAAAGTTCTGGTTATAAGGTATTGATATGTCATAAACATATTCAGGTTTATCTAAATGTAAAACTTCTATACTTCTTACTTTATCACAATATAAATCACCTAATAAATTTTTATCAACAATTCCTTTAGTAATATTACATGTTTTACCTATTGGTTTTACATATTTTAATAATTCCTCTTTTTTATAATTTGCATAAAAATTTATTTCGTAATCAGTTGTTTTTCTTCCATCTCTATTTCTTTTTGAAATAGAAGCCACTATTCCATAAACTAATAATAATTGTGCTACCCCATTAGCAAGACTTTTTGAAGTTGTATAATAACTAATTCCTTTGTCTCTTAAATTACCATCACCACAATATAATGCACTTAAAAAAATACCAATTCTCTTTTTATCTAATCCAAAGATAAAATCTGGAATTAATTTTTCTAGTTTTGTTTTGCAATATTTTTTTATAAATTCATAAATTATTTTATTATTAAATGACAATTCTATTGCTTCTCCATAACCGCCGTCTATAATTCTTCTTGATGGCTTTCTATTTACCAATTTTACAATACATTCTTCCATATTTTTTAACACTTCTTCATTACCATTATATAATTCAATTCTATAACATCTTCTACTTGTATTCAAAGAACCTTCAGATAAATAATAACCTAATAATTTTAATAAATAATCATCAATTTCTAAAAATGGTTCTCTTTTTTCACTCATTCCATCATATTTTATTTCTAATTTATCAATATTATAACCAATACATGCTTCCTTCATCAATTTAAAGAATTTTTCTGCTTTCAATGCATTAGGTTTAGAAACTATCCCCTGAGAGCAATAATCGGTTATGCTCTTGCAATTTACTATAACATTAGATTGATAATATCCTAATTTATGTAATGCTTCTTTTATAAGTTCAGGAGCATATATTCTTAGATTAGGAAGCCATTCTAATAAATTTATTTTTTCTATATTATTGTATCCACATGGAATATTTGCAGGTATTATTATATTACTTCCAATAACTAGTTCTTCTCCTTTAATTTCTTTTATCTCTTGATTTTCAAAAGTAAATACTGAGTGGTCTGCTGTAATTGTAATTTCTCTTCCAGTTCTCGTTTTTATTTTGTATAAAATATTTCTTTTTGGATGTTTTATCCAAGATTTTATCGGTAATATTTCACATTTCTTCTCTTTAATATTATAAGTAATTGCTTTTAATTTTGTTATGTCTTCATTTTCTAAATTTTTTATTTTTATTCTTAATGGTCTATTTTCCTTTATTATTAATATCTCTTCATCTCCTCTTACTGAAGCAAATGCTTGAAATAGTACAAATGCTTCTTTGCCTCTAACTTCACCTACAATAATATAATCTGGTCTTTGTCTGAAGCTTGCTCTAAGAAGATCAAATAGACTTACTTCCCCATATCTTTGGCCTACCAAGTTTGTCAAACCTACGCCGGCTCTAGCAACACTCGGCAACCAGTTTTCATGCTCTAATTGTAATTCTCTCGTGTCTTCAATGCTTACGACTCTTGCTTGTGGGGGAATAAAGAAAGCAAGAGTATTAATAAAAGAGGTTTTGCCACTACCAGTTCCGCCAATAACCATCATGCTATTTTCATATTCTACTGCCATCCATAAGTAGGCATAAATTTCTGCACTGCAAGTACCTTTTATCATTAACTGTATCGGGCTCCATGGTTCTTTTGTAAAACGCCTGATACTCATAGTTGGCCCTCGTGTAGTTACATCTGTTGAGTAAGTTGCTTGGACTCTATCACCGCCTGGTAAACTTCCGTCTAACAATGGTTCAGCATAACTAATATATCTTCCGCATTTCTGTGCTAATTTTTCAACAAAGGCAGCTAATTTGTGTATGTCTTTGTAAACCAAATTAGTTCTTATATTTCTATATTTTCTATGAACAATATATATAGGTGTGTTTATTCCATTACATTCTATATCTTCTACAAAGTAATCATTCATTAAAGGCTCTAATTCATTTAAACCAACAAAGTCCCTGTAAATATAATACATTATTTTAACAAATGACTCTGTAGACAATTCTATGGAAAGTTCTGTGAGAAGCACTCTAATATTTTTTTCAAGATAAACTAGAATAGTATTTTTATCACTTACACTTATAAAACTTAAATTAATTAATTCTTTAATTCCTTCTTCCAAAGTCTCTAGAATTTTCTCTTCTTTGTCTGTTAATTGCGGCTCTTCTATTTCGTAAACTAATTCTGTTTCTTTTTGATCCCATCTGATTCTAGCAAATGCATAAGGTGGTATTAAAGGATATTTGACGTCAATAGTTCTTTGATCTTTGGCTTCTGGCAAACTTGGGATTGTTGGCTGCTCTATTTTGAAAAAAAGTTTTGCATCTTTATTTATATTGTTTGTAGTATTCTCTTCCTTTACTTGTTGTTTAGAGTCTTGTTGTGGCACTGGAAGAGCTGGCTGTATAGGCTTCTGCTCTTCATTTTTAGAACTATCTTTTTTTAATGAACTAAATAATCCCATATTACCTCTTTTATTCTTATATTAAAGTATATATTTTTATTTATTAATTTAACCTTATTGTTAAGTCAAGTTTTTGTTAAATTTTTACTTAATTTATAATAATATACCCATAAGTAAGACATATTATAATATTTAGTATAAGAACTATTTTTGATTTTATGATTAATAACTATTTATTAGTAGTAAATAATAGAAACCTTTTAATACTTATTATCAATGGATTCTTTATATGATAAATCTAGAAGTAGAACTAAATGAAGGATTTAGAAGAATTAAAGACAGAGGATGGCTTCATAATTCCTCAACTAGCCATATTCACACCAATGACATAAACCTTGGCAGCGCAATTGAAACTGCAAGATATCGTATTAATCTTATTGATGGTCTGTTAATTAAACCAACAGTAGGGATTATTGTTGGAACTGGTGGACTATTATCTATATGTCCTGAATTGCCAGTAGATATTTGGCTAGTTTGTGATAATAATAAATTTGTTTTAGATTGGGTTGATCAAGCTAAGTATGCAACAAGAATTGCGACAAGATTAGATGATTATTTAAGGATTGTATATGTTGAAAATCTGCAAGCAACCCAAGGTTATGCTGAAAGTGGTTTAAGGAACGAAAAAATAAGTTTAGGAAAATACCACCTAACTAAAGATGAAGACAGATTTCAACTTGTAAAACAATCTGCTAGACATATTTCTATTGTCAGATGTGAAGGAGATTTAAGAGATAAAAAATTTTCAAGAGAATTTGGAGAAATATTAAAGAAACAAAGACTAAGTATATCTTTTGCAAATTTAACAAATGTCTATGAACATGCACCAGGAATATATGAAAGTTTACCAAATCTTCCATTTAGAGATTGCGCAGTTTTTATATGGTCCAACAGGACATTTGGTAAATTTTTAGAAAGTGAAGTTATATATGGACTAGATAATTATTTAATGCATGCAGGAGCAGCTTATGCTCAATTCATTAATGGTTTTAAAAATCCACCAGCTCTAAAAAAATTCTTACAAACTCATATATATAAATAATATATAAAAAATTTTAAATATTGTAGCTAAAGAAAAATTATGTTATTTGTATTTATTATTTTTTAGCAATAAACTATTGCCTAAAATTTTTGCGCGACGTACTCCGAGATCGTCATTCGAGCTAGTCGGATTCCAGTCGCAGAACAGGTGAACACAATAAGAATCAGCCCAGAACCTAGCG
>JAGVZG010000023.1 GCA_018302765.1 Candidatus Woesearchaeota archaeon
CCTAAAGCTAATTCATCTGCTCCTACAGCAGCAGTTGCTAAATGAGTACTGTTTATTACAGTAATTGCACCAAGATCAAGATTACCTATAGCACCATCTACAATTTTTGTACTGTTAACAGAATTATCAGCAAGATCTTGAAGTAATATAGTATTATTAGCTATATCACCAGAAACTATTAATTCATCTGTAATATTATCTAGCATTCCATTTGAAGTATTAAAACTAATATTCAACCAGTCCACAAGGTGAGTACCCCAAACATTTTCATGAGTACCTTGTGTAGGTAAATCAGCGTAAGCAAGTCCACTCATCAGTAAAGTCGTCAAAGTCAAGATAAAGACTGTTAGAATGCCTCTTTTTTCCATGTTATAAACTTAAGAATACAATTTCTATATAAAATTTTAGCACCATTATAAAATGACAAATATTAAAAAAGTCTAAATTTGTAATATATAACGTCTTTAAATCAAAACTAACATAAATTAAGAGCTTAAATATTGCTTTATTTCATTCTTTAAGCTCTCAACAAACTTTTTTAGATCACTATCAACTCTGCTCTGTTTGGCTTCACTTACGTACTTCTCGTAAATTGCCCTCAAAAATTTCTTAGTTGGAGATTTTTTCCATTTCTCCTGATAATCCCTTTCAATCTCTGCCTCAAAAGATACCTTTAACTTTCCATCAACGACCTTTGTTTCATCAGCATAACCTTCCTTATAGTCACTTAAATCTATTTTAAGTTTTACAAAACATTTGTTATAGTCATCAACTTTTTTATCAGCAGCCCACTTTATAGTTGTATTTTTAAAATCTCCCTTGACTTTTGTATCATAAACCTTCTCATCTAAATCATAATGATGCCTAGCAAAAAAATCCTTAATAACTTGAAGAAATTCTTTAAAATCAAAAACACCTTCATAAATAAATTCAACATCTTTAACAATCTTATCTGTATGAACCATAATCTCTCCTTAGCAACTTAATTAATAATGTTTTCGGTTAATAATCAGAATCTATACAAGTTAAAGAAATTCTTAACTTCATCCATTAACTTATTTGTGTCTTTATATAATTCTATTTTAAACTGCTCTGTTTTATCTCCTACAATATATCTCTCATAAAGTTTAAACATCAAATTATCTTCATCCCATGCCTTGTTTGCATTTCTGATTAACTTAGAGCTAAACTCGATCTCGACCTCGCACTTATCCATTTTAATTTTCTTTCCGTCCTTCTCAACTTCTATTTCAGTTAAATCTATTACAAAGAACTTAATATCAATGTTCAAAGAAAAATATCCACCTTCTTCTCCCTTACTTGTACTCCAAACAACTTCTATCTGCTTGCCTGATGGCTTAATTCTCTCAGAGTATTTTTTTTCTCCTGATTCACAAGGATCAGAATATTTTTCCCTTATTAACCACTCTCTAAGTTTTCTATATAACAAATTAAAATCAAAAGTTCCCTTGTATTTTATCTTTGCACCCCTAATAATAGCATCCTCTTTTGGCATAGAACATTAATCCAAAAGCTAATTAATAAGGCTTTCTAAGAATAAAATCCAAAATTATTTTTTATAGAATCATGAATTGTATTTCCATCTTTAATCATAAAAGGAATTATATATGTTTTCTTCAAAGTAGGCTCTGTAACTTTAAGATAAAGGCCTAATAAAAATCTATCAAATTTTCTCATACCCCATCTATTTTTATAATCATATATTAATTTGCCACTAATAATTACTTTGCAATCCCCATGGTCTCTTTCTTTTACTTTATTTATGTTGTCAAAATAAAAATTAATCTCAAAAACAGCCTCAACAAAATAATCAATTTCTCTATCAAGAATAAAACTAAACTTTATTTCATTTCCATATTTTCCAGGTTTGTTAACTTGCTCTTTTTCAATTAAAGCATAACCAAGCTTGTCAGAAATCTGTTTTACTCCTTTGTAGATTTTTCCTATGTCAAAATCTTCATCAGAAACATAAATATTTTTACTAACTATAGATTTCTCAATCATTAAAGAGTTTTTAATTTAAGTAATTAATAATCCTTTCGTTTCTATCACATTCTTTGCATAAGAACCTATCACCTACAAGTTTGACTAAGGAATACATCTTGCAATTATCGCACTCGCTATCAACGTAATTACTTCTTGAACTAAACAACCTACTCTTATCTAGAATTAATTCAAATAACTGAGGCTGCACTCTTAAAATGTCATTGAGAGTAAGAAGTCCTGCAAGAATTCCATCTTTATTTATTACTGGTAATCTCCTAATGTTATACTTTGTCATGGTTTTGACTGCCTCTAATATATCAACACTTGGCTGAACAGTTACAAGAATATTGCTCATGATACTGCTAATTTTAGTTTTCTTTGGATTAAGATTATTTAGTATTATCTTCTCTACTAAATCCTTCTCAGTAACAATCCCTTTCAAGATTTTATTCTCTTGTACTAATAAGCTTCCAACCTTCGCCTTAAGCATTAACTTCACGCAATCTTCTACGCTCATTTCAGGTCCGACAACTACTGGTGTCTTGGTCATAGCATCCATTACGCTTATTCTAATTTTCATAAGCTAAAAAAGACAAAACTACTTAATAAAGAATATCATAAACTAAAACATAATAACAAAAAGATAAATATTTAAAAGCTAAACCATTGGGCAATAGTAATGGATCTTAGAGAGCTAAATATAAAATTAACAAAAGAAAGTTTAAAGAAAGAAACATCAAGAGACATTCTTATTATCCAAACAATCCATACAATAGATGAACTAATAAATATAATAAATATGCTGACAGCAAACTTAAGAGAAAGATACGGCTACTATGCACCTAGAATTTCAAAAACAGCAGATCAAGATAAATTATTAGAAGAAATTGAGGGAAAAACAAAAGAAGACATTGGAATGGATCTAACACAAAATGATCTAGATTCAATTCTAAAACTTTCAAGGGAAATAAAAAAATTAATTGAACTAAAAAATTTACAAGAAGATTATATTGAAGAACTTACAAAAGAATTATGTCCAAAATTAGCTGAAGTAGCAACACCATTAATAGCTTCTCGTCTTATTGATCATGCAGGCTCTCTTAAGCACCTTGCTGAACTGCCTTCTTCAACAGTACAAGTATTGGGGGCTGAAAAAGCATTGTTCAGGCACCTGAAAACAGGCTCAAAAGCTCCAAAATTTGGGATAATATTTACCCACACAAACATTACTAATGCAGCGCAAGAACAAAAAGGCAAAGCTGCAAGAAAATTAGCAAGTGAAATATCAAAAGTTGTAAAAATTGATTTCTTCAGGCATAGAAATTAACAAAAAGAAACAACTAACAAGTAATAACAAAACGAAAGATTTTTAAGCGGTAGTGTTTGACATTTATAAGTAACTTAAGTAAGAAAAATTATGAGCCGCAAAAACACAGCTAGACTTACAAGAATAATCGAAAGAAATAGTATAAACTCAAGAGAAATAAGTATTGCATCACAACTATCTTTAGAGATTATAGTAGACGGTCCTGATGGAACAGGAAAAACAACCCTAAACAGTCTTATTTATGGACAACTTATAACTGAAGCAGACACTAAAATTGTTGATGAAGCAGATAATGACCCATTTGCACAAGCCAGAAGTGAATACAAAAAATCAAATTCTACAGACCCACTGGTTTTGCTAATGAGTAAATGTGCAGGAAGATTAGAGTCTATACGAAGAACAAAAAGAGAATTAGAAGAAAAAATGATTAGACTGCATGAAAGAGGTTATGGAACTACAGCAGCAGAATATTTAGCTAGTACTATTGGAAATGGATATTCTCAACCTAAAGCATGTATAAAGTTCGATGAATTTAAAGCTGTATTTGACAGAATGAAAAAAACATACCTAATACCAGACCTACATCTAATCCTAGACTGTGAACCAAATACGGCATCTGAAAGGATTGCAAGTAGATATAGAGAACAGCACGTAAGGCCTACAGATTCAGAGTCACCTTTATCTATTAGAACAGTAAGAGGTTACTTTCTGGCAATAGCAGACCTAATTCCAAATGTATATATAATAAACACAACAGAAAAGACTAAAGATGAAGTGGCAAAGGAAGCAATTGAATTAATTAAAGCCATGCCAAAATATCAACAAATTAAATCTGCACGAACTAGAGAGTAACAGTAACTCTTTTATTCTTGTATAAATTTTAAAACAACATGGAAGTACAAAAATCAAAATACGAAGGCATATACTCTATTAATTTAAAAAATAGAAGATTAATTGCAACACAAAGTATTACTCCTGGTAAAACATTTTTTAATGAAAAAACCTACAAAGAAAACAATTATGAATACAGGGAATTTAATCCTTCGCATTCAAAATTAGCATCTGCTGTTATAAAGAAAATATCTTTAATGCCAATAAAAAAAGGAGATGCAATATTATATTTAGGAGCTTCTCATGGGTATACACCATCATTTATCTCAGACATTGTAGGAAAAGGAGGCATGATATTCTGCCTTGACTTTGCACCAAGAGTAGTAAGAGACCTACTTTTTGTATGTGAAGAAAGAGAAAATATGACCCCCATACTAGCTGACGCAAACAAGCCAGAAACTTATAAAAATAGAATATCTCAAGTGAACCTAATTTATCAAGATGTAGCACAAAAAAATCAAGTAGAAATTTTAATAAAAAATCTAGAGTTCTTAAAGCCAAAGGGATACGCTTTAATAGCAATAAAAGCAAGAAGTATTGACGTAACAAAATCGCCACAAAAAATTTACAGAGAAGTAGAAGAAAAACTAAAAGAAAAACTAAAAATTATTGATCAAAAAGAACTAGATCCTTTTCAAAAAGATCACTGTTTCTTTGTTTGCCAGAAAAAGTAAAAGGAAAGGCTTATATCCAATTATAATATCTCTTAAAATATGCAGGGGGAACTAGTCAAACCTACAAAAAGAAACAAATGCGATTACTGCGATGAATTAGCAACATACAAGGTAAAAAAACAAGAAGAACCAACATTATATTTGTGCCCTGCGTGCTTTAAAGAAAATAAACTTGATAAAAAATAAATTATTTCTTATCTTGATTTCTCATTCCCATCTTCAGCAAAACTTTGGATATATTACCGCAATAAATATTCATTGATCTCATTTTCTCTAGAAAATAAACATAGTCTCTAGGCAGTTTATCAATGCAATAATCTAATTTTTCAAATATATTGCCTTTATTTGCTATAACGTCTAATGCAAGAGGTATATTTTTTGTAAAGTTTGCTCTCATAGCTGCTTTATATTGCTCAACTAAAGCATTATAAGCATCAATCACTGTCTTGTCAACTTTAGATTTGATATGTCTAGGAATTCTCTTCAATTGATCTCCTATTTTCTCTACAAATAAAGTTAGCTCCCAATAATAAAAAATTTCATCTACATTTAATTTTAATTTTGCACCGTCAACAGGATCTAAACCTCTCTTAAGAACCTTAAAAACTAAATTAGCCAATCTATTTACATCTGTTTCTTTTTGTTCTAAAGCTTCTAAACAACTGTCAATATTTCCTGAAAGGGCATTATTAACATCTTCTATCATAGATAAAATTATTCTGTCAATTCTTCTAAGAATATCATAAGGAGCAACATCACTTACATTCAATAAGTCTTTCAATACAACTTTTGTAGAACTTTGCTGCACAACTTCCAAAGCTGCCAAGCTCTCAACAACTTTTCTTATTTCAGGCATATGCTTATGCAGATCTTTCCCTAAAATATTAATCAAATTAAAATTACTTATATAAGCATAAATCAGTTCTGCCTTAAATCTTTGCTTGTCTTCAGTGTATTCAATAGAAATTTCTGTATCCTCTTTGCTATTTATGTTATTTGTATTAAATGGTCTAACTTTAATTGCATCATTCTCTACGTCTAACATTAGCCCGTCTCCCTTCTTCAAACCATGCTTATTAATCCAATCTTTAGGCAAACTAACAACAAAAGAACTGTCTCCAAACCCTATAAGTTTTCTATATCCCATGATACTAAATATATATTATATATCTTTTATATTAAAAATATAGGTTAGTCTTATATATAAACCTAACTCCTTATGAAATATAATAAAGTGAGGGAGGGGTAGAATAAAATTGATGGTTTTTGCATTACTAGGAGTACATCAAAATAAAATTGAAAACGTACTCAGCAAAATAAAAAGCCTTGGCAACAAATATGTAAATAAAGTTCACCTAGTTTATGGAGAATATGATATAATAGCAGAAATTAAAGCTCACAATCCTGAGACATCAACAAATATTCTAAAAACTTTAAGAGAAACTGATGGAGTAAACACTCTTAAAACATACGTTGTCTCAGACCAGCTAACAGATGAAGGTTTAAGCACGTTACTGCCTCCGGAACAACAATGGTAGTTTTCTGACTTTTTCATCTGTTAGTTTTTATAATTATTAAATGATTGAACTTTTTTCCCAAATTGAATTAAAATAATTAACATAAGCATTAGATAAATCTTTATTTCTTATTCTTAAAACAATCCTTCCATTTTTTATTTTATTATCCTTAATTACAACTTGAGATTCCTCATCATCCTTTATTAACAAAGAAAATCCCAATAATGGATAATATTTTACTTTTATATCAGATTTTTTCAACTCCTTGATTAGCTCTCTATCAAAATCAGGATTTGTAACAATAAATTTACACACAACGTTTCTCTTTATAGCAGATCTTAAAGAATGAATAATATCAAGTATTGATTGAGTAGCACCACTTCCAATTAAAAAGAAACTAGTTTTAGCTTCTTTCATTAATATATTTCCTAATTTATAGGACTGCTCTCTTCCAGTATATAGTTCAAGAACCTCTTCATATTTCTTAATTAAGCCAGTCTTTTTAATTAACTTTAATTCTTTAACTGTATAGTTCTCTAAATTTGACAATTCATCTTTTTTATTTTTTATATAAGAAGATACTGCTATTTCAGGATCAACAGCCTGAAAGGCAAGAGGTTCATTCTGTATGATTTGAATAAATCCTTTTTGTTTTAAAGAATCCAAATTTCTATAAACTGATGTCGTAGGAACTCCTGATTTTTCACCTACATCTTTTCCAAGAAGATTTTCATATTTAATTAATGCCAAGTAGCATTTAGACTCATATTTGCTTAATCCTAACTTTTGTAAATTTTCTATTTCCATTAGTAGTATACAGCTAATAATAGTATTTAAATGCTACTATTTTACTACTTAGTAATACATATAAAATGAACCAAGAAATAGTATATGCAGATAGAACAGCACTAATAGTTATAGATATGCAATATGAATTTGTACACCAAAATGGAGCAATATATGTTAAACAAGCAGAAGAACAAATTCCATTAATTTCAGATTTAATAAATTACTGTAGAACAAAAGGAATTTTTATTATATATACCAAAGTTATATGGAATGATGATAGCGAAGTTCCTAAATCTTTACTTAAAGGAATGCCTTTTAAATTTGAAGCTAACAAAAAAATATTAAGAAGATATTTAGATAGCAAACCAAATCTCATGGTAGAAATTCATGAGGAACTTAAACCTAAAGATTTAGATTACTTAGTTGGAAAAAAATACTTTGATGCATTTTATAATACTAATTTAGATGCAACACTTGATAAAATTAGTAAAAAGAATGGTAAGACCATAGAAAATTTGATATTTACTGGAACAACAATAAATAATTGTGTTTATTCTACAATGTTGGGAGCCTCCCATAGGAATTATAAAACAATTGCAATAAAAGATTGTATTTCTGGATTTCCAGGGGAAGATTTAGATTTTTGGTTTAATAGGCAAATGCCTAATTTTCTAGGAACTGTTGTCTTAACAGCTGAAGAACTAAAAACAAAAATAAAATGAATTACATAAAAACCGGAAATAAATGGGATTTAATAGTTGCCAGAAGGAACTGCATACTTAGAATAAATTTAATACTCCATGGTGGATCATTAACACTTAAAGATGAAATTGATTTCAAAGATAACCAAGTTTTAACTTTAAATTATGATAAACAAATTGGTGTTTATAATAGCGAAGAGCATCTAAAAAAAATGGGTTTATCTATTGTAAAAGCGATAGAAGAAAATCCAAATTTTATTAAAAATAATATTAAAAAATGTGAAGAAGTATGTAAAAATCTAGTTAAAATTTCTGAAAAAAGTTCTCAAGATGAAAATTTGGTTATTGCTTTCAAAAACTATATGGAATCATATCATAAATTTTCAACTTTTATGTTTTTTCCAATAGGAATAGAGAAAATTATAACTAATAAAGTAAAAGAACATCTAAAAAAATTTCTAAAGGAAGAAGAATTTCAAGAAGTATTTAATAAAATTACAACTCCGCCTAGGATTTTAGATTCTATAAGGGAACAAGTTGATTTAATGAAAATAGCATTAAAAATAGAAGAAAATCCAGCTATAGAAGTAGAACTTATTAAAAAACATATAGAATATTATGGCTATTTATATGTTTACAATCAAGATGAAAATCTTCCAAGTTTAGAATCTTATAAAGAACGTTTGCATTACTTAGTAAACAATAACAATAAAGTTAGAGCTATTGAAGAAGAATATAATAAAACAAATAAAGAATTTAATGAAATAATAAAAAAATTAAATATCTCAGGCCATATTCTTGATTTAATTAAAATATTACGTGAATATGTTTATTTAAGATCTTATCGTTTAGAAATGTTAAATAAATCAAATTTTTTGATTCAGCCGTTATTAATAAAAATAAGTAAAAAATTCAATCTAAATTTACAAGAAGTATGTGCTTTAACTGCTGAAGATATTATAAATCTACTTGAAATTGAAAAAAGAATAAATGGTTATATTTATCTACAGCAAGGAAATAATTATAAAATATTTACCGATAATCTAGAAGAAATAAAAGAAGAAGAATTTGGCAAAGAAGAAGATTACATAGAAGTTAACAAAATTGAAGGATTAACATCTTGTAAAGGAAAAGTAATTGGTAAAGTTAGAGTAATTCTCAAAAAAGAGGAAATATCTATGTTGCAAAAAGGAGAAATTTTAGTTACTTCAATGACAACGCCAGAATATATTGTAGCTATGGAAAAATCAGCAGCAATAATAACTGATGAAGGTGGAGTTCTTTGCCATGCAGCTATAGTTAGTCGAGAAATGAATATTCCATGTGTAATTGGCACAAAAATAGCAACTAAAGTTCTAAAAACTGGAGATTTAATAGAAGTAGATGCAAATAATGGTTTAATAAAAATTTTATAATTATTTATTAGCAATAATTTCTATAACATCTCTATGTTTTAACAAATATTCCTTGCCGACTGTTAATCTCTTTTTCACATCTATGGCTCTAATAAAATTCTTACCAAAATCAGTATGTAATTTAAAAGCAAAATCCAAAGCAGTGCTACCGTTTTTCATCAAAAAACAATCAGGCAGTACTCTACCCTGGCTGTCAACCAAATTATTCAATCCGCCAGGAAATACTGCAATATAATTTAACAATTCAAAAACAGCAATATTCAAAACATCTTGAACTCCAGTACTTCCAAACTTATCTAGAACACTTTTCTGAATGTGTTCTAAAGCCAATCTTTGCTTTTCACTTAAATCCCCAACAATATCAAATTTTCCATCACCAGGAACATATTTTATTAAATTTAATTTTGCAGCTTCTCTCAAAGCTAATTCAAAATCAGCACTGCATGGAATTATTCTGTAATCTAGAAAGTTTTTTTTCATATTTTCTATATTTCTATCTGAACCAGGAACATCTATTTTATTAGCAGCAATTATAATTGGTTTGGTTTTCTTCCTTATTGCAGTAGCAAAATTCAATAAATTACCATTGCTCCAATTCTTAATATCAGAACTAAAACCTTGTAAAATTTCCTCAGCAATTTCTTCTGTAACTCCCAAACCACTAAGCTGCCTGGCAATTGCTTTATGCAGTTCTAATTTTTCAACTAATTGCTGCCTAACAAATTTATTCCATCCTTTTCTTATTAATTCAACTATCCACATATCTAACTCATTTTCCAAAAATTTAATATCATTACAGGGATCATAGCTTAATGTAGGAACATTTTCTCCTTTCTCATTTGTACCTCCACTAGCATCCACAATATGAACCAAAACATCAGCCTGTCTCAAATCATCCAAAAATTGATTACCCAAACCCTTACCTTCATGAGCGCCAGGAACTAAACCTGCGACATCAAGTAGCTCTACAGGAACAAATCTATTATGATTAATACAAAAACCCATCCTTGGATTGCACTGCTTACTAAAATCTTTATCAACGCATTCAACTCTAACAAAACCCACAGCCCTATTTGGCTTTATTGTTGTAAAAGGATAAGAAGCTATTGCTACATCAGCTAATGTACAAGCTTTAAAAAATGTTGATTTACCTGTACTAGGTTTACCAACTATTCCTATTAACATAAAAACCTCGTAGTTATAGATTATAAAAAGGTTATTATTCAAATGACTTTGTGTAAGAAGTAGCCAAAATTAACTACTTTATACACAGATTAAAGACTTTTTACACAACTTACTTTATAATTTGAAGAATAGCCAATATTACCATCAAAAAACTAAGGATAAGCATAATATAAGATAAACGAGTACTAGACTTATTAAAAGCGTCTATGGATTTCTTTAGTCGCATTGTAATTTCTGCTTGAATAATAGGATTAGAACTAGGTTTAACTCCTTTATCCATACTTGAAACAAGTCTATCATCTGGAAAGTTTTCGTAGTAATCGTTCATTTTCCCAATTTTAATTTTAATTCATTGTATCTATTCATCTTATGTGGCGGTAATTTCATACCATGTTCTATGTCGTATTTTAAAGAATTAAACTCTGTTTCTTCTGAAGTGGAGTAAGACTTCGCTTCATTTAAGCGAGAAGACATTAGTTGTTTTACTAATCTATCATTTTTCTTTGGAACTGCCATATGATTTTACATTTTAATTGTAATTTAAACTTTACTTTTAGCATTTTTTACAAAAATGGGGGATATTTTACAAAAATTTTTGGTAAAGGCTTTTGAATCTTGAAATTATAATTATTTTTATGTTAGTTGAAGAAAAAATAATAAGCTCATTAGAAGAAGTTTTATTAGAAAACAATTTTGATTATAATAAAACTATTAATGATTTTGTTAATGTTTTAAATAAATTTATTGTAAATGAACCGAGTCTATGGCATATAAATAATAAAAATAAACTCAAGATTAATAGAATTATAATTGTAAATCATTAGGTTGTTAATTCTCCAAATTTTTCTTTTAAATCATTAAAGTCTTTTGCAGAAGCCCATTTCTTCTCAAAAAAATCTTTTACTTTTACTTTTATTTCATTTATTGTTCTTTTATCTTTTGAAACTGGCAAATAAAGTTCTTGCCATCTATCCCCTATGTTTGGTAGAGTTGTATCAATCATTATTTTGTTGTAGAGCTGTCTTTGTGTCAATCTATGTGAGAAAAGATAGAGTAGATAATAGGCATCTATTCCGTATTCGTTATCTTCTTTTATAACTCTAAATACAATACTATGATGATTAAGCAAAACTTCTGTATCAAATGGAGATACTAATGCAACGCTACCTATTCTATAACTACCTTCTTTAACAAAAACAATATCTTTTGCTTTTAAGTCAAACTTTTTACCCTTTACTTTTTTATAAACTTCCATAGGAATCATAGTATTTTCACTTTTATACATTTCCCAACCAACAATATCATCTGCTCTTATATAAGGAACATCCCCCCTACCTTTAAATTCACTTGGTGGTGCTCCATGTCCTCTAAACATTTTTATAATACCTTTATCAATAAGTTCTTTTATTTGTATGAATTTTATGTTTTGCTCTTCGGCTTCTTTCTGTAAATTTTCAATTTTCTTTTTCCAGTAATAACGAGGAACATAAAGATTATTAACTATTTCATTTGAATTAACCATGAATACATTATTATTTTTTGAGCTATTTGGAGTATCCAATTCTTTTCTTATTGTCTCCATATCATCCCATAACTCTCCAGTAAATTTATGAGTTGACTCATCATATCTATAAATAGATTTACCTCTATGGTCATGTCCCATTTGTTCAGCAACAGCCATAATTATCTTACTTTGCTGAGGTTTACCTTTTTGTAAAATAATCAAGCAAGTTTTAGCATTACAATAAGGTCTAAATGTATTATGAGGTAAATCAACAATCGCAATAAAGTTATTCTTCTTTTTCATATAATCTAAAACATATTTTGTGCTTGGAGAATGAAAATAAGTCTCTGGTAGGATAATGCCTAATTTTCCACCATCTTTAAGAAATTGCAAACATCTTTCTATAAATAATACTTGAGGTTCTGTATCTTTGGCTTTATCAGTCTTTATCCATTTACTATCTTCCATCTTCCATATATGCCCCAAATCATAATATTTGCTATCATCTTTTAAAACAGGTATTTTAGTTCCAAATGGCAGGTTTGTAATGACACAATCAAATTGTTTTGGTTTACCATCTTCTTTTACGAATAATTCTTTTGGTTTTGGTTGATAATCTTCAAATGTGTGAAGAGTGTTTTCTTGGACTATTTTACTTCTTCCATCCCCTATAATTGACATATATGCCTTTGCTATTTTAACCAAATCAATTTCCTTATCAATTCCATAAAAATATTTTTCAGCAACTTCTCTTTTTAGACTATCAAGATTAGAAGCTCCTTTGTATCTTTTATCTTCATCCATTATTCTCCATATATGCTCTAAAGAATATATCAAAAATCCACCAGAACCACAAGCAGGGTCTAATATTGTTTCTTTTGGTTGTGGATTTATTATTTTTATAGCAGTTTTAACAACTTCTCTTGGTGTGAAAAACTCCCCTTTATCTCCAACTAATTTACTTTCTGCAAAAGTTTCAAATGCCTCTCCTATAACATCTTTTTCACTTTTTAACAAAGAGAAACTTTGTAATTCTCCTACAACATAACAAATTGATTTAGCATCTAAAGTAATTTTTTCACTTACATCGAATACACCATCATCTGATAATTCTTCCCTTACTTCTTTGAAAAGTCCATCAATTCTTTTCTTTACTGCTTCAGGATTTTCTTCAGGTAATATTCTAAATTCGGGTATAGCATTTGGATTAAATTTTTCATCCATAATCTTACAAAATATTAATCTTATCATCTCACTACCTAATTTCTCTTTTCTACTAATATTTGTATTTGAATATAATGTCGTTAAAATTCTTTTAAAGATTGGTTTTAAGTTCTTTACAGGTTTTAATTTATTTTTAGAGATATGTCCAATCGTTTCTATTGTTTCTCCTTTTTTAGGTATCTGAAATATATATTCTCTTTTTATTTCACCTGTTTCAGGATTTTTATAGAGATATTCAATTTCATTCCCATTTGTCCATACTCCCCACAAACAAGAACTTGCAGTCATATAACTCATTAATTGTTTTATTCCCTCTTTTCTTGTTGGTCTTTTTGTCTCTATAATTCCTAAAATATCTTCATTTTGATTTCTCTTATTTTTATCTTTAGTTTTATAAACTACAATATCAGCCCTTTCATCTTTGTTTTTCTTAGAACTTTTTTATGATTAGAAACACTGAAAAGCTTATAAAGCTTACTATTTATTACCACTGGTTAGTAACATATATTTCTTAGTTTATTCTCATGGAATACGACATACCGCCAAACTTGCAGCAGCAATGCTATTTTTGTTGGTATTGGCACAACTCTATCCTTGCCGTATCCAAAGTCATTCTTTCCTGCTAATTTACCGTTTACTACTTTCAGTATTTTTCTGTTGAAGTCCAAATGCTCTTTTTTTATTTTGCTTATTTCTCCTATTCTTAAACCGCAGAAAGTTCCAAGAATTACTACAACCATTGTCTCTGGATCATCTATTGCATCTATTAATGTCTTTAATTGCTCTCGATTTAATACATTTGGCAATTTCCTCATTGATTTTTTAATTATCATTTTGTAAAAACTCCCATGCTGTTTTTCTAGCCAGTTCCATAAATTTTAATGACTGGACTAGATGTTTCTCTTTTTTTCTTACGTTCAGCATTTTTTCCAGTTTCCCTTCTCTCAGTCTATTCATGTCTTTTGGATACAGCATAACATCTTCTGTTTTTTGTGTTTTCAAAAACCATTTGTAAACAGTATTTGGATTATAATTATAAGTAATCATATATTCATACAAAATTTGTTCTTCTTCTGTTAAAGGTTTTTTCTTGAAACCATAATGATGTCTTGCGCAATGACAGAGCATCATCAAAAGCTCATGATCAGATTGTAGCAAAAGCAATGTTTTGAAATCCTTTCTTAGCTTTGTAACTTTTCTCAAGGTTTTTCCTAAGACCATTTCCTTATACCTTTGCCCGTATTCGTTGTCTGTATGCATTTTTACCATCTCCTATAGTTGTTTCAGAGATTCTTAAAGCAAGGTATGTCTCCTGTACACAAACAGCTAATTTTATAAAGAAAACATTTCTTTTCAGTTTATAGTTGGGCCCGTAGCTCAGCCTGGCGGAGCAATGGTCTTATATGACTGCTTATGGTACAAAAGTTTAAGAGAGCCATAGGTCGTGAGTTCAAATCTCATCGGGCCCATGCCCCGATCGTCTAGTCCGGTCAAGGATAAAGCCCTTTCGATTCAAGCTTTTAAAAAAGTTTGAAAAAAGAAAGGCTTTGACGCGAGTTCGAATCTCGCTCGGGGCATATATATTCTAATACGTGTTTCTAAGCTTAAAGACACAAACTTATGTATTGACGCCCCAACTGCGACCAAAACACCTTGTGCAATGTTCTTTTTCAGCTTTTTTCACCTAAGTTTTCCATTAATTTAATTATGCAGTTCAATATTTAAGTTCATTCTTGCCGTATCATAGTAGCAAGAACAGACTATTTCTAAGATTCGTATGAAATTTCATATGAAAAAGTTAGTGAAAAAATTATTTTTTAGCAATTTTCCATAGCAGATTAAAATATTCTTCCTGCGCTAAAGCAAAATCCTTATTTTCTATAGATACTGCAAAATAAGGTTCTATCCAGATAAAAAATACCACTTTATTATTATATATTAAAGTTGTAACTGGTGATATTAATTCTTCATCTAAGTATCTATAAGTACCTCTTCTTAGTTTTTTAAATTTCGCATGTTTCCCGACTATTGCTACTTCTTTTACTTTACTTTCTCTAAGTCTAAGAATTGTCTGTGTAGTAAAATAACTCAAAATATCCTCATATTCCTTCCTTATGCCTATCACCTTATAATTAATCTTAGCTTCAATTAATTCTATTATCAAACTTTTCAATCCATCTTTTCCCTGGAACAAATTGCATCTTATTTTATTTTTAGTTTTCTTTGCTATATTATTTAATTCTGGAATAACACTCTCTAATGAAGAATATTTTTCTTTAAAGTAAGTTAAAAGTTCTTTTGGAGTTAAAGCTATGAAATGTCTTATTTTATTTTTAAATGTAGAAGAAACAACTCCTTTGTCAATTAATCTCTCTAAAATATCATAAGTTGTTGTCCTGTCAATTCTTGTTTCTTGAGATATTTGAAGAGCTGTCAGGCTTTCATTTTTTATTAAAGAAAGATATACCTTTATCTCCTTATTTTTGAATCCCAAATCCATCATAACTTCGTGTATTTCTTTTTCCATATTTTTAACTAGCTGTTAATTCTTATAAATGTTGCGGATTTTCCACAACTAATATTAAAATATATTATAGTTCATCTAACTAAATTATGATAAATACATTATTTTACAAAATGTATAATTTTTTGTTTGATGGAAAGAAAATAAGGATAGAAGTAAAATGACAGATGAAAAACAATTTACAGAGGATGTGCTTGAGGGAATAATTGCTATTGCAGAAGGAGCCAGATTTTACTCAAATTGCGCATTAAATGAATTCAAAGGTTTAGAAATGTCTTCTGGAAGAACAAGATTTGAGATGTACGATCCAATTTATTATACTGCTTATTTAATGGGTACTTTAGAAGGTAGAAATCATGCCTACAATACAATTTATAGTCTTTGTTTAAAAATTGCTAAACTAAGTGATAAAGAAATGCGTGTTAGAATGGCAGAAAGAAGATTAAAATTAGTGAACGAATTACCTAAATAAATTTTTTATTTCTTAACAAAAGACCATCCAACTAATCTCCACCTTGTTCCAATTCTCCTAGAAATAGCAATTTTACTACCAACTTCAGCACAGACAGGCCTTTTTAATTTAATATGTATCTTATTCTTTTCCAAACCAACAACTATACCTGCAGTGGTCATTGCATTAACATTAAGCATTAAAGGTTCTCCTTTTTTTATAGGATCAACTTTAGTTTCTTCTTTGCTCCCAATAACATGCTCAAGTAAATTAGGTTCTAATTTTAGTTCAGTCCAGACAGGAGGCAATTTGCCAGCTAATCCAACAACGCTGCCTGCTAATTGATCAGATTTTACAATCGCAGGATCTAATTTTGTTTGTAAAGCTATAGAGCCGCCAGGTTTAACGCTTTCAACATAAGAACCTCCAGTAACTAAAGAAACAATTTCTGTAGAAATTAAAATCCATTTCTCAGTTCCCTTCTCTTGCACCAGCCTCCCAGGACCAATTTCAATTTTTTCACTAGTCTTCAAAATACCTTGCTTTAAAGCACCTCCAAGAACTCCTCCAACTAACTTAGAAATATCAGATCCAGGCTTGTTAACGTCAAAACTCCTTGCAACAAACATTAAAGGATCTTTACTTAAATCTCTTTCAGGCGTAGGTATAAACTCCTCAATTGCCTGAATTATACAATTTATATTTATATTGTGCTTTGCAGATACAGGAATTATAGGCGCACTTTCTGCTATAGTACCACTAACAAATTTTTTTATTTGATCATAATTTTTTAATGCTTCTTCCTTAGTAACTAAATCTACTTTATTCTGTATTATAACAACGTGCTTTAAACCTACTATCTCTAAAGCCATTAAATGTTCCTTAGTCTGAGGTTGTGGACACTCCTCATTTGCTGCAACTAGCAACAAAGCTCCATCCATGATAGCACTACCGCTCAACATAGTAGCCATTAAAGTCTCATGACCTGGAGCATCAACAAAACTTACAGTTCTTTGTTTCTCACACTTACTACATTTCTTTTCTCTTCCAAAACCATGTTCATCGCAATTATAAAAATCAACATCAGCGTAACCCAATTTAATAGTAATTCCTCTCTTAACTTCTTCGCTATGCGTGTCTGTCCACTTTCCTGTTAAGCCCAACAACAAACTAGTTTTGCCATGGTCTACGTCTTTGGTTTCATAAGCAAAAGCTTAGTCAAGTCCAACAAGACCAATGTTAACTAATGGTTGAAAGCTATATTCTTGTTCATTTACTTTTTCTTTCTTTGCCATCGAACTTTCAATATAAGGAACATTTTTAAATGTTTTGACTAAAATTAAAATAATGCTGATTAAATCAAAAAAAGATACATTTAATTTAGATCTCTGCAAAACACCATTTAAACAATTCCTTGGCTTGATGTTTAGGTTTCCAAAAAACGATGGTTTATTGTTTGAATTTAAAAAAGAAGAACCCGTATCTCTGCACATGCTATTTGTATTCATAAAAATAGATATAGTTTACCTTGACAAAGACAAAAAAACCATAAAAATTTTAAAAAGGGTAAAGCCATTTACTCCTTATATAAAAGCAACTAAATGCAAATATATTTTAGAATTAAAAGATTCAAAAAATTTATACATTGGAGAAAAATTAAATTTCTAAAGTTGGCTAAGTTTTTTTTCTATTTGTGCCAACTCTTCCTTTAACATATCGATTTCACTATTGCTAACAACTTCCTCAACAACCATTTGTTTTCTTTCACTAGGTTCAAAATCTCTAGATTCCTCATGACGTTCTTCTGTATGTTCTTTTACAGAAAACTTAGGCAGATTTTCTTTTTCTAGCTCTCTAAGAGTTTTTCTTATTTCTGAATGCACTGTTCTAAAACTATCAATTAATGTTAACTTAGCTTCCCTAATCTGCTTCAATTCAGCATAAGTTTTAAGCATCTTTGTAATATCTAAAGCGCAACTAAGAACAGATTTTCTCAAATATAAGGGAGAACTTATCATTATATGCAAAGGTTGCTCAGAGCCTGCAGCAAATTTTTTACTTTGAGATGCAGTCTGATACGTCTTTACATTCTTCTTTTGCATCTAAACCTCAAATAATTCTTTATCTATAGAGAATAATTTATCCTTTATATTTTGAAGGTCCTTCCTCCAGCTTTCCAGCTTTTCCTCTTCTTGTGACTTTACATCTTCAAAAGCCCTCAAAATTTCTTCAGCGTCTTCTAATTTTGCCTTTAGTGCATCTAAAGTATGTATTGCCTGTTTATAGTTGTCTATTTTAACAAATATTGCTTTGTCCTCTCCGCCATAAGTCTTTTTCTCAGTCATAGCTGAAGGAGCTGACTGTGAAAAACTTTCTGATGATTTTGAAAGTGTAGTAGAAATCATAGTTTTATTGCTAAAATCCTGTGCCCTACTGGGTATAACTAAATCCTCATCCCCGGACTTGCTTACCTCTTTTTTTATATCTGCAACCGTAGGCTCATATTTAGGAAACTCAGCAACGTCTTCATCCAAAGAAGGAAATTCAGGTAAAGTTGGAATATCTATTCTTTCCGCCTGGGACAATTGTGATGGTGCAGAAGAAAACCGCTTTTCATCTCCTTTTTTCTTTCCTAAGCCAAATAAACCCATTTATTTCACTCCTATATCTTGAATTACTAGTTATTCCCAGTTAAAAAGTTTTCTTATTATTCAAATGTAGTAAATATGAAATAACATTAAAATAAAGCAAGTTTTATAAATTTAATTGCCCAAATTTGTACTTGCTCAAAAATGAAATTATCTCAAAAATTAGTAGAAGAGGCAATAATAGAAATAGCTGGAAGAGAAGGAGTGATGGTTTATAAGGTACTTAAAGACAAGGAAAATGTCAATGAATTTCTAATAGCTGAAAAATTAAAGCTCACTATAAATCAGATAAGAAATATAATATATAAATTTGAACAATATAATTTAATTACATCCACAAGAAAAAAAGACAGGAAAAAAGGTTGGTATATATATTTCTTCACTCTTAATAAAAAACAAATAGAAGATCTCGTTTTACAACTAAAGAAGAAAAAAATAAACATATTAAAAAAACAGCTAGAAAGGGAAGGAGCTCATGATTTCTACAGTTGTCCTAATAAATGCATGCGTCTTACAATAGAAAATGCAATGGAACATCAGTTTATGTGTGCAGAATGCGGCAGTTTATTAGAGCCTGAAGACAAAGAAAAGAATATTACAAAAATTAAGAAAGGAATAAAAGAACTTGAAGAAGAATTTACTAAAATAACAGCTTGATAAAAATTAATTTGTTACTCTAAATTGCCCAGGCATATAAACATTAAAAACAGGTTTTGTAACTAAGCTACCGTCTCTAATCAAAAAAGCAGAATTTGAATCCAAAGAAGTTTCTGATAAGCTTTCTTTTTTCTTAAATAATAAAGCAGCATCTAATTTAAAAGGTATAGAAGAAAGTCTTTTGTTTATAATTACTGAATTATAAAAATCAAAACCATAACTACTGGAGTATTCCAAAGCATGGTCAATATCAAAAAAAATCTGTGGTTTCTTTAAATCAACTTCTACAATTTTATTTGTGGGTTCAATTTTAATTGTAGGATAAAATGCAAAATATGTTCCCTTTGTCAATACCTTTTGAAAATAAAAATAAAATTTATGATCTAATATTTCTCTTACAATTGCTACACCAGATAAAGGATTAGCTCTCATTTTATTGCGAGGCTTTGTAGCAACCAGTAATGCTCTTGGCTCAAAGCCACCACTAGCATTTTCAACATTAAGAATAACTCCACCGTACAAACTAAAACCAAATTTTTTAACTCTAGAAACCACATCTTCAAGTGTTTCAGAAGGTTCACTAGCGGCTATTAACCTAACGTGGCCCAAACATGCCCCACTCCAGTCTTCTAATAAAACCATACTAATAATTAATGCTTCAAATTTATATAAATTTACTTAAAACAAAATCTATATTCCAAAAACTAAACTAAATAAAGGAATCCAAACTTTAGATCCGTCTAAAGGAGGAATAGGTAATGCGTTAAAGATAAATAACCATTTGTTTACTTCCTTTGTCAAGCTCCAGAAAATTGCAGTTCTCCTAGTCATACCTTTCTGCTTGCTTAAAAAAAACATGGCAGTAATCCATAGTAACAAATTAACAAAAGGGCCGAAGAAAGCAGTTATAATACCTTGCCAAGAAGATGCTCCAGAAATCACAACATAACCAGGAGCAAGCAAAATAAACCCGCTTCCAAATAACTTTAGCAAAACTCCAAAAAATAAACCAAAATAAGACACCTGAAAAAAAGCACTCAACCCAAGAAACATAGCAACAAACTTATGACCCATTTCATGCAGTATTATTCCTGGAGCTGCAACTAAACAAGAAAACCAAAATTCACTCCAATCAAAACCTTTGGTGTAAGAATGCAATACGTCTTTATTGCTTCCTCTCAATGGAAAAATTCCTGTAAAAATATAACCAGTAACTAAAGTTGCAATTACAATGTATAAAATCTCTAATAATGAGATAATAGCCATTTCAATTCTCAAAGCCTAAAAGTAAGAAAACTAAACCTACCAAAAAAATCATAATAGGAACGCCGCCTTTCAGCAATGATAGGAAATCAGAAAGCCACCATACTACAACAGCATAGACAGAAGCCAATATTAATATTAGGCCAACTACTATTTTCAAAAAACCCATTGCATTCATACAATAACTCGGGTAATTCATATTTATAAACTTTTTTACTATCCAAAAATATCAACAAATAATATATTAATATGATAGAATTGTCATAAAAAACCAGAAACATTTAAATATAGTTCAAATAGCCAAAACAAAATGGGTTTATACAAATACATAAAAAAAACAAATAAGAAAAAACCTAAAGAATATTCTGAACTAATTAAAAAAAGATTAATTGAATGGAGAAAAGAATCAACTCCTCTTAAAATAGAAAATCCTACTAACGTAGCTTCTGCTAGAAGATTGGGATACAAAGCAAAACATGGTTTTATTCTAATAAGAATAAGAATAGAAAGAGGACAAAAACAAAGACCAAGCATAAGGCATGGTAGAAGATCAGCTCACTTCAGACAAAGACTAGTTCTAAAAAAAAGTTACCAATGGATAGCAGAAGAAAGAGCAGCAAAGAAATATCCAAACCTAGAAGTTTTAAATTCATATAAAATAGGAAAAGATGGAGTTCATTTCTGGTACGAAGTTATTTTGGTAGACCCTAATCACCCAGAGATAAAATCTGATAAAAATATATCATGGATCAGATTAAACAAACATAAAGGAAGGGTATACCGTGGATTAACATCTGCTGGAAAGAAGTCAAGATCTCTTAGAGGTAAAGGAAAAGGATTTGAAAAATCAAGACCAAGCTTAGGAGCTCATTCTTATAGGGCAAAGTAAATTAATGGAAACATTTTACATACTTGAAGTTAAAGGAATAGAAGAAAGAGAAATTCTAGATAGACTAAAAAGAAAACCAAATACAGAAAATGGTTATATGATTGCAAATTACTGTAATGGTTCTACTCATGGTTCTTATTGTGATGGTGTATACTACAGACCAAACTTAGGAATAGTTGTAAGATTTGTTGGTGAAGGGGCACAAGACGAAAAAGTATGGAAAAAAGTGTGCATGTATTCAAAAGAAGCAATGGGAAATGCAAAACTTAGGTTAAATGGTAGAAGTGATGACGCTCTTGAAATAATAGAAAGAACTGATGAAGACAGAAAAATTGAAGACTTGATAGAAAGAGCACAAATAACAGATAGATTATAGTATATTTAATTAAATACTTTCAAAAACTGTATTATTAACACAATAGTGTTTATATTCATAAATATCCAGAGTTTAAATCTAGATGGAAAGAGAGGTAATACCACTAGAAATAATATGTGAAATTGGATATAAGAGTTCTCTATATGTTCTAACAAAAGACGGAAATGTCTATAGGCCTCATGGCTTAAATACGTACTTAGATCCTTATAAGCATAACAATAATATTCATTTTTATTGCATTAGTGAAAATAATCCGACATTGGCTGAAAAAGTACTAAAAGAAGGAAAAAAAGAATACAAAGAGCCTGCAAGTGTTGAAGTTCTAAGAAAAGCCGCACTATAATTCAATTATTTTTCTTTTCTCAAGCTCTTCAATGACTATCATAACAGGTCCAGCTATTAAAACCAAGAACATAATAACCATCATAAATAATTCAAAAAATGCCATTTTATTTAACAGCTAATTTTATATCTGAACCTTTAACAGTCTTTCTGCCAGAATGCTGAGCAATTCTAACAGCTTTTTGTCCTATTTCTTCACCATAGTCCTCAAGAACGTCTTTCATTGCTCCTTTTGCGTCCTCGCTTACTCTAGCTGCTCCGCATTTCTTTAATAATTTCTCCATTGCTGCTAAAGGCAGAATTTTTCCTTTATCCATAAATATAATCTGCAAAATATCACTTAAATAGCTTTCGGTATCACTTTTTAAAGAGTCTTCTAAAACTAATATTCTTTCTCTCCAAAAAAGACAGTATAAGCACTAAAATTACCAAACTAACAACCATAGTTATTATGGCTGATATAAAAATAAACAAAAGCAGCAAAATAATAGTTGCCACAACAGCAATTAATACTCTATTAATTAAAGAAATCCTGCTGTCTAACTTCAGAAATAGCAACAATCCTATAAATAAAATAAAATAAAAAATGATTTTCTCAAAAAAAGCCATAGAGAAATTTTATATAGACCTAGATTTAAATGTTTCTGTGTTAACAGACAGTGAAATAAATGAAATTAGAGAAATACTAGATAAAGCAAATAATCCTTTATATTTATTTGATGATGATGGAGATGGTGTATGTGCATATCTAATACTAAAAAAACATTTTAAAAAAGGTAAAGGCATTTCAATAAAAAGTGCAGGTGCGCTAGATACAAAATATTCAGTATACATCTATGAAGAAAAACCAGACTTGGTAGTAATACTAGATAAAGCAGTTGTCAAGCAGGAATTAATAGATGAAATACCATGTGAAATTTTATACATAGATCATCACCCAATACAAGAATTGAAAAAAGTAAAATATTACAATCCTCTTATCCATGATAAAAAATCTTACATCCCAACAAGTTACATGGCATATAAAATAACAAATGATAACTTATGGCTAGCTATAGTAGGATGTCTATTTGACTACAAAAGCCCTGATTTTCTAAATGAATTTAAAAAACAATACCCAGACTTATTAGACAAGACACATACAGATCCGGGTTATATATTATTCAAAACCGAGTTAGGCAGACTAATAAAATTGTTTGCATTTAACATGAAAGGCAAAAACAGTGAAGTGAAAAAATCAATAGAGCTACTTGAAAATATAGAGTCGCCATATGAAATAATAAATAAAACAAATGAAAATGCAGAATATCTTCAAAAAAGATATGAAAAGCTAAATAGGGAATATGAACTTCTACTTGATAAAGCAAAAAACTGTATAAACAACAAAGACAAAGTAATAGTATTTGAATATCCATCCAGCAAAACAAGTTTCACACAATATCTGGCAACAGAACTAAGCTATGCACACCAAAATAAAACAGTAATTGTAGCTAGAGAAAAAGAAAATGATTTTAAATTAAGCCTGAGAAATCAAAAAAAAGATATATCCAAAATACTGGCAAAGGCATTAAATGGTCTAAGTGGCTATGGTGGCGGCCATAAACACGCTTGCGGGGCTTCGATAGATAAAAAAGATTATGAAAACCTAATAGAAAGAATTCGTAAACTAACAAAATGAAGAAAACCTACATAAAAAAATCTTATTTACTAATAGTCTTAATATTACTAGTTACATTGCAAGAATCATTTGCTCTAAATGTAGTAAATGATTATAATGATTACAGTGAATTAAAACTAAACTTTCTCATAAATGGAGAATTTGAGTTAATAAAAACAAGTGAGGATCACAAAATAGCTGAAGCAATAACATATTTGACATTCTTTCCTCAGATAGACAATATGCAAAAAATAGAATCTATAGATTTTAATTCTAAACCAAGTGCAAAAATAACAAAAGAAAGCGAAGAAATAATTTACCAATGGGACAATCCAGAAGAAGGAAAATTTTATTTTGGTCTGGATTCAGAAATAAAGACAGTCAATACTATGCCTATTATCGATGAAAAAATATATTTTCCCATAAACAATAAAAACAAACTATACACAGAACCAACAGAATTTATAGATATTACTCCAGAGATAAAAGAACAAGCAGACAAAATTGTTTCTGGAGAAGATGATCTTTATGCAGTAACTTTCAAAATAGCATACTGGATACAGCAGAACATAAAATATAATCTAACTACTCTCACAGCAGAGGTAGTGCAAAAATCAAGCTGGGTACTAAAGAACAAAGAAGGTGTCTGCGATGAATTAACAAACCTGTTTATATCAATGATGAGATCACTGGGAATTCAGGCAAGATTTATATCAGGAATGGTTTACACAAATATAGACAACAAGTGGTCTCCTCATGCATGGGCAGAAGTATATTTTCCTGATAAAGGTTGGCTGCCATTTGACATAACATACGGAGAATTCGGCTGGATAGACCCAACTCACATAAAACTAAATGTCAACAAAGATTCTGGAGAGCCAGCAGTAAAGTACACTTGGAAAGCAATAGATACAAAACTAGAAGGTAAGAAAATAGACTTAAATACTACACTGATTGAGAAAGGAAACAAAATTACATCACCACTAGAATTTAAAGTCAAAACATTAGAAAATGATGTCGGCCAAGGAAGCTTTGTACCAATAGAATTAGAGATAAGTAATAATAACAATTATTATATGGCAGACTGGTTTACAATAACAAAAGCCCCAAATCTGACAGAAAGTAATTCTAAGGTAGCTTTATTAAAACCAGGAGAAAAAAAGAAAATATTCTGGATTGCAAAAATACCTGAAAACCTAGAAGAAGGTTACACTTATCTTACAACTGTAGAAATAGAAGATCAGTTCCACACAAAAACAAATCTTAACATAACTTACGGAAAAGACTTAAATAAAATAAGCCTGAATGAAGCTAAATCATTAATAGAAAAATCTTACCAAGAGAAAGAAATAAAGACAGTATCAAATAAAATTTCAATAGAATGTAATGGGCCAGAAGTAGTACTAATTAATGAGTCACTAAAAATAAATTGCAAGTTAACAAACAAAGGAAACACAAGACTTGATAATTTAAAAATCTGCTATAAAAAAGAATGCCTATCAACAGATCTTTCTATTGTTGAAGAAAAAAATATAGAAATTCCAATAAATGGCTTAAAACTTGGTACGCAAACTATTGAAATAGAAGTCAATAATGAAAACACAAAAGCTTCAGACATAGTAACTATAGAAGTTATAGAAAATCCTAATATAAAAATATTAAGCCTGCAATATCCAGAAAAAGTAAAATATGAAGAAGACCTTGAGATTAAATTTTTATTATCAACAAGAACGCCAGTGCAGGATATAAAAATAAACATAAATAATGTAGAAGAGGTAGAAATTGACAAATTAAATACTAAAAAAGAAGTTATTATTACAACAAAGGGTAAAAAATTCTTAGGAAAAGATGAGGTGAAATTTGAACTTGAATTTAAAGATTTAAAAGATAAAAGTTACAAATTAGAATATTCTTATCCTATAGAAATTATAGAAATACCCTGGTATATAAAAATTCTGCAATTTCTTAATTTAATTTAAAGCGAGCCCGGAGGGATTTTCGTATTTTACCCAAGCTTTCCTAAAGCTTGTATTCGAACCCTCAGCTCAAGGTCCGAAGCCTTGCCGGTTATCCATTACCATACGGGCCCAATACAATCAATAATTAACATCAGATTTAAACTTAACCATTTATCTCAATAAAGTTCGTTCTATATCACTAAGACTAGAAGCAGATACTAAATTTCCCAAAGGATGACCAAAAGGAACGTCATGCTCTAACTGATCTACGCTACCATTACAGTCATTATCTTGAGCATATACCATTGATCCATTAAATTTAACATAGATATAAGAATTATCAATTCTTCCAACCCACAAACCAACAACGCAATCATTAACTAAATTACCACTTCTAAAATAACCTAGTTTGCGTTTAACTAGCAAAACATCATAACCCTGTGCAATACCATAATTAAATTCTTTAACTCTAAGCAAGGTCTGGCTACTACAACCAGAAAGCCCAATAATGCAAGCCAAACTACCAATTAAATTAAACAAACTTCCCATTCGATGTAAAAAACTAAAAAATTATTTAAATCTTTTGGATAAGTTTTTAAAATTTTTTCATAATTCAAAATAATGGACTTAAGTAATATAGAAAGAGAAATCAATACGTTAACAGAAGTTTTAGTAAAAACAGTTCCTTCTTTATTGGAAATTAGATTATTTGGTAGTTATTATAATGGAAATTGGAATCCAGAAAGATCAGACATAGATATATTTGTTCTAAAAACAGATGAAAATTACTCTGCAAATAAATATAGAAGAGCAGGGCCACTCTATACAACATTAGAAAGTAAGTAAAGAGACGATCTTAGAAAAACAATAAATCAATGTATTGAAAATCTTAGTTATAGAAAAAAATTCCAAATATTTATAGTATCTAAGGAAGATATAAAATTATTAATTGGCAGGGATGAAGGAAGAGGAAACATTGGAAGAACTATGTTAAACGGTAGATTATTATACAAAAACTAAATACTTTAGATAAGATATTGGATTAATATAAATTATTGTCTAGGAACAGCAACAACAAGTGCTCTATATCTAGCATTGACAACTACTAAATTAGGATTATTCTTATCAATTTTTTCTGCATCAGCCATTCTAGCCCCAATTTTACCCATAACAAACATAAATTCCGCCTTACTTATAGTTGCCAAATGCTTCTTAAGATATTCTAAATCATCAGAAGCACTTTGCAAAATAGCTGTAACATTTTTAGCCTTAATAGAATTTTGAGCTTCTTGAAAGCCTTTTACAGTACCTAAATTATAGCTACTAATAGCTAAAGTAACTGCAGTAGTAACTGCAAGTAACAATTTACCAATTTTTTTATAATCCATAAAAACCATAATAATAAAAGAGATATATATCTTTCGTTTAATAAAATAAACGAGCCCGGAGGGATTCGAACCCCCATCCTCTGGTATCTACAAATTTTACCGTAGCCAGATATTCTGTCCAAGTTATACTACGGGCCCATAACAAACAAATCATGACAACAATTAATTAATCTTTCTCTTTAAAGAAATAATAAATAAGAATTAAAGATCCAATAGTAATAAACAAATCAGCTAAATTAAATACATACCAAAACTTAAAATAAATAAAATCAACAACATAGCCTCTAAAAATCCTATCAATTAAATTACCAAAAGATCCAGCAAGTATAAAATTAAAAGCCAGGCTGTATGACTTATACTTATCATAGTAATATAATATAAAAACCATAACAAAAAGCATAACAAAAATAAAAATTAAATTATTGTTCTTTAAAAGCCCAAATGAAGTTCCTGTGTTTGCAACAAATTTAAAAGAAAAAAAATCAGAAATAAAAATATCTTTACCTAGAAAATATAATTTAGTGATCTGATCAAAAATTACAAGAACTAAAATAA
Organism: Candidatus Woesearchaeota archaeon; assembly: GCA_018302765.1. GTDB lineage: Archaea > Nanobdellota > Nanobdellia > SCGC-AAA011-G17 > GW2011-AR18 > JACPCE01. Next base: position 27,943 of record JAGVZG010000023.1, read on the forward strand.
ATAAAATACTCTTTAAATATTTCATTGACTTTCCTTAGCAATTTTCTCTATAACTTGTAATCTTCTATCCAAAACCTCTAATTTCTGATTTATTAATTCTAATTTTGTCAGAATTAAATCAGTATCTCTGTTAGCAGTGCTAATTTGAGTAAATTGTGGCTGTAGATCTGAAGGCTGAGGACTAAACCTTTTACCCAATGTCTCATCGTAATTTTCTACTGAAGGCTCTTCACCAGGTAAGTCACTAGAAGTTGTATCAAAAGCAGGCTCAAATTCTTCTTTTTTTTTCCCTCTGATAAAATCAAATACACCCATTAAGAACATTATAAACCAAGAAATATAAATACTTTTGTATAAACAAAAATAAAAAGAAAGGTTTAAAATCAACCGCAAGCTAAATATATTATGGTTGGAAAAGAGGTTCTAACTTTAGACGAGATAAAAAAAGGTCTGAAGGATGCAAAAGATAAAAGAGAATATCTAAAAGAATTTATTCAAGATGAATCTTATCAAGACAAAAAGAAAGAAATAACAAAAGAACTGGCTTCTGCAATTTTAAGCAGCCCAAAGCCAAGTTACAATTTAATCTATGATTCTCTAAATGAAGGTCTTGAACCAATATACTTCTGGATTGTAGACACAATGCAAGATACGCCCCCTGTTGGTCTTGGATTGAAAGTTTGGAAAGGTTCTGAAGAATTTGAAGCATCTGTAAGTTCAGGTTATTTTGGAGAGATGGGACAAAGAACAACATTAATGCAACAAAAAGCAATGGAATATCTTGGAACATTGAATAATATAATTAAAAGTGTTCTAAATCTAATTTATGACTTAAAAGAATTTGAAATAAAATTAAAGCCATATGATGAAATTAGAGATGAAAACTTAAGCCAAGAAAAGAAAAAAGCAGCTTTATATGCTATTAAAGGAGTTTGGATGGATCAGGTTGATGCTAAAAAAGGCCGTGGTAGTATAAACTTATTAACACAGGATCTGCAATTTGTAACTTTAAGAGATGCATTCTTCGTAATAGACAAGCCTGAAGACGTTGACAAAAAAGAAGTTGACTTAAACGACAGGGTGAAAAGGCTTCTAAAAATAAAACTTGAAGAATTTGCTGTGTGGAAAGAATATAGTGAGAAAGAAATAAGAAAAAGATATGAAATAGAAAAGACATATCTAAAATCTCAAGTTGGAACTCTGCAGTTATATGCCAAATGGCTAAAACCATATTTAATAGCAGCACAAAAACTAAAAATGCGTAATCCATCTGGCACAGGTCTTGCAAATCCTAACATAATAAATGCATTCAGCAATATGGAAATAGAAATAAAAATTTATGGAAAAAAGGAGCTTACTCCTGCATCAATTCATCCGTCATTTGCAGATATAACTATAGATACAAAATACTATGCATTAACAGAAGTTATAATGAAATTCAGAAGTGTACCTTCAGCATTATCAGGGCAAGGTGGAAGGCAGTATGTGCATGCAGGCCGTACAGAAATCTTGTTTAATAGTTATGGAGTAGATCAAACAGAATTAGAATCTATAGAGTCACTGGAATTATATGAAGATCTTGAAATTGTTGACGAATACATTGGAACTAGCCTAAAGCAATTACAGGAAGAAATAGAAAAATACCTAAAAGAACCAGAAAAGGAAGAAAAGAAGAAAAAACTACAGCCAGTAATAGAAAATCCCTTCAAAGGTTTGTTTGCAGGCTTTCTAGAAATATATAAGCCAATAGTTGAAACATTTACATCAAAGAAAAAAGGCCCAAGTGTTGCTTATGAAGAATTGTCTAAATTAGCTCAAAAAACTGCAGCAAGTCAAACATACATAATATATAATATCTACAAAAAAACACATGGTATGATAGGATTATAAAACATTTTAAGCAATTAGAAAGGTATAAAAATATTAATAAAAATAATATGTACTATGGCAGGATTCTATAAAAGCTACAGTAGTTCAATGGAGCCTCATGCAACAAGCCACAACTGGTCTCTAGGTGCTCCAACTAATCCAATGGTGGCTAGGCAGCTAGAAGAATTCAGCAAGTTGCTAAACCAAGGTATAAAAAATATTGAAGTTGGTACGATAAGTACTGACAAATTTGAACAAATCCCACAGCAGCATTTTGAAGAGGTTAGAAGGCTGGCAAAAATAACAGACGCTAAAGTATCTGTTCATGCTCCTCTAATAGACCTAGCAGGATTTCCAGGACAAGAAGGAGGAAGATGGAGAGAAGAACAAAGGCAGAGTACAGAACAGCAGGTTTTCTCTATATTGGAAAGGTCTCATAAATTAAGCAATGGAGAGAATGTTCCAGTAGTATTTCATGCAGGAAACACATTCAGCCAGGAATACGGAATTCCATACGATGAAAAAAAACATCCTGAAGGTTTATACAAAGAAGAACCAATAATAGAAAATGGAAAAATAGTTGGCAAAAAGAAAATACCAATAAAAGAAAGACTAATAGTTGCAATAAACCAAGAAACAGGAGAGATAGCCCCGCTTCAATATGAAAAGAAAAATTACATAGGAAAAGGTGAAGAAGTATGGGATCCAGAAAAAAGACTTGAAAGCTTAAATCAAACACAGTGGGACCAGGAAAAGAAAAAACTTCTGGAATACCAAAAAGAAATTGAAGACCTGAAAGAAAAAATGATAGTAAAAATGAAGCAAAATGAGGCTATAGGAAAAACAGGTTTAGAAGCAAATCCAGAATACAAAAAGGTAGCAGAAGATAACACTTTGGATATTCTTAGAATGAATAGACATATAGATGAAATAAACAAATTGCTGGGAAGTGAATACCACAATGTTTACAACAAATTCGTAAAGTTCGCAAAATTTGAATCTCCTGAAGAAAAGAAAAAAATAAACGAATATTTAAAAAAATTGGATGAGAATTACAATGAAACAAACAAGAAAATAATGCAGAAAAACAAAGAATTATACTTATTGGATGAAATGAGTAAAAAAACAGAAGACTACGAAGAAAAAGCAAGATTGGAAAAAGAAAGGGAAAAAGCAGCATTAGACTTATTTAATCTAACACAATTTCAATCAAAACAGGTTGTTACAGCACTTGCGCCATTAGAAACACCAGAAATATGGGAGCCTGTTGGTAAATTTGCCATAGAAAAAACAGCTGAAACTGTAGCAGGAGCTGTAGCCAAGCTTTATGAAAAACTTAAAAAAAGTGGCAAAGAAAAAGAAACCCCGTTCATAGCTCTAGAAAATTTCTTTGTTCATACTCCAATGTCAACAGCAGAGGATCTTAGAAAAGCAGTAATGGAAAGCAGAAAAAAATTATCTAAAGAACTAATGGATAGATGCAAGCTATCAGAAAAACAAGCAGATAATGAAGCGGAAAGACTAATAGGTGCAACATGGGATGTAGGCCACATAAATAATCTAAGAAAAGCAGGCTATGAAGGTGAAGAACTAAAACAAAAGATGATAGAAGAAGCAAAAAAAATAGCAGATGTAACAAAACATGTCCATATAACAGATAACTTTGGCTTTTTCGATAGTCACCTTCCGCCAGGAATGGGAAATGTTCCTATTAAAGAAATAATGGAACAACTAGAAAAAAAGTGGGCAGAGCAATATGAGGCAGGAAGACTTCATCAAAAACCAAGAGGTATAGTAGAAGCAGGTGGTTTTGTAGCTGAAATAGGTCAAAATCCTACTTTAGGAATCATGGAATATTTTGGCAGTCCGCTCTACAAAATGTCTCCAAGCCCTTATTGGAAGGACATATCGCAGGGCTACCCTAAATATATGGAATCATTTATAGAATTCCCATCACAGCACTTTAACTTGTATGGAAGCAGTTTCACAACGCTGCCAAAAGCTGTAGGCGGACAAGTTGGCAGTGAACAGTCTAGATTCAGCGGAACTCCAAATCAATAATTTATTTCTTTTCCTTAATAAAAAACTAATATTTTAAATTTCAGTACAACATTTCTTCAATTTTCTGGCAAAAGATTTATAAAAGCTGGTTTTATCCAAGAACTATGGGCAACAAAAGTAATGGTCTGATGGCTGGAAAAAAACTCAAAGATAGAAGAAAAAAAGCTAGATGGCACAATAAATGGTTTATTAAAAAAGCACTAAAACTAAAAGAAAAAGCAGATCCGCTTCAAGGGGCCCATCAAGCTAAAGGAATTGTTTTAGAAAAAAGACAAATTGAGGCAAAACAGCCAAATTCTGCTATGAGAAAAGCCTGTGTAGTCCAGCTTTTAAAAAATGGAAAACAAATTACTGTGTTTATACCTGGAGACAATGCTCAAAGATTTATTAATGAACATGATGAAGTAATTATAGAATGCATTGGTGGAAAAATGGGAAGAGCGAAAGGAGACCTTCCTTGTGTTAGATGGCAGGTAATAAAAGTTAATGATCAAAGCCTTGATGCTTTACTTAAAGGTAAGATAGAAAAAGGTAGAAGATAAAACAGAAATCTTTATATTTTCATTTCTAACTAAAAATGATATGAAAAAGAGCTTACTTTTAATTATGTCTTTTATTTTAGTCCTTGTATTATATGCATGTACAACGTCTAAGCCACAACAAGTTACTGTCAAAGAAAATGTAAGCGAGGTAAAAGTTGTGGCTTCTTGTAATGATGACAATCCATGCACAGAAGACCTATTCAATCAATTAACTCAAGAATGTGAACACAAAAGGCTAAATTATTGCTGCGGTGATAGGACATGCGACGCCAATGAAAGATGTGATCAGGCAAAACACAAAACAGTATGTCCTGAAGATTGCCCAAGAGAATGTCCTGGAGAATTGGCTCTAAGCAATTTAGAATGTTCAGGAAAATGCATAAAGTCTGAAGATAAGTATATTGTCGATGGTGACACAAAATTTACATTGCAAGTTCAGAATATAGGAGAATTAAGTATAAATGATGTAACGTCAATTTTCAGATGCACAAAAGAAAATGGAAATATATTTGTGTCGACAACCACAGCAAAAACAAAATCTGGAGTGTCGTTCAAAGACTATTTTAATAATGAAGAAAAGAAAATATCATTGACAGGAATACCTTATGGAAAAGACAAGGCAAAATACACACTAGAAATAACAGGTAATCCTGAAGAAGATGTTACAATGAAATGCACTATTAATGCAGTTTCTATAAAAGGATCAGCATCGCAAGAATTTAATTTAAAACTTGTAAAAATATAGTAGTAAGTTTTATAAACTATTTCTATTGTCAGGTAACATATGACTGAATTAAAGTGGTTTAACAAGTGGGACACAAAAGAAGTATCTGTTGAAGATCTGGGTTTAAAAAGATACATTGATCTCAAGCCTGTCCTTGTGCCTAGAAATTTTGGAAGAAATTCAAATCAGAGATTTGCCAAAAGTAAATCAACAATAATTGAAAGGCTAATGAACAAAGTTATGGTTGCAGGCCATAAAGGCAAGAAACATTATAGGACAAGTGGTCATACGACAGGAAAAGGATTTCATGTTTACAACACAATAAAAGAGTGTTTAACATTAATTGAAAGAGAAACAAAACAAAATCCAGTAAAGATATTCATCAAAGCTTTGGAAAATGCAGCACCAAGAGAAGAAATAACAACAATAGAATATGGTGGTGCAAGATATCCTCAAGCAGTTGACTGTGCCCCACAAAGAAGAATTGACATAGCACTAAGGCAGTTTACTCAAGGTGCTTACAATAAAAGCTTTGGTAAAAAGAAAGGCATAGCAAATGCATTGGCTGAAGAAATAATAAAAGCTTATAATCTGGATCAGAGCAGCCAAGCCATATCAAAAAAATTAGAGTTAGAAAGACAAGCAGATTCTAGCAGATAAATTATTTTTCAATGTAGTCCAATTCTACAAAATATCTTTTGTTTTTACCAGCTAGATGATTAATATATTTGACAAAACTTTTTGTATTTTTATTGACCTTAATAATAGTAACAGCATTTCTAACAGGATTAATTCTTAATATTTCTTCACCATTCTGAACAAAAGAGCTATATCCATTAGCGTCATAATTCCATGTCTTTGTAAACTCAACAATAACTTTCACATTACAATTTTCCTTTAGACTATCATTCAACAAACCATAATTTCCATGGCAAAAACAAAATAGCCTAGAAGATTTCAGTTTCAATTTATAATTAAATAAACCAGATACAAACTTTCCAAACAAATCAATAAAATTTTTATCATTTAAATCAGAGAAATTATAAAAGTATAACTCAGGCTTATATCTTTCCTTAAATGTATAAATAATTTATTAACAAAACTTTCATTAAAAAAGTTACTTAAAACCAGATAAGGAAACGGCTTGGCATGAATAAACTTTAACTTTAATGACTTAATAGAGCTCTTTGATAAATATTTTTTATTTATATAGGCATCAAGCATGATATTCTTGATTTATCTAGAATTTATATCTCTTCCTTATCTAGCTATTAACAAAAAATATCATCAAAAAAGAAATAACTACAAAGTAGTATCAATTAAATAATTTTATAAATTTTCTCTGTATATCATATTTATGAAAAATCCATTTAGATACATTGCATATTTAATATTATCAAGATTTTTTAAAGAAGTAAGAGAAGAATACGAAACAGTTATAGTAAAAGGAAAGCTAGAAAGCTTTAAAAAAATTTCTGGTCTAGAAGCTAGATTAACGGTAAAAGCACAAAATGGAAGGCACATTGATATTACTGCAAAAGTATTGGATGAATTAAAAGTTGGAGGAGAAGTAATAATGGTATATAAAAAAACCATACAAACAACATATGAAGTGACTTATGATGACTTCAAAGAAAAACAAAAAGTGCCAGGAAGTGAAAGATCATTAGGTTATACTCCAGATTATGTTTATGGAGTACAAAAAAAATCCTAGTTAATATTATTAAATCTCGCTTCAACAACTTCCCAGTCAACAGCATCCATAAATACTTTTATGTAATCTGCTTTTTTTATTCCATAATCCAACATATAAGCATGCTCAAATATATCCATAACCAATAAAGGAATACATCCTGATAAATGCCCAGCATCGTGTTCATTTATCCAAACATTAAATAATTTCTTATTCAAGGGATCATAATACATTACAACCCAGCCTATTCCCCTCATTGAACCTGAAGCTATAAAATCAGTTTTAAAACCATCTACAGACCCAAAATCAGCAACTGCTTTTTTACAAATTAAGTAATTAGAATTTAGCTCTTTATTTTTCTTGCTCATATTTCCAAAATAAAGTTCATGCAACCTCATACCATTAAATTCCCATCCAAATCTTCTCTTCAATTCTGCAAATTCAGGCGTTCCAGTCTTACCTTCCTTAATCATTAACAACAAAGTATCAGATAATTTATTAGTATTAGTAATATAGCCTTGATATAGAATAAAATGATTTTTTAATAACTGATCACTAAATCCTTGCGTTCCCAATAAATGATCAAAATTTTTTGCTTCATAAATCATTTTTGCCTCCTATATTTTACCAACTAAATCAAGACCAGGCTTGAGAACTTTCTTTCCTGGCTCCCAGCTTACAGGACAAACAAGTCCTTTATTTTCCCTTACAAACTTAGCAGCCTGTAATTTTCTTAATATTTCTTTCGTGCTCCTTCCGATGCTGTTATCATGTATATCCATAGCTTTCAAAATACCATCTGGATCTATAATAAAAGTTCCACGCAATGACAAACCTTCATCCTCAATATAAGTTCCAAACTCTCTACAAACTTTACCTGTTGGATCAGCCAACATTGGATATTTTATTTTCTTAATTGCAGGTGAATGATCATGCCACGCCTTATGCACAAAAACAGTGTCAGTGCTTATACTTAGTATCTCAGCGCCAAGTTTCCTAAACTCTTCATAATGCATAGCAGCTTCTTCTAGTTCAGTAGGACAAATAAATGTAAAATCTGCAGGATAAAATAACAACACAATCCACTTTCCCTTCAGAGCAGATAATTTTACTATCTTTTCCTTCTCATTGTGGAATGCTTTTAACTCAAAATCCAAAACTTTTTCTCCAATCTTAACCATTTTAAATCTCAAATATAATTATAATTTTCATATTTTTATACTTTATTGTTCTAAAGCATATACCAAAATAGAACTTATTTCTTAATTCCTAATGTTCTAAAAAGTAAACTAATTCCGAGCCTATCCCATCGTTCGCGAATACGCTCACTTCACAGCAAGCTGTGGGGCATTACGGCTCGGTAAAATTGACTAATTTCAA
>JAGVZG010000015.1 GCA_018302765.1 Candidatus Woesearchaeota archaeon
TATGAAAATTGTTCTCAGGCATCTGAGAAAATATAATGCAAAAAAACGGGTGTTTGATGTGTTGACAAACGAAAATCTTTAATTATGCAACACAGCAATTTAGAGTATGTTCCAGCAACCCTCCTTTGTAATTTTGGTGATAGTACATAGCTGCTGGAGATTCTGAAAATGATTTTACGAATTCATTGTCATTAAGAAACAAATCAAAAAGCATGTTTAAATGAGATTCGTTGACTGTTAATAGTATTCTTTTGATGTCAGACAACATTTGATCGATATTTTTACTTGTAGAAGAAACAAAATCTTCTTCATCATATTCATCTGGTTTGCAGTTTCTTAACACCTCGGTTTCTCCATCCACGGATATAGAAAAAATACCGCTTCTGTGCGGATATTCCTGTATAATTCCGCTGATATATATAACAGAACCCTCTTTCAATGAATTATAGAGATCATTGGTCAGATTTTCATCTTTTCCCCAGTATTTAGCAGTTATTTCGCCTTTTTTATCAGCTAGTCTGATCTCAAACCATTTTCCAGTTTTTCCTTTATTTTTATAGTCAATCGGAGGTTTCTTGAATTTTATAGCGAAAGTGCTTTCAACACGTTTTCCCTGCTCATTTAAGTCAGTAGTAAACTGGGGTTTCATGATATTTTAAAAACAGTAAACTTTTAATTAACGCAAGCAATCAAGATCCTGGGTTGATTTCATTTTATGTATGATTTTTCAGCCTCCATTTTTGGATGGAGAACCTGAAAAATCTTTTATTTTTCATAGATTGGAAGCAGTCGGTGTGTGGGAAAAAGTAATTTATTAATAATTAGCAACTAAGTCGTATCATGAATGAAAATGGGGTGCACACCAAACTAAGAAAAGCATTACAAAGACATATTAATGAACTTAAATCTCCAGCGGATATTTATAACTTATTCAGGATTATCAACTATCCGGAAAAAGTTATCTTTGACACGACTTCTAAAAGAAAGAAATCAGCATTTGACTTTAAAAAAGAGGATGAGCAGAGAATAAAGGAAATATATTCTGTTTTGAGTTTTGATGAAAACCTCCCTGTTTTTCTTTTGGAAGTTTCAACTCTAACTTCGTCTTTTATAAGATCTGTGACAAACACACTTGACAAACAATATCTTCAATTTCTATTAATATTCTCTTCTGATTATTCAGAACTTGTTTTTGTTTTCCCTGATCGTGAGAAAGCTGAAGCAGGAAAACATAAGCTTAAGCTGACAAGGTTAATATTGAACAAAAATGAAATCCGTTATACAGATATCCAGACTCTTTCAGACATATGTTATGATGGGGAAGATAATTGGAGAGACATCTGGAGAAAATGGAAAAAAGCCTTCAGCGTTGAAAGAGTAACAGAAAACTTTTTTGAGGATTATAAGAACATATTTTTTGCTTTGAGGAACGAACTACATAAACAGAACGTTCCAAGGAAGGAATCCCATGAATTTACATTGCAGTTTTTGAACAGGATAATGTTTATTTATTTCATTTCAAAAAAGAAATGGCTTGAGTATCCAAGATTCATCGAATGGGTTTGGGGTTCTTATAAGAAATTGAATAAATACGGTTCTGATGAATTTTACGAAAAATGGCTCAGGCAAATTTTCTTTAAGGCATTTAATAACCGCTCAAATGAATTGACAGGATTGCCGAATGATGTTTTAAAAGCAATATCCGGTTCGCCATATTTAAACGGTGGATTATTCAGGCAGAACGATCTGGACAATCTAAAAATAAAGATGAATGATAAGATGTTTCAGAGGATTTTTGAGTTCTTCGAAAAGTACAATTTTACGATAAAAGAGGATATGCCACTTGAATCGGAAGTTGCGGTTGACCCTCAAATGATAGGCTATGTTTACGAATCTCTGGCTTACGTCGGCGACGAAATTTACGATAGGAACGATTTGGGCATTTTCTACACGCCGAGAATTGAAGTTGATTTCATGTGCAAAAGAAGCTTGGTCGAATATTTATCAAAAAGTTTGCCTGAAGTTCCAAAAGAAAAGTTTTATCACCTAATCTTCGACTTGCCGGAAGAAAAGGATAAAATAGAAAAGTGGTTTGCTAAAGAAAAAATGTGGAGAAAGTTAGAAGGCACCTTAGATAATCTATCTGTTATAGACCCTGCATGCGGTTCCGGAGCCTTTCTAGTCGGTATGCTTAATGTTGTTGCAGAAGTTTATAGAATAATAAACAAACATACAAATAGAACTCTGACGGATTTCCAATTGAAGAACAGGATAATACAATATTCTCTTTACGGCGTGGATGTAATGCCGTGGGCGATCCACGCCGCAGAATTGAGGTTATGGCTGCAACTAATCGTCGAGACGGAATTCAAAAAGGACGAGTTAAGAAAAAACCCTTTATTGCCTAATTTGAACCTTAATTTGAGGATTGGAGATTCTCTGGTTCAAGAGATAGGAGGAATAAACTTTAACCTGCGTGCAAATAACCTGAAACCCCATTTGAAAAAGAAGCTTGAAAATTTAAAGCAGGAAAAAAGGAAATACTTTGAAAACTCTCCAAACGCAAAATTCAAGACCCCCGAAGAAGTAAAAGCAGAAGAGATAAAACTTTTTGAGGAAATCATTGATGAAAGGGTTGAAAGTCTTGGAACAGACATTGAAGTCCTGAAGAACGATATAAAACGTAGTGGCAAGCAAACATCATTATTTGGAGAGACTAAAGGCGACGTGGAGATTCTCGCAAAAGACAGGCAGAAGCGAGAGGAAAAGGAAAGAGAAATTCAGAAATGCCATGAAGAGATCGAAAAGCTCAAGAAAATCAAAGTATTATTGAGAGACCCTGAAAAAAAGCCGTTTGTCTGGGATATTGACTTTGCAGAAATCTTCTCAGAAAAGAATGGATTTGACATTGTTATTGGAAATCCACCTTATGTCAGGCAGGAGATGATTTCTCCGCCGAACAAAATGAAATCAGAAGTTACTCTTGAGGATAGGAAAGAGTATAAGGAGAAGCTAATCAATTCTGTTAAGAATTTATTTTCTGTCATTGATGATTTGAATAGAAAAAGTGACTATTACATCTATTTTTATTTTCATGGCTTGGGGCTATTGAACAAAACAGGAACATTCTGCTTCATAACTTCTAATTCTTGGCTTGATGTAGGCTATGGAAAAAATTTGCAGGAATTCCTTTGCAAGTACGTTCCAGTAACTGCCATTTACGACAATCCTAAAAGAAGCTTTGCACACGCTGACGTAAACACTATAATTGCTTTATTTGGTGCTCCTGAAGTCAGACAGAGAAGCTTAGGCGACTGGGTTTCTGGCATGAATGGTGGGAATGAAACAATCTGGCCAAACATAAAACATACAGCAAAATTTGTCATGTTCAAGAAGCCGTTTGAAGAAGTTTTATCGGCAAAGAACTTAATTGAGATTGAAGAAGCAAAAGCAACAATAAAAAGGCAGGAGATTATTGAGCTTGTTAAGAATGTCTTAAAGACAGATGACTACAGAGTATTTCCAATAATTCAGGAGGATTTGCTTGAAGACGGCTGGGAATATCCTGAAAGCTACAAAAACGGCAGATTCAGAGCTGGAAGTTATGAAGGCAATAAATGGGGCGGAAAATACATCAGAGCTCCTGATATTTTCTATACAATTTTGGAGAAAGGAAAAAATAAGGTAATTATTCTAGGTAAAATAACCTCAAAAACTCGGAGAAATACGCTCCAAAATTTTGGAAACATAATAGAAGAAAAAGAAAATTATTCAAGAAATAACAATTATCCTTATTTATCTTCTGTTAAAGATATTGAAACAATTAAAGTTGATATAAGAAGTTTGCCGATATCCATCAAAAGAACCACAAAAAAACCAATAGAATACCCAATTGTAGATGTTATCTCAAACAGATTCTTAGGAGAGAGATTGTTTTTTATAGAGGGGGGAAATTTCGTAATCAGTGATACTTTTTTTGTGGGATTTCTTAAGAAAAATTATAATAAAGAAGATGTAGTAGCCTTACTTAATAGTTCTCTTTCTCTTTGTTTAACTGAAATAATTGGCAGAAAAAATTTGGGTGGTGGGCTTTTAACAATTTATGGGCCAGAAATGAAAAATCTTATTTTATTAGATTCAAACAAATTAAGCAATAATGCAAAAGATAAGATTAATCTGATTTACAAAAAAATATCTAGGCGTCCTATTAAACCAATCTTTGAAGAACTCGGCATTAATCCCGTCAAGCCAATCCGTGAGCAGGAGCCAAAACCTCTTGCTGACAGGGCAGAGCTTGATAAGATTATTTTTGATGAATTGGGATTGACTAAAGAAGAGAGAAAAGAGGTTTACTGGTCTGTCTGCGAGCTTGTTAAGCAGAGGCTTGAAAAGGCGAGGAGTTTGAGGGATTAAAAATGGAAAATGGTAGCAAAGAAAATTATGAAAGATTGAATTTTGAACCAATTCAAATAGAAAGGATAGGTAGGATTATAAAAATTAAATCAAATTGGGAAGAAAATCAACACAAAAAATTTATGGACGATATAAAAAATAAACGCCCAAAATTTAAAAAAGAGATTGATGAAAAAATAGAAGAACTTTTAAAAATTGTTAAAGAATATAACCCACTTGAACTATTAACACCAATTTCTGTTCTTAACATTACTTCAGATCCTGAGAATTATACAGAAATTACTCATAAAGGAAACGAATCTATAGTTGAATATTTACTAAGTATAATAACCTCTTTACCTTGTCCAGAAAATCCTAAAAAGCTGACACCTGAAATAATACAAAAAGCATTAGATATTTTGAATGATCTACAGAATAAAATTGTTTGGTATTATGGTAGTGAGGTAACAGAAGGGAAATATGACGAAAAAGAAGCAGAAATTAGGTTTAGGCTAATGAATTATAGTTTAATGGTGAGGGGGTCATCGTATCCACAGCATATAGAAAAGACATTTTTAGAGCTATTCTCTTCACATGATCAATTTCTGACTCAAAAATTTGGTTTTTCAAGTGGACAATTTTTAAAATTTGTTAAGAAAGTTGAAAGTCAGTTAGAGGAAAATATCAATAAAAGTAGGGACGAAGGATTAAGACCTCTTCAAAAAGCATTTGAAAACTTCAAGTCTTATGCAGAATGCCATAAAAGTCTAAATCCGCAACAATTAATAGAATCTTTTAAAGAAGAAAACAAAGATATTATTGAAAAGAGTCAAAATAGTATCAACTATCTAAACGATCTGGGCGGTTCTAAAGTTTTTCAGATAAAATTTGATGATGTAACTGATAAGAAAATTCTTAAATCTGTTTCTATCGATTTTGGAGAAAATAAAAACTTCTTTGAAATTAGAGATTATAAATGCTGGTTCTTAAACCCCTCTTTGATATACGAGAAACCCATTATTGCTCGTCAGGATAGTTTCTTTTGTTTCTGTCCACAGATATTATTTAGGAACATAATCTTTATACTGGAAAAGCTTATTGAAAAAAATGATAGTGACTATTTAAAAAAATTCTATGAATCACGAGACAAGTATCTCGAAAATAATGGAATTGAAATTATTTCTGGCATTTTAAAAGTCGATAAATCTAAAATTTACGGAAATCTCCATTATAATGGAATTGAATTAGATGGACTTATACCATATGATAATGCACTATTCATAATAGAATCTAAAGCAGGTAAGTTATCTGAAAGTGCAAAACGTGGTTCTATTAAATCATTTATGAGTGACATGAAAAATGATTTGTTGGGAAAAGCCTATGAGCAAGGCAATCGAGCCTTGAATTATATTAAGAAAAATAAAGAAGCTAAATTTTTTGATGAAAACGGAAATGAGATATTGAAAATCAAGAAAGATGATTATAGTTATTTCTTTGTTATATCTCTTTATTTTGAGCCAATCGGACATATAATTACCAATCTTTCGTTCATGGAAGAACTTGACATAGTCAGTAACGAGAAGCATTGGGCAGTATTCCTTAATGATTTAAGGGTTATATCAGAAATTATATATCATTCTTCTATGTTTGTTCATTATTTAACAAGACGTTTGGAAGTTAACAAATTCCCGCAATACAATTCATTTGATGAACTAGATACATTTATGTTATATCTAAGAGAAGGTCTTTATTTTGAAGAAATGCCAGAAGGAGTTGATAATATACAATTTACAGGATATACTGAAGATTTAGATAGTTTTTATTTGTATCTTGAAGGTAAAAGAAATAAAGTGGAAAAGCCTGCACAGAAAATGCCAGAATATTTCAGAAAACTAATTGAAAAATTAGAGAATGAAAAGCCTAAGCGTTTCTTAACAGCCTGTATCGAATTGTTAAATTGTGATGGGGAAACGAGAGAAAAGATAAGCGAACAAATAGAAAGATGTGAAGCGGACTATAAAAAAGATGGGAGGGTTCATTCTGTTTCATTAGTTTTCGAAAAGCCCGGATTAACACTGTTATTAAGCACTATACCTGAATCTGAATTAGGAAAACATTCTATGGAATGGTCTAAGAAATATTTACAAAATTCTAAAATAAAAAAAGTTGTAATAACTTATTGGAAACCGCAAATTACTTCAGAAGAGAATTCTATAACTGTATTTGTTTTCAATAAAGATGGAGGTATGAGCTGATTAAACATGCCAAAATCAATAATTGTTGAAATTGAACCAGAAGTCCTGAAATGGCTTAGAGAGAGTTCTGGATGGAAAATAGAAGAAGTTGCCAAGAGAGTGAATACGATCGCTGAAGCTGTAGTGGAATTTGAATCCGGAAAAAAGTCTCCTACACTAAAACAGCTGAAAATTTTATCTGCGTCATTCAAACGTCCATTGGCATCATTCTTTTTATCCAAACTAAAGGAAGAAAAGCCTTTGCCAAAGGATTATAGATTTCTGCCAAACAAGAAAGGAATATTTGACAAAAAGACTATTCTTGCAATAAGAAAAGCCCGAAGATTGCAGAAAATAAGCAAAAAGGAGATGGAAAAAAATGAAACTATTCAACCGCCAAAAAATATTATTGAATGTTGTTGAAGAATTGAATGAGAAAAATATTAAATCACGAAGAGCTATTGTTAAATCTTTGTTTCTTCTTAAAGAGGAACATGGATTGGGAAAAGAGATACTATTCTATAATTTCTTCGCCTATAAACAAGGACCCTTTTCTCATTTATGTTTCCATGACCTCAGAAAGTTGAGAGATAATAATTTCATCAACGAAGAAGAAACAACTATAACTATAGAAGGAAAAAAATTTCTAAATCAAATAGGAAGAAAACACGAAAACACTATAAAAATAATGCTTAAAAATTTCTCGGATGAGAAGAAGATTATGGATTATGTATATAAAAAATATCCTCAATATACAATTAAAAGTGAAATGATAGAACAGAAACAAAAAAAAGCATCTCCTAGATTTTTCACAATTGGATACGAAGGCAAAGACATAGACCTATTTTTAAATGTTTTAGTCAGTAATCGGATAGAATTGCTGATAGATGTAAGAAAAAATCCATTTAGTATGAATTTTATTTATATAAAAGGTGCTCTTATGAAAAAATTAAAAGATGCAGGTATCGATTATATCCACATGCCGGAATTAGGCATAGAAAGTAAAGAACGGAAGAATCTACAGACAAAGGAAGACTATGAGAAATTATTTGAAAAATATAGAAAAGTTCTGCCTATGAATGAGGTTTATATCAATAGGATTATTGAGTTAGGAACAATCAAACGAATAGTTTTATTATGCTACGAGGCTGACTATAATTTATGTCACAGAAAAGAAATTTCCAAGATAATAGAAAATAAAGGTCATGGAATGGTAAATTTATGATAGAATCTTTTTGGTTAAAAGACATGATTGTACTTGGACAAGGAGCACCAAACCAAATTAGGAAGATAGGCGGACAGCAAGGTAGATGTCTATGTCTTTGGTCTGATAAAACAGGGTTTGTAAGGGTATATCCTGTTCCTTATGGTTATGTTTATGATTGGGAAATTATTAATGTTGAAGTAAGAAAACCAACTAATGATGGAAGAGAAAACTCTTTCGTTGTCTATAATTATGAAAAAGAATGGAAAAATCTATCAAAACGTATTTACCCGCAAAAAGAAATTAACAGGTTAGGAAATAAAGTAAATAAAAAACTTAAGCGGATAGAACAAATAGCTCTTCTTGAAAACATTTCAAAATCAACATTTTCTCAAATAAGAGACAACAATAAAAGCTTTGGTTTGATAAAACCCAAAAATATGAAATTCCTATTAAAACAAAGCAGGGAAAAATCACAAGCACAAAAAACATTATCAGACTTGGATTATTACATTATGAATCAGAATGATTTCGCCTTTATTCCATACTTGCAGTATGAGTGTGAAGGACCATGTAGCTCTAGACATCCGCATGAACAAAGAATTATAACATGGGAAGCATATCAATTTATGAGAAAAAACTCTAATTCTAAGGAACATTGCATGAAACTAAAAGATAATTTTCATATCGGAGAAGAAAATTATCTGCATTATGTTCTTATAGGGAATATTAGAAAATATACTACAACATATATAATCGTTAAATTAATCAGGTTTAAGGTGGAGGGAGAGTGAAATGCCAATCCCAAAAGAAATCATAGACAACAGTGAAGGAAACAAGCTGATTAGTTTCCTGAATAATACTTTGAATGAAAATCCCAAGACAAAATTTGATATAGCAACAGCGTTCTTCAACATAGAAGCCTTTGCCATGATTAAAGATAACTTGAATGGTGTTAAAAGATTCAGACTTCTTCTTGGAAAAACTCTAGAAATCCGGAATGAAAAAACACTTGGAGATGTTCTCATCCAAGAAATAAGAAAAGAGGTTGAAGGCTTTGACTTGACAAAAGAGGCAAATTCAACAGTAAAGCTCTTTATAGAATTTCTCAATAGAAAGAATGTTGAAATTAGACTGTTTGAAAAATTCCTTCACGGGAAAGCATACATTTTTGATGACAGGATAGTTATTGGTTCGTCAAACTTTACTGCTGCCGGATTGACAAGATATGGTGAATTAAACACATGGAAACAGGAATCTCAGGCAGTCTATACAAGAAAAGAATGGTTTGAGAAATTCTGGGCAGAGTCCATTGAGTTTAAAAATGAGTTGATACTACTTTTAGAAGAATCAAGATTTGGAAGCAAACGTTATATGCCTTATGAAGTCTACATCAAAACCTTATACGAATTGCAGAAAGATGACATTAAAGAAGAGCAAAAAGAAGAGAAACCGAGAGGATTGCCGGAAACAAAGGTCAATCTTGCACAGTTCCAAGACGATGCAATAGCAAGAATTTGGACAAGAATGAAAAAATATGGCGGTTGCATAGTTGCCGACTCTGTTGGTCTGGGAAAAACGTGGATTGCCAAAAAGATTCTTGAAAAGATAGGATACTATGAAAGGAAAAATATTCTAATTGTTTGCCCTGCTCAATTAAGAGAAATGTGGAGAAGGGAATTGAAAAAAATTGATGTAAAAGAGAATATTCTATCTCAAGAGGATCTGGCTTCAGAAAGCTATGTAGAAAAGGCAAAGAAAACTTTGGGCGGACGATTTGATAATGTAGAACTTATTGTAGTGGACGAAAGTCATAACTTCAGAAATCCGCTATCGAACAGATGGGAAAACTTCTTCACTTTGGTTAATGACCACATCGCAAAATCAGGAAAAAGACCACACATGCTGTTCCTGACAGCAACGCCAATAAACAACACTCCTTGGGATTTATACTGGCAGATTATGCTTCTTGTCTTGATGAATAGGTCAGCGTTCATAAAGGAGAACATAGCGGATTTATTTAAATTCTTCAAGCAGGCAAAGGACAATCCTTCTTTATTGAATGATTTGTTGAATGAAATTTCCATAAGAAGAACAAGAGACTACATCATAGAAAATTATCCAGATGCATTCATTGTAGTTGAACTGCCTAATGAAGAAATAAAAGAGCAGAAGATAATCTTTCCAGACAGGATTTTAGAGAACATCAACTATCAGCTAGATAAGGCTTACAAAGGAATGTACAAGGAGATCTCTGATACAATCACAGAAAAGCTGACAATGGCTTATTATAAAATCTTAGAATACAGAAAAGAAGGCTTGAAGTCAGAAGAAGAAAGGCTTGCATTGGGGAGAATGATTGCAATAGGTGGAATATTCAGAACTATTCTTCTCAAAAGATTAGAGAGCAGTGTTGATGCATTCAGGAAAAGCATCTCCAATCACATCAGATTCTTAGAAAAGCTGAAAACCTATCTTATAGTTAGTTCACTAAATAATGGAACATTTTAGGTAAAGACTTTTTATCATTGAATGTTTTACGCAAATGATATTTCATCGCAGGCACATTCA
>JAGVZG010000018.1 GCA_018302765.1 Candidatus Woesearchaeota archaeon
TTGTATATTATATTTTAACGTGCTTCCTATATACTGCTGTATTATGTTATTTACATTCTCTAACTTAATAACCATATATTTTTAGGAATTAATTTGAATAAAAAGGTTTAGTTTTACAAGATGAGATTCATATAATTCACTTATTAATAATATTTTTGGAAAATATTCTTCATTAAAACACTTATCGCACATTTCATTGTGCCAGTCCCTGTTGTGTGTGAATATTTTCTCATTGCATTTTGAACAATTAAAATTCATTTCCTCATCGTGTTTCATATGAAATGTTCTCATCTTTTCTGGATTTTGATCTTGGCTTATTGTTTCTGCAAAAAATCCTTCAGACCAAAGTTCTCTTCTTTGTTTTGCCTTTGAAATTTTGTGTTTCTTCATACTGTTAATTATATTTCTAGCTACATTCAGAATGTCCACAATCCAAGCATGTAGGAGATGAGCAGCCATTTATATATTCTACATTAGGACTATAGCACTTTACACAATGCTGTTGTTTTACTTCAACATGCATATCTGTTAATTTTTTTTGTTCTTTGTCACCTATTTTTCCTGTTTTGCTTAAATGTCTTTTTAATACTATAGCAATAGCATGCGGTATTGAATCTATTCTATTAGGGCCAAAACCATAAGGACGATCACCTTTTGCTGAATTTAGATGTTTTATGGCTTTCATAGGGTCATATCCTGCCTGGAATGCTTTTGACATGAATACTCCAAGAACAGAGGTCAAGCTACTTAGTTCAGTGCCTATAGGTGGAACTGAGGTAAATATTCTAGATGGACCTTCTTTGTCATAAATTATATTTACATGTAAAGGGCCGTGTCCTGTTTCTATTTCATAATAGTCTGAAGATACTCCTTTGCTATAATCTAACTCTCTGTTTTTTTGTTCTTCTTTTTGTTTTTTTGTTGTTTCTGCTGAAGTTAGGTTCAATACCTGAACTTCTTTACATCCATCCCTATAAACAGTCACTCCTTTGCAGCCTGCATTGTAAGCATACAGGTAAGCTTGTTTTATGTCTTCTACGCTTACAGTGTTTGCCATGTTAATTGTTTTTGACACTGCGTTGTCTGTATGTCTCTGAAATGCTGCTTGATGGTCTATATGGATCCTCCAATGTATGTCGTGTGAGGATGCAAATATTTTCTGCAGGTTTGTTGGAATTTCTTTTATTCCACGAACAGATGAATGATTATCTGATATTTTTTTAAGTAATATATTTTTATCTAAGCCGAACCAATTGTGTTTCTCTGCTATTTCTAAGAACAAAGGCACGACTTCGTAATAAACATATTTTGGATCTGGTTCTTTACCTTCTTTTAAGGCATCAACTGCTTCTGCTTGATAACGTTTATATGCTATAGCAAAGAAAGGCTCTATGCCACTGCCTTGTAAACCTGCAGTTATTGCTATTGTTCCTGTTGGAGCAATGGTTGTTCTTGCACAATTTCTTGGACATAATTTTTGTCCTCTGAAGTACTCTCCTTTTTCATCATAAATACTATCTTTGAAATTGTAAAATACTCCTCTTGTCTCTGCTAATTCTTCAGACGCTTCTAATGACTTCAAATTTATAAAACTCATTATTTCTTCAGCAAGAGTTATTGCTTCATCTGAATCATATGGAATTTCCAACTTAACCAGCATTTCTGCCCAACCCATAACTCCAAGGCCTATTCTTCTATTCCCTTTTGACATTACTTCTATTTCTGGCAGTACGTAGTGACTCATATCTATTACATTATCTAAAAAATGCGTTGCCAATTTTGTAGTATATTCTAGTTTTGTATAATCTACAACATATTTTCCATCTGATTGCTTTACGTGATTTGATAAATTTATACTGCCAAGAGTGCATGGTTCCCAAGGTAGTAATGGTTGTTCACCACAAGGATTTGTACTTTCTATTTGTCCCAACTTCGGTGTTGGGTTTGAATTTGTGTTATTTATTCTGTCAACAACTACAAAACCTGGATCTCCTGTTTCCCATGCGCATTTTGCCATTAAATCAAATAATTCTTTAGCTTTTTCTTTAGCTACTGGCTTTTTTGTTTTTGGATTCAATAAGTCTATTTCATGGTCATTTTCAACAGCCTTAATAAAATCCTCATCCAATGCTACTGAAATGTTGAAATTTTGAAGGAAGCCACGATCTTTTGATTTCGATACTATGAACTTTCTAACATCTGGATGTTTGTAGTGCATTATTCCCATATTGGCTCCTCTTCTTGTATTGTGGCTTACAAAACCATTTGCTATGTAAGTATTATTTTCTGGGACAGATAAATCTACTGTGTAAGTTTCTCCTTTTGTTAGAGTTTCTACTTTGTCATAAAATTGGTTATTTGTTAAAAACCAATATAATTTACTCTCTTTTATTTCCTTATGTTCTTTAGCTAATTCATTAAGTCTTTTGTAAGTTAAATTTCTTTTTTCTTTTACATTTGACATATAATGTTGTATATCTCTATATAAATTTCTATTTGCACCTTTACTTACTTTTCCTGGAGCACAACCTCTACCTTGACCATTATATATTAACTTAAAAATCTTTTCTTGATTAGGAATTATATCATTAAATTCCCATTTTGTCTCTTCAGTTTTTATTCTTTTATTCTTTTTATCTGATAAGAAACCTATTTCAGAAAATCTTTTTAGACCTCTCTCAGTTATTACTCTTAAAACATAAAGAGGATTATTTCCATAACTATTTTTTCTATCTAATTTAATTGACTTACTGGTTGGTATTCCTAAAGATAACATAAGTTGTTGTGTTTCATCTATTAATTTTTCAGAAACACTACAAACAGATGGATAACCTTCTTCAGTTATTGTTCCATCTGCTGTAAATATCCCCCTAACAAAACCTTCAGCAAAATACCTTCCGACCCTAAATACAATTTCTGGCACTCTTGCTTGTAGAGCAGACTCTTTATTTACACCAATATTTTTTAACCAATGAACTAATGTTGTCCTGCTATAAAAAGAATTAGTGCTATTATCATTTTCTTTCCTAGTTTCACTTGGTTTTAGACCGAATAGATTTAATATTAGATTATGCATATACTCTTTTACTTCTGGTTCATCATCTCCAAAAGATAAAATTAGTCTTCCTGTTCCATTTTCATTTATTGAAAAACAGCCATCGCCTATAAAATAACCTATAAATTCTCCTAACCCTATTGTTGGTATTTCTGGCAAGATTATGGGTCCTGCATTAAAATGCGCTTCATAATTAAATTCTGGAAATTTATAATTTGTTTCTTCTGGATAACTATCTAGTTGTAATGCAAGCCAATCACCTTCTTTTATATTTTTAAGATGTTTCCATACATATTCTCCTTGTTCATTA
The DNA here is from genome assembly GCA_018302765.1 of Candidatus Woesearchaeota archaeon. Classification (GTDB taxonomy): domain Archaea; phylum Nanobdellota; class Nanobdellia; order SCGC-AAA011-G17; family GW2011-AR18; genus JACPCE01. Next base: position 3,366 of record JAGVZG010000018.1, read on the forward strand.
ATTACTCTAAACCTATGTTCTGGTGTTGCTATTACACTGTAATTATTTTTTGTCTTTATTGTAATAACTTCTGATTTTCCATTATTGTAAGCCTCATCAGAGAGCTTTGGACCTTCATCAGTCATAACAGTAATTGTGTGGCCTTTCCAATTATTTACTGCAATCTCTTTTACAGGAACGATTTCTCCTATTTGTATTAAACCTTGTTGGGTTGATACTCTTGTATCTAAAGCCACGCAACCGCCTTGTTTTACTACTTCTGTTGAAGTATCGAATATTCTCATAAATGAAAGTGGCCCTGAAGCTATTCCTTTTGTAGACTGGACTGGATCTCCTTCTGGCCTTAATTTACTAAATGAAAAGCCTGTGCCTCCTCCAGATTGATGAATCAAAGCCATGGCAGTTATAGCATAATAAATTTCTTCAATAGAATCTCCTACAGGCACAACATAGCAAGCATGCAGGCCTTGCAGATCTCTTCCAGCGTTCATTAAACATGGGGAATTAGGCAAGAAGTCAAAGTTAGACAACATATTATAAAACTGCTCTTCTTTTTTTCTTAATAAAATAATTGCCTTTGCATTTGTTTGTGCAAGTTTTAATAAATTCTCTTCAAATTTTCTGAAATTGTTTATTCTTTCATTTCTAGGCAAATTTTTAAGCTGAAGTAATAACATATGTGATTTTGAATCATGTTCAGATATAATTGTTTGATGGTGCACTCCATCTAAAATATGTTCTTTAGGAATTTCATGATCGTAAAATAAATCTGCTAATGCAATGTTTCTAGCAATTCTCCTTAACCATAATTCAACTGAGTCACCTCTTAAATATTTATTGGCCATTACTTTTAGCTGATTCTCTGTAACTTTGACTTTTGATCCTTCTACAGACAATTCTTCTATAGATTTTAATCCATCAAATGTAGAAACATAATCCTCTTTTTTTCTTTCAACCTGCATTTATGCCACCTATCCTTTTTTTAATAGTCCTTGAATTTCTTTTTTGAAATCTTCTATGTCTGCAAATTCCCTGTAAACAGAGGCAAACCTTATATATGCAACTTTGTCAAGCTGCTTTAAATGTTTTGCAACCTCTTCTCCCAGAGATTTACTTTGGATTTCATTAGCGTCAAGTGTTCTTAATTTTGCTTCAATTTTGTTTACAATGTTTTCTATCTTTTCTATTTCTATTGGAAGTTTTTCGCATGCCCTTAATATGCCTTTCTTAAGTTTTTCCCTATCAAATAATTCACGCCTGCCGTCTTTTTTTATTATATAAATCTGCAGCGGCTCTGGTCTTTCATACGTTGTGAACCTTTTTTCACACTTAAGGCATTCCCTACGCCTTCTTGTTATGTCTTCACTTTCTCTTGAATCTACAACTTTTGTTTCTGTGTGACTGCAAAATATGCATTTCATTTATGTTTTGTTACCCTTGAGTAAACACCATATATTGTGCTTCACTTAAGTGAAAACACAAAATATGGTATTTAGTTGGTGTTCTTGTTTATATATTTTTCTTAACTTTGGAATATGTTTTGTTATATTGGTACTATTTTAGATCTAAATATGGCTAAAGATTTTAATTTGGATCTTTTTAGTAAAATTGTTTAGCTAATCTTGGACCTGTTTGACCCTGATACGTACTTCCATCGCCATATAATTTATTTGGAATATCTATTGTTCTTTCTGGTTTTAAAACTGCAATAGGCTGTCTGTGGCTTATCGTTCTTGGACTCCTCGAAACAACCAGTTCAAGCACTGCAGTAGAACCTAGTATTTTTTTATTTCTGCCTTTTCCAAATGCATTGTCAAAAAAACCAGCCTCATTTGACTTATCATCACCTAACGTTAAGTCATACTGGACCATCTTGGCACATATTGAATGAGGTATTGATGGCATTTCATACGTGGGAAGTATAATCATAGTTGCGTCCCACAATCTTAGTAAACCATCTTCTGGCTTTCTTATTTCTTGCCAATACTGCTCTTTTCTTGCTGATTGTCCTTTTTCATATTGGATTGGTAGATCATTATAAGCAGGAATATAGCCAACAGTTTCATCAGAAAGATCTACCGTTAGTACTAAACCACCATTAATTAACTCTCTAGTTGGTGGCATAGGCCTGCCTTCCTTATCATAAACTAATGTTTCTTTTAAGTGCAGATCCATTAATTCATCGTCATCAATAGTTGCATCGCCGTTGTAAAATCTTATTTGCTCAATGCTATCGCCTTTTCTAAGAACTTCCAAAAAAGCCATTGAAGTAAATTCCAAATATAATTTCCCTTCATAGCCTGCAGGAATTTTATTATATCTTGAATTATGGTCTGTTACTAATCTACACCTAAAAAAATTCCTTCCTGCTGTGCTCTTTGTATCTGCTTCTCCATATATATTTGGCGGCAAAGATAAAAATTCATTTAATTCAACAACATAAGTTACATTTCTTTCTACTGGTTTTGGTTCACCAACATCAATGCCTATTGTATAAAGTGAGCAATTCTTTAATACTTGCTCTACAGTTTCATTGGCAGATGGAGGTTTGAAATTTGCCACCCTGTGTATTGGCCCAAATAATCTTGTATCTAGTGTGGCTGGTTGCAGTTGATTTTCTAGCCAACTTTCATTTACTGGACTCTGAAATTTTACTGCTTTAAATTTATCTATTAATATGTCTTTAATATGTTGGCTTGGTAAAACACCCTTTACGTCAAAACTTAATTCAGACATAGGTTTTTAATTTTTATTTTATTTATAAAGAATTATTTTGTTAGAAGTATTTTTATGAAAATAGATATTAAGTGTAATAATATTCACCTTTATATCTTTGCTCTTGATCTAATTGTGAACCTGGCTTGTTAATTCTTGGCCTTCCTGTCAATTTATCCCTTCTGTAAGTTATATCTAAGTTTTTTAGAACGTGGTTCATTCCTTCTCTTTTTTGAACTGGACCATAAACATGACCTTCTTTTGCTGGAATTCCTTCAAATATAAGCATAGAGTCTGCCAAATAATCTATAAATTGAATATCATGGTCAACAATTATTGCCGCTATTTCCTTATTTATAACAAAATCTTTTATTATTTCTGCTGTACTTAAACGATCTTCTACGTCTATAAAAGCAGATGGCTCATCCATTGCTATTATATCAGTATTTTGTTTTGACAAGCAGGCAGCTATATGTATTTTTTGAAGCTCTCCACCAGACAATTCAGATATCTGATTATGAAGTATTGGTTCTATGTTTAATTTCTCTAGTATATTTGTCTTATACCATCCAGATAGGAATTCAGGACCAGCAATTTTCTTTAGGTGTTCTTCTACTGTGCCTTCAATATTCTGCTCAAGATATTGCGGCTTGTAACTTATTTTTAATTTTTCCATAACGCCTTTATCAGGAGTTTCTATTCCAGAAATTAATTTTAGAAATGTAGATTTGCCTAAGCCATTCGCACCCATAATTGCCATGACTTCTCCTTTGTGAATTGCACCAGCAGCAGTTTTTAGCTTAAAAATTTCATAGTGCTTTTCTAATTCAGGAAAACTAAATAAAATATCCTTAGATACAAAACGCTCTACCGGACGTTCTGAAAATCTTATAGGATATTTTCTAAACCTTATGTTTTCTTCTGGAAACATGCCTTCCATATAATCATTAATTCCTCTTCTTACACCTTTGCTCTGGGAAAATATACCATAACATGCTGGCTCTCCATATACAATTTGTATCTCATCTGAAATATAATCAAGAGTAGCTAAATCATGCTCTACGACAATAACAGATGCTTTTTCTGACAATTTTCTTATTAATTTTGCAGCTTTTATCCTATGTGTAATATCTAAAAAAGAAGAAGGCTCATCAAAATAATAAACATCTGCATCTTTTGCTGCTGCAGCAACTATTGCAACTCTTTGAAGTTCTCCTCCAGACAATTCTTCTATTTTTCTTTCTGAAATATTAGAAATATCAAGTTCTGACATTAGATTTTTTATAATATTTCTTTCATCAACTTTGTTTAGCAAATCATGAACTTTGTGGTTGTTGTATAATTGCACCAATAATTCCACTCTTTGCGGTTTATATGAAACTTTTACTTCTTTTTTTATTAATTTTTGAAAATATTCTGCTAGCCATGTATTTGAATATTTTTTAATTACTTCAGACTCTGAAATTTGTTTATCATAAAATCCTAAATTTGGCTTTATATTTCCTGTTAATATTTGCAAAGAGCTAGATTTTCCTATACCATTCCTGCCAATTATTCCAACAATTATGTTTGGTTTTATAATAGGCAAAGAAAATAATTCAAAAGAGTTCTTTCCATACTTGTGTATTGGTTCTTCTTTTAATCTTTCAGGTAGGTTTATTATATGTATTGCTTGAAACGGGCATTTTTTGGCACATATTTTGTGTACTTCCATGACAACTTCTTCAGAAATTTCTGATTTCCCGCTTAAGCCTAAGTGAAATCCTTCGCCGCCAGATTTATTTATAGGATCATATTTCATGCATTCGTGCTGACATTTATTTGGATGGCACTTTGATTTTTCTACTACTGCAATTACTTTTCTCATTTTCTATAACAACTCGAAAAGGTTTATTAATGTTTTGAGAATATTTCTTAAAATAGATTATTTTCTAGATAAAATTTTATAAATACTGTGCTTTATTTTTTAAAAATGATAATAGAACTAGAGGCGCTTAGAGGTGAATTGATCCTTATAACTGGCGTTATGAATTCTGGAAAAACCCAGGAAGTAATAAATACTATTGACTGTTTAATGCACAGTCCCCATAGAAGAGCATTTATGGCTTTTACAAATAGCAGAAATACAAGAGATGGAATAAAAAGATTTGTCTCTTCTAGCGGCCTTAGATCTGATGAAGTATTTGTAGCCAATGCAGAAAATCCAATAGAAATCTATGAAAAAATAAGAGAAAAAGAAGTTGTTGATGGGATGCAGAATATTTTTATTTTTGATGAAGGAAACCTACATACTTACAAATTTGTACCTGTTGTAAAGGACTTAATGAAAAATGGTAAGGTTGTTGTTGTAGCTGGTTTGAATTTGGATTTTAGGGGAGAATTCTTTGGTCCTATGGGAAAATTAGAAGAAATAGCAAGAAGCAGAGAAGCAATTACTGGAAAAAAACTTGTAGATATGCATCATTCTTACTGCTGTATTCTTCGTGACGAGAAACAATGCGGCAAAAAGGCATCATACACATTTAGATTAATTAAGGCAGAAAATGATGGTAATCTTGGTTATTTTCATGAAGGGGTTTTATTTAACAGTTATATAAAAGCACCTTATCATCACCCAACAATTTTAGTTGAGGGTTCTGTTGGAGGCATAAAATATACAACTGCATGTTCAGAATGTTTTGGTGAACTACCTGGAAAGAGTTTAGTAGCAGATTTATTATCTTATACAATGGATCATGAGAATTCTAAATACAATGATTTAGTAGACAGGTTTTCTAAACAAGGAGATATTTGCGACGCTCTAGCATACACTATTGAAGAGAAAAGATTAGACATGTTTGACGGAATCTATAGATCAAGAATTAAATCTGGAGGTTTAAATGATAAAGAATCAAGAAAGCTAGTAGAAATAAGCAAAGCAAGAGATTCAAGCAGAGAAAGCCATGACACTTTTGATATTTATCACGAAATAAAAAGTAGAAGAAGCATATCAAGAGAAGGGTTAAAATATAAATTTGGAAAAATTATGGGTTTTGAAAGAATTCTTGCTGATTTAATAAAAGCCAGGTTTTTAATGCTTGATGACGCAATGTTAAAAACAACGCGTTATGTAAAAGACCCAGTTTCAGATATGTATATTCCTCTAGATTAAATTTAGGTAATTTTCTTGTTTGTTTTATAACAATGTTTGCCCTTTGTGTGGCAGCCTATTATTGCCAAAGGATGAGAAAATGGTTTGCGGCTGTGGTTATATGGGCACTGATACAGTGATAAAAGACAGAGCTGAGGAAAAAATGCAAGTAGGAGTTTTACAGGAGGAAATAGAAGTTAATGGAACAAGTAGAGCAGACTGTCCTAAATGTGACAGCATTGAAGTTTATTCCTAGTTAGTACAGATCCTACCAAGTGACGAGCCAGAAACTATGTTTTTTAAGTGCAAACATCAGTGGAGACAATATAAATAAATTTTTAACCGCAGTTTGAAAAATTTTGACCCTCCTATAACAAAATTCTTTAAACACAAAAATTAAAAACTTTCCAATAATAAATTTACTATGGTAAAGTGTGATATTTGTGGAGATAAGGCTGAAAATTTGTTTTTAGGTAAAATTAAAGGAACTTATATTAAAAAAGATAAAAAATTAAAAGCTGTTTGCAGTGGCTGTCAGAGAAAACTTGGAAATAAACTTGAGGAAAATTTATAGTTCGCCCTCGTAGCTTAATGGCAGAGCAATTTTAAGCTTAATTGCTTCGTATACAATCTTTTGCATAAAGCTTGAGTAAAGTGAAAGAGCAATAGGTTGAGGGTTCAACTCCCTCCGAGGGCTATATTATTTATTTCTGTTAAGTAGGCTCTGTCCTGAATCTAAGTTCTAAGAATATTTATTAACCCACGTAACCCGTTAGGGTTACAAGGGAAGGAGTTGTGGTCCTTCATGAAAAAAGAA
>JAGVZG010000024.1 GCA_018302765.1 Candidatus Woesearchaeota archaeon
GTGCTGTAGTCTTCTTGCAAGCTCCAGAATCACATGTCTGATTAACACTGCAATCTGAATTACTGCTGCAGCTTGTTATGCTAGGAACAGCGCCAGAAACACATTCATTATTTCTGCAAGTTCCGCTTGGGCAATCAGCATCAGTAGTACATCCTAACAAAACAGAAGAAGCACATCTATTATTAGCACAATTATTGCTCTGACATTGATTATTTGAAATACAATAATCTCCTTCTGATGATTTGCACACGCCGCCACTACAAGTATCACCAATAGAACAGTTACTATCTTGTGAACATGACTTTTCACAAATACCAGAAAGGCAATTATTGCTTAGACATTCAGAAGACAAACTACAAATCTGTCCTTCTTCATCTTTACAAAATCTTTCATCGCAAATTTGTCCAGCAGCGCAGTCAAAATCAGTACCGCAAGGCGCTATAGGAAATGTAAAAACACCGGGAACACATTTTCCATTTTGACATTGATTAGTTGAACATTCATAACTATTCTGGCAATTTTCATTCTCAGATTTTCTAGCAACACAGCTATAACTTTGGCCACTTGAACTGCAATAATTATTTAAAGCACAAACTTGTACATTCCTAACACTATTTGTCTGATCCACTTCTACACAAGCACTTAATAAATTATTTGAATAAAGATAATTTACACAGCTCAAATTGCTGCCAGAGCCACAACTTCCTGCAATATTTTTTATTGCATTATAGCCACCAGAAGTAAATGTGTAGCCTTCAGCTGTAAAAACATCATCTAATGCCCTATATATTGCATCTTGTTGTTGAGACAAAACACAAGATCCACTATTTCTATCACAATTAAAACCACCTAAGCAAGGAGTATCAGGGCATAAATTATCTGGCACTCCATTACTATTACAGTCTTCCCCAGTTACGCCTGCATAAACAACAATAGAACAATCACATTTGTTGGTTTGAACATCACATCTTCTGCTAAGACATTGATTATTTGCACTGCAATAATCTCCTATATTGCCTTTTGGTAAGCAACTTATTTTATCTACAAAAATATCCCTACTTCTTATGTAATATTGAGAAATGCCACAATAAGTGCTAGCGCTACAAACATAAGCAGTCTTAAAAAGATCATTATAGCAACCATATGGTTCTGAACTAGAACACTGCCAACGGCCAGGAACAATAAGTCCGTCATCAGTTTCTTGATCCTGAACAAAACCACACTCACCTTCGTAATTATTATCTAAGACCCTATAGCTTGTATACCAGGGCAGTGTTCCTAAACCACCAAGACCTCCTATTTCGCCAAAAGCAAAAACACTAAAAGAAGTAATTATAATAAACAAAAAAACACAAAATAAAAATATACCTCTTTTCATAATCAAATATTAATTACATTGCAATATTTAAACATTCCTTTTTATTGTCCAAATACCAACTTTGAATTTATGTTTTTCCTTTTTATGAAACCTGTAAATTTTACCAATTGCAAAATCTCTCTCAACTATATTCTGAACTGCAAAATCCCTTTCTTCGCATAGTTTTTCTATAAAATTTTTGCTTTCTATTTTATGTATGGAATAAATATTGTCTGTATATTTCATTGCAACTTCTAAGAATGATTTGTCTGCCTTTCTCTTTTGAACTCCAAACGGTGGATTCATAATAACTGTATTGACTTTTTTACTAAATAATGAAACATCGCCCAAAACCAGTTCATAATTTTCTCCAGAATAAAAATTCAATAAATTAACTTTGCAAACTTCCAAGGCATTTTTGTCAGAATCTAAAAAGTAAACAAATTTCGCTCCTAATAATAAAGCACCAATACCTAATATTCCATTGCCGCATCCAAAATCTGCAACAACTTTTCCATTTATGTCTCCACTTTGATAAGCAAGCCACAACAATTCAGAAGCAATATTGCTATCACTTTCATACTGTTCTAAGTTAACATTAAACTTTATTAAATGCTGAAGCCTGCTTAATTCTATGGCTAATTTTTTCTTATTCATAAAAATAAGAGAAAAACAAAATAAATAAAATTTACGCTAGAAAAACAAGTCCTAACTTTCTTGAACAAGTGCATATACTATATTTGATTTACCAGAGAAAGGCATATTGGTTATTTCCAAAGTGTTGTCTCCTACACTTACAGGTAATAACTGATAAACTTTCACCCATGCACTTGTAAGATTAGTATTAGCATCTCTTTTATATAAAGCAAACTTATTTTCATTATAGCCTACTAACTCACTATCATTCCAATGCCATCTTGCTACTTCTATATTTCCACTTCCAAATGGATAGCTTATTTTAACAAATTTATTTTCAAAAGATCTAACATTTCCAGGAAGTGGCGCAACTGAAGAATTTGATGAAGACCAGCTTAAAACATAACTTCCAGTAAGATCTACTATATCAAACATACTAAATCTAGTATAGTCTTTAAAGTCTCCTCTAGGATTATCAAATACTACATCTGAAAAACCAACAAAATTTTTCCTTAATGGGTTTGGAGATGGATTTTCAATATATATATCGCCTCCCCTATTTCCATAATAATGATCACCAGTAATAGAAGCCATGCTACTAATATAAGAATTAGTTATATATGTTCCATAATTATTATTATAAATATTATTATATCCTAATGAATTATCTGCTCCACTAATAATAACAATACCACGATAACTAGAACTAATCTTATTATAACCAATCCATGTGCTATTAGAATTACTTATATAAACTCCCTCTCTAAGGTTATTAAAAATAGTATTTGAAAATAATCTTATATTTTTAGATAAAGTTATCGAAACACCGCTCCACATATTACCATAAATTGAATTATTCAACAATAGATTATTATTAACACTATCAAAAATAACTCCATATTCTCTGTTTCCCAAAATAACATTATTTGAAAGAATATTATTACTTGAAGTTCTATCCGGACTATAATAACCTTTCGCATTTAAATAAGAAGATTTTCCTGCTATTTTAATTCCATTACCTGTATTATAAATATTATTTGAATCAATAACTGTAGAACTTGTATTATAAAGATCTACTGCAAGACCGGTTGTGCTACCACTAGTAGAAATTCCATTGGAAGATATTTCATTAGAATAACTCTGATAACTTCCTATGCTTGTCCCAGCATTTAATACTGTATTAAAATTAATAATACTGTTGGAAGACTTTGTTAAATTTAATCCAACATCAATGCTACTAATTTTATTAGAAAATACTTTAGCTGATTTAACATCTTGTAGAAATACCCCAGTAACATTCCAATTAGTAGCTCTAGAATAATTTATAGGATTACTAGGATTATAATTAGAATATATAGAACAAGAAGAAATATTAACATTATTTGCTGAAAAAACAGAAATTGCCATGCCCTCAAATGTTGGCTGATCAAATACAGTTATTGCATGACCATTGCAATCTAAATTAACATCAGAAGAAGTTATTTTAATACAAGAATATGAATTACTTAGGCCTTGAGGACTATTGCTTATAGGGGCACCTGTTAAATCTGTAGTAAGAACATAATTACCAGGAGTATCTATAACTGTACAAGCACTAACATCCAAAGAAGTTGCTGTAGACAGCTCCAAATGTTTTTTTGAAATTGGTGGAGCCTTAGGAACTACAAACCTGGGAACTGCAAAACTCCCATATTTAGTAGTAATTGTTTTCTCAATAGGAAGTCTTTCAACAATAAGAGGTGAAGAAGCATTAGTTACAACTGGTTTCAAACTAGCAGTTTCTGTTGCCTTCCTAAAAAATTTAAATTTACTAAATTCTAAAATTGGATTTCCTGTCACATTGTCACTTGAATAAAAACCTAAAAACATAAATACTAAAAATAAAACTAGAAGACCACCAACAAACTTCATCCAAAAGCCTCTTTCCATTGAATTAAATCTTCATAAAAGAACTATTAAAAGATACCGATACTATTAACTAATAACAAATTATTACTTTCTTACAAAGTCTCCTATAGTTAAAGCAGAATTATTAACTTTTGTTATTGGTGCTTCAGCTATTTTTTCTTTAACCACAAGTTTCAATCCTAAAAATCTTTCCAGCTTTCTAGCTAATTTTATACTAGGTTTAATAGAACCTTGCTCAATCTTAGATAATAAAGATTCCTTTTCATTTATTGAATTGGCAAGATCATGCTGACTTAATCCTCTGCTCTCCCTTGAGTTTTTAACAATTACACTAAAATCATCTGTAATGCAATCAACAACTTCATTCTTTATATTAATAATCCTTTCATGTTTCTTAACAATAGGTTCTTCAATAACCTTCCCAAATTTCTTGCAGTTGGAGCAAACTCTTAATTTAATTCCTTCAACAAAAGCAGAAAATAAAACACTTTCACTTCCACAAAGCTCACAATTAACCATGAGATTAAAAATATCAAGATGTTTATAAAAATTATTAATGCCAAAAATACCTAGTTATTCCTTAAGATTCTGAGTAATTAAATATTCAGGAGTATATCCTTCAAACTTCTTATGAAAATTTACTACTATTGTTGGAGCTGTAGTAACATTGTAATAACTTACAAAAGACCTTAGGGCAGTATCATTAAAGTCCTTGTCAAAAGACAATACAACAGTATTTTTGTATTTTTTAACTATATTGTCTAAAACATAACCTTGGTTCAATGAATATTGATTGTTCTCAACATTGTAAAAAAACAAAATTATATTGGACTCATCATCCGGGCAAATATCAATCATTTGTCTCTTCAAAGTATAAGTCTTGATTTCAAACAAAAAGTATTTTCTTTTAAGGACTTCATAGTAATCTCCATGAGATATGCTCTTCGCGTCATATCTTGCAAGAGTATTACCTATGTCAGCTAAATCCCCACCTAAAGCCTGAACCCTATTTAATAATAAACTACAATCTTTAGCTCCAAAAGTTTCAAAAAAATCTTTTTCAATAACAAAACTATCAACATCCAATTGCTTGTTCAACAAAGAATTATCAGCATTGCCAATCCTATAACTATCCAGCAAAAATCCAGCATATAAACCAGCAACAAATATAACTAAAGCTAACAAAAGTGCAGTAAACAGCATTATTTTCCTGAATACATTTACCATTTTCTCTCAGCCCTAAATAATTCCAATACTAAAGCATGAACCCACTGCATGCTTCTAAATATTGGATAAACAAATAAATATAATAATGAAGGTATATAAAACCTCCACTTCTCTCCAACGTAATCATGGGCAGATAAATACAAATATAGACCAAGAATTAAGACAACTGTAGAGGGAAATAAAAGCTTAAAATTTGTATTTAAAATAAGCTGTTGAATTCCTGGATAAGTAAAATCAAATATGCCAAATCTTTTTATGTAAATCTCAAATATAAAGTCTATTAAAATGTCTAAAAAATGATAACTAAATACTATAACTGAAATAAACACAATCAATAAAAAAAACACTTCTATTGGAATTTGAAATAAACCTAATAAACCAAAATTCTTATTGAATATAAATTTCCTGTACTTGATGTTATTGTGTATAAAACCCCTAAACCATCTTACTCTCTGCATCCACATCTTTCTCATTGTCTCAGGCACATTGGTATGGAAGTTGCCATTCTCACACATAACAATTCTATAGCCGTTGTATCTTAATTTCAGAGCAATCTCAAGATCTTCAGTTAGATTGCCAGTGTCGTATCCTCCTAAATTCCTAATAACTTTCGTTCTAAACAAACTAAGGGCATTTGTAATATGTAACGTATCAACTGACCCTAATAATTTCCTTACAAATGCTGCCATTATATACTCCAGTCTCTGCATCTTCGCAATCCAATTGCCTTTATTTTTTATCAGTGTAATAGCTACAACTGCAGCAACATCAGAATTTCCTTGCTCAAAAAATCTTGTAATCATGTTTTTTAGCAGATTTCTAGAAGATATGGAATCTGCATCATAAACCCAAAAAAACCCTCCTCTTGCAATCTTTAGCGCGGTATTCAAAGCCCCAGCCTTGCCTAAATTTAGCTTATGTCTAATCAAATTTATATTAGAATAATTTCCATTTTTTATAAATTTTTTAACAACATCAAAAGTAGAATCGCTGCTCTTGTCATCAACAACTATAATCTCAATTTTATCTTTGGGATAATTCTGGTGTAATATAGAATTCAAGGTTGGAATTATAGTATCTTCCTCATTCCAAACAGGAACAGCCACAGTAACAAAAGGTAAATCTTTTAATTTAATATTATCAATTTTGTAATTTTTAGAAGTATAATTAACTATAACCCACAGCAAAGCTACAAATACAGATATAAAAGACAATACCCAAATATAAATCTCAAATATCATGACAATAAAACCTATAACTAAATCTTATTAATCTTACGTTATGATTTGATATTTCTATTATACCAAACATCAACTTCAGTATTATTAAATGCTTTAAAAAATAAAGCAGGGCTGTACTTAAGCAAAAACATAAAGCCCTTGTCTTCATTGTTAAATACTTCCTTCTTAAGTCTATTATCTATAAAAATATAACCAACATCATGTTTGTTAAGCAAAGAAACTGTAAGATTTATATCTATGTTATTAAACAAAAAATCAATATCCTTTTTTCTGACAATTGGTTCTGGAGCATACAAAAAGTTTTCATCCAGCAATGTTTTTTTGCCAATGTAATTTATATAATTTCCAAAACGGTAGTCTGCTAGAACAGTTCCTTCAGAATTTTTATCTTCTAAAAATCTTATACCCTCAAAAAAACTAGGCGTTGGCTCAAAACTGGAAACTTGGTTATAAAAAACTAATAAAGAAAATAAAAGTCCGCAAAAAATAACAAGCAGTGTTAAAAACTTAAATGACCTCTCCTTCCACTCTCCAAAAATAAAAGGCATCAATCCAAAGGCAGCAAAAAAAGCGATAATAAAAGACAAATAAGACAGTAAGAAATTAAAATAGTAACTCAAAAACAATAACAAAAATATAAACAAATAAACAAATAAAAACCTGAGTTTAATATTATAGTATTTATATATGCCTATAAAAGCGAGAAATAACATAAAAAAGCCAAACCCATACTTCCCTCCGAATCCAAAAACTACAAAAGAAATTAAACCTGAAAAACTAAACTTGGTAAAACCTAAAACAGATTGAGACAAACCCAAAGTAAATATGCTATAAAATTGAATCAAAAATACAAAAATAAAACCAATAAAAATAATATAAAAATCATCAAATTTTTCTTTCTTTAGGCAATAACAGAAAAATAAAAATAATACAACCAAGAGCGACAAAATTGAAAAGAAGCCTGTAAAAAAGAAAGATATAAAACCAAATAACTTTCTATCTATGGCAAACATATAAAATCCAAGCAATATAAAAAAAATAGATGCAGAATATTTAGTAGAAGTAGAAAACAAATATAAAAATGCAGGAGAAATAATCAAAAGAAAAGAAGAAACAAACTTTATCTCTGGCTTGATCTTACTAACTAAAAGATAAAACACAATAAAAGAAAGCAGTCCAAAAATAAAAGGCAGGAATCTGGACAGAAAAACAGGATTAATGCTTAATAAAATATACCAAGCTTTTTCTTCAATAAACGGCTTGCCTCCATAACTTAAACTATCATAACTAATGGAGCTACTACTGCTAAATTCATTGGCAAACCTTAAGCTCTTGTAGCTGTCAGAACCTATAAGCAATCCATCGCTGAATTTTTCTCTTATTATTATTAGTGAAAGTAAAGAAATAATGCAAAGTAAAAATAAAAAATAAAAATAGATCTTAGCACTTAAAGACATAATATCTGCCTCCCCTTAATGAATCAAAGCATTTGCTTCTTTTAGCATACTTTAAACTATCTATCTTGTAAGTATCTTTTGTATCGTCAGAAAGATAAATAAGTTTTACATCATATTTTCTTAGAAGGCTAGTAGCTATTGCCTCACTGACAGTTGTGTATACCACCTCAACATCTTTTGCCCTGCCAACAGGGTTAGGAGCTAAAACAAAATCACTATCAACAACATTTCTCCTGTTTCCTATAGCTGCTATAAGATTACCCTCACCAAGATTTCCTAAAACAACAGTATCAACGTCTTTTGTATTAATACTAATCCAACTAACTTCCTTAAATTTAGAATTTGCAATTTCATTGCTGTCTTTAGCAGCAGACAGCGAAGGCATAAAAGAAGAAAAAGCAAAAGCAATTAATAGTAAAATAGTAAATAAATTCCTAATATGTTTAAATTTTAAATTAGCCAGATAACTATAAACCTTACTAAGAGAAACAGATGAAAAAATAGAAAGAGCCAAGCCTAAAAACATTAAGCCAAGAGAAATTGTTAAGAATCTAAATACAATTAACAGCAATATAGAAATAGAAAAAGCAACAAACATAAAATCAATTTTTCTTTTTTCTCTGAATACAGATAAATAAACACCAAAGCTTCCAAATATTAAAGGTAATAACCCAATTCCAATCAACAAATCTATAGGAACCAATTTCCTAAAAGAGTCACTAAGAATATTAGAAGGTATATTTTGCCATAAAACGCTCATTCCATAATCCAAAAAAGCTTTCTTGTATATTATAAACTGCAATAATATCATTAACAAAATTGAAAAAACTACTGCCTCTTTTTTTAACTTTGTTGCTGTTAATGCGCCGCCAGTTAGTAATAAAAAATAAATAAAAATAACTACGACAAATACCAACGCAGAAGAATGCAGCAAGGGCAACATAAATGAAGAAATAATAAAAAACCATAAATAAAACTTGTTCTCAAGGTTCAATAATGAATAAAGCATTAGAAATAAAACAGGTATTACTAAAGAATACACAGAAATATTATTGAGTGTTTCAAAAAAAAGAATAGGATAAAACGAAGACAATAAAGCAGAAAATAAAGCCGCGTAACTGTTACCGCTCATGTTCTTAGCTATAATATAAACAACAAAAACAGTACAAGATATTAGAATTTCTGGAATTAATTTAAGCATAAACATAGAGCCAAAAGTTAATAATGCCATCAAAATATGAAACAACGGAGGATAAAGCACAAGCCTCCCACCATAACTTAGATCATCATAAACCAATATACTTTTCTCATGAACAATACTTTCTATATGCCTCAGATGAAAGTAAGAATCATCTGTATTAAAATGACCTGTCTGAAAAGCAAAATACAGTCTAAAACTCAGAACAAATAAAAACAATAAGAATAGTAATATGTACTCATTCTTGATTTTGCGTTTGAGTACTGCTATCATTTGTATTAGTATTAACCTCGCTTCCAAATATGGTCTGAATTTTGCTTCTTAACTGATTCTCAACGACATCAAAATAATCATAAAATTTAGTAGTCAGCTTTAATATTCTTGTTCTTCCCATTGGCTCACTTACTATAAACCCAAATTCCTTTAGTAATTTTACATGGTCATAAGCACCGTTTCCCCTTATTTTTATTATCTCGCTTTGAGAAACAGGATTTTTATAAGCAATAATTGCTAAAGTTTCCTGAGTTGGTCTGTCTAGTTCAGAATCTGTCAGCAAATTTTCAGTTAAATACAAGTAATTTCTCTTGATGTTTAATTTCCATCTCTCACCCTGTTCTACTATTTCTAAGGCTGAACTCCTGACATCATAATCTTTTTTTAACTCCTGAAGAACATCTTTTAAATATCCAATACTTCCCATGCCGCAGAGTTTGCCTAATTCTTCTAGCTCTATAAACCTACCTATAGTAAATAAAACTGTCTCTACTTTATTCTTGTCTTCTTGCATAAATGTTAAACACCTGTAATGATTTAAAAGGCTTGCGGCACACTTAGTATAAAAATAAATTAAAGATTAATAGCGTACCTCAATATAGCCCCAACACCACCCAAATCCCTTAATTGCACACCTTCCTTTGTTTCTACACTAACAATAAAAACCTTGGTTCCGACAGCATTAGCTTTTTCCTCAAACTCATCTATTCTAGGAAAAGCTTCTGATATTAATATTCTATCAACAGCGCCATAGTCTAAGGCCTTTATAATATCATCAGCTCCATAAAGAACTTTATCAGAATTTGTTGATAGCAAAGTAAAAAATTCATTTAAAATTTCCTTCTCCTTTATAATTTCAGCTTCAGCTAGAGTGTCATGTGATTTCTCTACTAACTCATGAAGGCCTTGCTCATCAGTATAAGTAATATCTTTTATCGCAACAATTTTCTTCTTTAGTTCATTGTGCAAATAATCTCCATTTGCAAAAGTTTCCTTAGTAGGCCCAGGCCCACCAATTAAAATACCTTTCAAATCTTTGCCTACAGCAGCAAATTCTATATTAGCAACTTCAGCAATTCTTTTGTAAAATTCATTTGCAGCTTCTTCTCTTAATCTTGCGTAACGTTGCTGACTATTGTGAACTAAAATACCATTAGCAAAGAAATTCTTACCTTGAACACTAATATCAATTAACTCATTTTCTCCTTCAATAACCTGAATCTTCTTTATCTTAATTGGTATTAAAGGATAATCTACAACTTTCTTTAATTCTTCATATAGTTCAACTTCAGTTTTTAGCCTATTTAAGAAAACACGTCCAAATACTCCTTTACTCATTGCTCTCTTATTACATAAAAACATTGATGCGGATTTAAAATCTTGTTTTAAATAACCAAATTGCTCTATTAATCCTCTAATCCATTTTCCAGAGGGAGTAACCTGTCTAATATTGTTTCTCTCTGTTGTTAATTCTATTAACTTATTCAATTTAACAATTTTATCTTCAGCAACAAAACCAATATAATTTTTAAAATTAATCAAAGATTCTTTATCAGTAATTCTAATTACCCATTTGCCACGTCCAGCATAGCAAAAAGAACCTATAATACTAAACCTTAACAATAATAACCTTACCTGATTAACTAAAGATTTATTCTTCATTGCAATTCCAACTTCATCTTTTACAGGATAAGCTTCAGCATCATAAATACCCTTCAAAAAAGAAGCAACAACTTCATTCTTAGATAACATAATTTTTGTCGGAACTAAAGAAGTCTCACAGTATTTCTTTTCTGGGAATTGATTTTTAACAAACCTAACAATATTTCTGCTATTAAGTCTTATTTCATAATAATGCTTATCATTCCTATATCTAAAAGAAGGTTTTTTACCAAATATATTATAAGTTAAAGATTCATAGTATCTAGCAACATCTTCTCTTTGTTCAACAAGTTCAATCCTATTATCTTTATCATAACTTCCATCCCCAATCATATAACCGACAAATCTTGCTAAATCTTCTGTAAGAATTACAGGCAATTTAGTGCTGTTATCGCCTTTATAATTTAATCTTTGTAGTTCTCCATTAAAATCTATTTTTTCAGGCATTAATAAAAAGTCTTCATCAATTTTTAATTCAGAAGCTGTTTTTTCACTTATTTTACCTTTATTCCATACAAAGAAAGTATGATTTGAAGAAGAATCAATTTCTAGTCTTGGATATCCAGTAATAATTTTCAATATTTTTTTGTGTTTAGTTATAGAAGATCCTAAAACTTTTGAATTATTAATTAAAGTATTCTCAAAATTAAAACCACTGACTATATTATTTTTACTTACTTCTTTAATAGGAACAATTCTACCATCATCTAAATAAACTAAACTTTCAGGATCCAAACACCAGCCTCCAACCTTAACCTTTCCAGGAACTGAAGAAGTAAAATCTCTAACAACCTGAATACTTTTCCCTCTCAAAAATCCAATTGTAGATTCTCTGTTATCCATAACAATCAAGCCATAAATTTCATTAATCTGCATCATTTCTTCTAAAGGACCTAAAACAAAAGTCTGATCGCATCTATACATTCTAACATTCACAGGAACAGGAGGTTCAATACTCCAAATCTTAATATCTTGTTTTCCCTCTTGGCTAGCAATATTTCCAGCAAAAGCAGCTAATCCATTTTCAGGAGTCTTGCTATACAGTCTCAAATGCCTTATCATTCTTTCCAGAGAATCTTGCACATTTAATCTTGTTGTCTTGTCTTTAATATTAGAAGCAGTCCCTTGTTCCTGAGCTAGATGTTGTATAATTTTAATTATATCATAGCCAGCAGGAATATATACGCTGACAAATTCTGTATGTCGTCCTCTATATTGCTTTAACTCATTGACAAATTTCCTAAGTTTATACTGTTGTTTTGTATCTAGCATTACTTACCTCGCCAAAATATAAACTAAAACTCAACCTTAAGTTCTTTTCCATACTCTATTTTTTCTGCCTGAATTACTGCTTTAAGGTCATTTTCAACATTGTTTAAAATAAGATTATCAACTGTCAATACCTTAATTGGCTCTTTAAGAGACTTTAAATTTTTAGCTTTTTCCTGTCTGACAAAGCCTATAACTCTAACAAATTCATCTCCTACCTCAACAAATCTCTCATCTAACTTAAACTTCAAAACAGGCCAGTTACTAATATGAACACTTTCTTTATTCTCAATATTTATAAACATATTTTGATAAATCTCCTCTGTAACATAAGGCATGATTGGTGCAAACAATTTTATTATGTTCAAAAAGCAAATATGTAATGTGTACAAGGCACTCTCTTTGCCTTTAGTTAATTTTTCTGAATACAGCCTGTATTTAATAAACTCTAAATAATTATCACAAAAATCCTTCCAGAAAAATAATTCTATTGCACATTTAGCTTTGCTGTACTCGTAAGATTCAAAACTTTCAGTGCATACTTTAATAGTATTCTCTAATTTATGTAATATCCATTGATCAATAATCTCAAGTTCTACTTTTTTTAATTTATAATTACCAAAATGAGATTTGCAAAACTTGTAGGCATTCCAAAGTTTATTTATTGTTCTTTGCCCAGTTAATAAATCCTTCTCCAAATACCTTAGATCATCTCCCAATTTAGAACCTGCTGCCCAAAACCTAAGAGCGTCTGCAGAGAATTTATCTAAAACTTGTGCAGGTTCAATTACATTGCCCTTGGATTTATGCATTGCCTCGCCCTTAGGATCTAAAACATGACCAGAAATAACAATATTTTTCCAAGGCACTTCATCATTGTGATAAATACCTTTAACTACTGTATAAAAAGCCCATGTCCTAATTATATCATGAGCCTGAGGCCTTAAACTGCAAGGATATAACTTCTTAAATTCTAAATCATAAACACCATCCTTTGCCCAATTCAAAATTATTTGTGGAGTAACACTGGAAGTTGCCCATGTATCCATAACGTCATTTTCTCCTTCAAAGCTGCTAGAACTGCATTTGCATTTTTTCTTAGGCTTATCAACTAAAGGATCAACAGGTAAATTATTTTCTTCAGCAACAATAACACTTCCGCATTTCTTACAATTCCAAACTGGAAAAGAAATTCCAAAATGCCTCTGCCTGCTTATGCACCAATCCCATTGCAGTCCTTCAATCCAATGTTCATATCTTAACTTCATAAACTCTGGATGCCATTTTATTTTTCTGCCTGCATCCACAAACTTTTTTTTATTGTCTAAAACTTTAATGAACCACTGTTTTGTGCTTAGAAATTCTACCTCAATTCCGCATCTCTCATGAACATTAACTATGTGTTTTATGGGTTTCTTAGAAACTAATAAATTCTCTTTTTCTAAGTCATTTAATATTTCCTTTCTAGCTTCCTTTATGTTCAAGCCTTCATACTTGCCAGCAAGCCCATTTAATTTACCATCTCTAGTAAAAATCACTCTAGGCTCCAATTTTCTTTTCTTTATTGCTTCCACATCGTACTTATCACCATAACTACAAATCATTAACATTCCAGTTCCTTTCTCAGGATTGGCAGACTCATCAGCAAATATAGGAACATTATAATTGAACAAAGGAACTATTGCTTTTTTCCCAACATACCTTTTGTATCTTTTGTCATCTGGGTGAACATAAACACAAACACAAGCTCCGAGTAATTCAGGCCTTGTAGTTGCTATAACTATCTTGCTATCATCTTCCAATTTAAAGTTAACATCATTAAAAGTAGAGTCTAGTTCTTTGTCCTCTAAATCTGCCTGCGCAATTGCAGTCTGACAATGAACACACCACATTGTCGGCGCTTCTCTTTGATAAACTAAATTTTTTTTAAATAAATCAATAAAAGATTTCTGAGAAGTTCTTCTGCAATGTTTATCTATAGTAGAATAAGCATTAGAAAAATCACAACTCATACCTATTACCTTCCAATCATTTATAAAATCATCTTTAATTTCCTTAATTGTTTTTTCGCATAGCTTAACAAAATCCTGCCTGCTCATTTTAGTAGATTTAACATTCTTTAGTCTTTCAACTAATCTTTCTGTAGGCAAACCATTATCGTCTGTACCAAATGGATAAAAAACACCTTCTCCTTTCATCCTGTGGTATCTGACAATAAAATCTTGCTGAGAATAACTAAAAGCATGTCCTATATGCATCTTGCCAGAAACGGTTGGAGGTGGAGTATCAACTACAAAGGGCTTAGATTTTGATTTAGCATTAAACTTATAGACTCCTTTAGATTCCCAAAACTTTCTCCATTTAGTTTCTATAACTTTATAATTATAAACATCATTCGAGTTCATAAAAAAATACAAGAAACTAATTATTAAAAGCTTTCCATTAATTGCGTTTCACATACAAAAGATTTAAGAATATACTACAAATTAAAATTTTAAACGGGCCTGTAGCTCAACCTGAGGAAAAATTTCGGTTATGGAGAGCATACGGCTGAAGACCGTAGTGTCGTGGGTTCAAATCCCACCAGGCCCATATCATAAAAATTAATTAAAACATTTACTAAGTCATTCTTTTATAGAAACTATTATTGACTGAGAAGAATACTCTTCGCTTCCTTTGCCTACTCTAATTATAAATGCATAGCTACTGCCGGGAGGCAATCCAGTCGGCAGTCTTACTTCTATTGGAACAGTTGCTCTGTTTCCTGCTTTAATTTTTCCTGGCTGTGATATCTTAAACCATTCTTCTTTGCCTTTACCGTCAGTCGGTTTAATTTCAACTTTAAAATCTGCACTTGACTCTAAATTCTCATCAAAATTCTGAATAGCAACAAGACGTCCTAATGGTTTTCCTGGTTCTATTGTCCAAGTTAAACCACCACTAACATAAATCCTATCAGTTGCACCAATTCTTTGCTGTATTTCTTTTTCAGCCTGCTCAAAGGCCTGTAGTCCCAACTGCTCAGTCTTACTAAAAATATTTCTCACGAAAACCAAACCCAAAATTAAAAGAGTAACCCCTATTACTATAACTATTATTGTAGTCATAGAAAGTTCAATTGCACCTTTTTTTGATTGCATAAATGTTTTCTAATTAAATTTCTATTTAAAGGTTTTGAATTAACAAATTTCACTGAAAAGTTTGTAAATTTAAAAAAAGAAGAGAAAAATCTAAATACTGTCTATAGCGCTCAGATCATCGTCCAAGCCTTCTAAGTCATTGTCATTTAGATCACTGTTTTCTGTGTCTATATTATTAATATCATTGTCTATCGGCGTACTAACTTGAGAAGTGTCTAGCTTAGCTTCTTTGGTTTCAGTTTGGCTAGTGCATGCAGTTAATACTACTAATAAAAACAAAGATAAAAATAAAAAATTTTTAATCTGCGTCATATCAATTCACCACATTACCAATATATTAAATTTACGCAGTGTCCTCTTCTACACCAGGCACAGTGTCTGATGATGTCTCAACACTATCTAAACTTGTTCCGCATGTTGCAGTAGGTTCTGTAAAAGGACAGCCTGCTGATGCAGTCGAAGTCGAATATGTTGTAGTCTCTGTAGATGTGGTTACTTCTGTAGACACAGTATTATCTGACTCGCTAGAAGACAAATCAACAGTAACTGCTCCTGTAACAGCCGTTGTTTGTGTATCGCTAGTACTTGTATCTGAACTACTTGTAGTATCAGTACTAGTTGTTGCACTAACATCTGTCTCAGATACCTCTAATTCCTCAGTAACTTTAGCGCCGCCTTTAGCCCTAAAACTTGCGACTATTTCCTTAAGGTCACTATGTGCTAATTTTAATTCCTGATGCGCTTGCACTAGTAATTCATGCCCTTGTTTTACACTAGTTTCTGATTTGTCAGCAAACTTAGTTCTAGCTTGTTCTATAAGTTCTTTAGCCCTAGCTATATGCGCTTTGAAACTGTCTACCTTTGGTTGTACTGAAGATACATCTTTACCTTCACTCTTTAGTTTTTCCAAGACTCTATCTAATTTAGCTTCTAATGACTTTGATCTGCTAACAGCAAATGCAAATTTATGAGTCATTATTGTTCCTCTAGATCCTTCTAAATCAGACTTTATGCCTTTCCAAGTGGTTTTAATTTCCTTTGTTAATGCTTTAACCTCTTCTTTAGTTGTTGCAGCATCTAGTTTAGCTTTTAAATCACTAATAACTTTAAGCTGTGCATTAACTTCTTCTATATTAGCTTCCAAATCAGTTGCATCTTGCGACTGAGCTTCAGCACTAGCTATTTCCTCTTCTAATTTAGCTTTTCTCTTGTTTAATACATCTTCTACTACGTTCAAAGAACGCACTAAATAAGATTTAGCTTCTTTTTCTAAGAAATCTTTCTTCATTTTCATGCAGTCTTCAGTACTTTCATTATCTTTGCATTTTAACTTAAGTTCATTATGCTTGCCTCTAAGAGTCATTTTAGAACTTAAGAAATCTTTCCTAGATTCCACAAACTTATCTTTTGCCTGCACAAACCTTTCTCTTAATAATTCATGCCTATTCTTCGTATCTTCTTTCATTTTCTGTATAGAACTTGCATCTCTTCCGAACTCGCTTACCCCTCTTACATCTGGCCCGCTCGTTCGCTTATTATCATCGCCACTTTTACCAGCAAATACAGGGACTAAACTAACCAAAAATAAAGTCAAAACAACTAATGCCATTATCTTTTTCATTTTTTACCTCCATACTTATTTACTAAACTTAATTTTTATTGTATAATACAATAACAAAGACAAAGTTTCTTTATAAATATACTTTCAAAATGCTAAATTTAAAAGTTTATAAGAAGGATT
This sequence comes from Candidatus Woesearchaeota archaeon, assembly GCA_018302765.1. Lineage (GTDB taxonomy): Archaea > Nanobdellota > Nanobdellia > SCGC-AAA011-G17 > GW2011-AR18 > JACPCE01. Next base: position 17,110 of record JAGVZG010000024.1, read on the forward strand.
AAAACTTTACAAAGCTTTATTTTTCCTTATTTTCAGATTTAGAAAGATATTTAAGTTTCTTTGGCCTAAAAAAAGTAAAAATGAAAAAAACTATATTATTATTGCTTTTGTCATTAATTTTAGTTACTGCAGCAAACGCAGCAACAATAACAGGAACAGTATATGATTTTTCTTTGGAAAAAATAAACAATGTAATAGTAGAAGTCAACACAATACCTACACAAAGAGAGATAGCAAAAATAGGTTCTTACTCATTTAATTTAGCAAAAGGCAGTTATACAATAACAGCAAAAACAATAGAAAACAAACTTATAGCAACAGAAAACATAACTATAAAGGAAGAAGGTACTTATAATTTAGATCTGATAAGCTTTATAGACATAAGCGAGGAAGAAGAGTTATCAAATGATACAAATCTGGATATTGTTAATGACGATATTGAGATATCAGAAACAAATAATTATTTATGGTTGGTTTTAACTTTTATTCTAATAATTGTTATAGCTGGAATAATTTACTATAAAAAGAGAAAACCAATTCAAGATATAGAAGAAATAACAGATGATCTTAAAGAAAAAATATTAGAAATTATAAAAAGAGAAAATGGAAGAACAACACAGAAAGAACTAAGAAAATTGCTCCCATATTCAGAAGCAAAAATAAGTCTAGTTTTAACAGAACTTGAATCAAAAGGAAAAATAGAAAAAATAAAGAAAGGAAGGAGTAATGTTATAATATTAAAGAAATAATTACTTCATAATTTTTGCTCGACGAACACCTTGCTTGGAGTCCGAGCCGCTCGTATCTCTATTGCAGTTCATGCTAACTCTATCAGAATTAGCCAAGAACCTAGAGACGGCTGTTATTATGGGTTTCCAATAATATAAATTCCCATTTCCAATATTTTTTAAGGGAAGACCTTGATCAGTCGCCTCTTCCAGCCAAGAATCTAAGCTTATTCCAGGAAGTTTATTATCCATCAAGCAATCTTGCAAAGGTTCTATAATTTCTATTATATCTCCATTATCATTTATTTTATGATAATCAATGCAAAGCTTTCCTTTTCTGTCAACAAACTTTGCATCAAGCCATTCAGCTCTCCATGGAGATTTGACTTTCATTATTTCATTTAATATTTTAACTGCCACACTCTTACTAACTATTTCTCCATCTGCATAAAAAACTTCTTCAGATTTTAATAAATTCAAAAAATCAACAAATTGTCTTATTGTAAGCATAAACTCATTATTTTCATGCAATAATTTCTGACATTCCTCCCAAGTTTTATCTGAGTATTCTCTTTTTATTGAAACAAGCAAACTAGGATAAGAAGAATTTCCTACTTTGTCATTTCTAGGTAATATTATCCAATTCTTTGGATCTTCTACACTAGCAACAAAAGGTTTACCACCTTTAATTTCAACTTCAAACAAAACTGCAAAGTTCTTTCTACGCACTAATTCTCCAAGCAAACATTCCATTTTAACAAACAAAGACTTACCCAAAACCCCTCTTTTAATAACTTCAATTTGATTGCTTCCTTCTAAAAACCTTGCAATCTCAAACTCTACCGAATCTAGTGCATATATATTCCTAACATCAATTCCAATATTATCAATAATAGTATTAAGTTCAGAAAGAATTAAACGCTTAATATCAATAAAAATATTAGAGCTTGTTATCTCTTTAACTGAAATTGTTCTAATTGCACCACTTATAATACCTTCATTCTCAATTAATTTTATAGTTAATATAATATTATAGTCTTCTTTCCAGCCAAGAATATTTCTAACTGTATCATTAATTTTATCAAATCTTACATATTCAATCATTAAATTTTTAAAAATAATACTATAATAAAAAGATTTAGTTTAAGCAGCATTTGTCATACTGCTATAAGAAATATAACTATCTAAATTACTTCTGGCTTGATACAAATAATTAACAGCATTTATCAAGTAACCACAAACCATATCTTTGTTCATTGGAACAGGAAATCCTCTCTTAATTTTATCATCTCCCCACATCTCAATCTGAAGTATTTTTAATATGTCATAAACCTTCTCGTCATTAGCCTGTATGTTTTTTGTCCATCCAGAAATCAAATCTCTAAGCTGATCAGGATTCTTAATTGCATTTAACGTATTGATAGTATTATTCATGCGTTCATCAATAAATATAATTCCTTTATTGATACCAGACCTCATGCTAACAAGCCTTTCTTTAACTTGTTCATAATACAAAGGTTCGTGCCTTCTAGCTGGCTGAAAATCCCTCATAGCTTCCAAAAATTTTCCAATGTTTTCATAAGCTGATTTTAAACTATCCTTTGAAGATCTCAAATAACTATGAATTTCTTCCTCATTAATTCTATTGTTAGAATATATAAATCTATTTTTGATAGTGTCTAAAAACCCCATAGCAACAAAAACTAGTCATAAGTTTAAATAAATTTCTCTACAGAAAAATAGTTATGCAAGCCATAGAAATCTTTTTAAACAATACTAAAATACCAAGAAAATCAAAAATCTGATGGATTATAAAAATAATCCACTTAACTCCGTAAGGAGCTGACAATGGCAACAATATACGATGCAGATATACAAAAATCTATAGAAAAACTTAGTGATAGTTTAAAATCCCACATTAAAGACCCAGAATGGTCTAAATTTGTTAAGACAGGCTCGGCAAAAGCAAGGCCGCCAGCAGAATTAGACTGGTTTTACAAAAGAGCAGCATCTCTTCTAATTACTATATACAAAAAAGGACCTATTGGTGTATCAAAACTAAGAGTTAAATACGGATCAAAAAAAAGAAGAGGCCACAATCCAGAAAAATTTTTCAGGGCTTCTGGAAAGATAATAAGAAATATACTTCAACAACTTGACAAAGCAAGCTTAACAATATACAAGAAAGAAGGTTTAAACAAAGGAAGAGTAATATCACCAAAAGGAAGATCCTTAGTAGACAAAAACTCTGTAATAATAAAAAATGAGCAGTGAGGTAGAAGAACAAAAAAAGATTCAAGAAAAAATCTTAGAAATTGAATCTATGGCTAAAAAATTTATGACTCAAGAAGCAATAGAACGCTATGGCAGATTAAAAAGTGCTCATCAACAAAAAGCGCTTCAGGCTATGGTATTAATTGCACATCTTGGGTCGCAAAACCAAATAAAAGAAAAAATAACTGATGAACAATTCAAGGATATATTAATGAGATTAGAACCAGAAAAAAGAGAAACAAAAATAATAAGGAAATAAAAATGAGCCGTTACAAACCAAAGGCAAAAAAACTACGCTTGGCAAAGAAAGGAAAACAAACTAGATGGGCACCTCTCTGGCTAATTCCAAAATTAAACAAAGGATTAAGAAAAATTCATCCTTCAAGATACACAGCAAAGAAAAGAAGCTGGAGAAAAACAAAAACTAAAGCATAAAAAATGACAGAAGAAAAAATATTCACAATTGGCTTAAGAAAGGAATTTCTAAAGAAACCAAAATACAGAAGAGCTAAGAAAGCAGTTACTGCTGTAAAAGAATTTATCATGCAACATTTGAAAGTCAAAGAAGTTAAGATTGGTCCTCACTTAAACTTAAAAATTTGGGAGCGTGGAAAAAGAAACCCACCGTCAAAAGTAAAAGTTAAAGCAACAGTAGAAGAAGGAACTGCTTATGTAGAGCTTCCAGAGTTTAAATTTGAAAAAGTTAAGCCTAAAGAAGAGAAAAAAGAAGAAAAAACAGCAAAAGAAGAACAAAAGAAAGAACAGGAAAAAGAATTAATAAAAGAATTATCTCATGAAGAAAAATTAAAAGAGAAAAAAGAACACCATTACGAGCCTATAGAAACTCCTAACGCTGAAATTAAACAACCAGAAAAAGATATAGAAAACAAATCTAAAAAAGGAAGAGTTGTTGGAAGCACAGGTAAAAAAGGCGCTAAGCAAGCTAAACCTTAATTCTATAAGTTTTTATATTAAATAATACTAGGAAATTTTTATGGAAGAAAAAGATTTTCTTGAAAATTGGAGATGGTGTAATAAAATAACAATTGAAATATTAAAAAATACTCCAAATAATGTATACTTTTCTAAACCATTCAAAAATAGATTTAAGTCATTTGCATGGGAATTTGCTTGTTTATTAACAACAAGAGAAATGTACATTAATGGATTCAAAAATAATAATATCAATAAAAATACTAAAGCAACTTCCAATGAAGAAGCTGAAAAATTTAGTAAAGAACAAATAATTAAAGAATTAGAAAAAACAAATAAATCAATTGAAAAAATAATAAAAGATAATAAAATAAAGGAAATAAAATTCTTTGGAAATAAAACAAGTAAATTAAGTTGTATTTCATGGTTAATGCAGCATGAACAACTACATTTCGGAAAATTAATGTTATATTGTGCTCAACTAGATATAAAACAATCAAATTCTTTAAAGATAATCTGGGGAGAAAGTAGCTTTAAAAAATGACTATGAAAAATATATCATTCTGGGAAAAAGTATTAAAAGACATACCGGAATCTTATAAAAAATGGTTTAATGAAGAAAAAAAATATCTAAATAAATCTATAACTAAAGACTCTAAAGTATTGGAAGTTGGATGTGGCAATGGAAGAATATTTATTGACTTAATTAAAAAGACTAAAAACTTAGTTGGTATAGACAATGAAGAAAAAGCAATTAAAGATGCAAAAAAACTTTTTAAGCGTTATCCAGAAATAAAATTTCTATTAGCAGATGCAAGAAATATTCATTTTGAAAATAATTACTTTGATTTTGTATTATGTATAGGAACATTTGCTAACTTCGGCAATTATAAATTTAAAGTTTTAGATGAAATGAAAAGGGTTGTAAAAAACAAAGGGCTAATTATAATAAGCGTTTATTCAGAAAATGCTTTTGAAGAAAGAATGAAATTGTACAAGAAGATTAAAACTCCAATTAAAGAAATAAAAGGGACAACTATATTATTTGATCAAGAAGTTGAAGGAGATAACATGTCAGAACAATTTTCAAAAGAAGAACTTATTGAAATATTTAATAAATGTAAATTAAAGCCGTTAGAAATAAAAAAATTTGGAATTGGTTATATTTGTAAACTGACTAAAATAAAATGAACAAACTACCATTTGAAGAAATACAAAGAGAAATTTTAGTGAAAAAAGAATCTTCTACAAATGAAGCTTATGGAAAAAGACCAGAGCAAAGAACAATTAAAGAATTACTAAACTATGGAGTAATTTGCTTAAATAAATTAGATGGTCCTAGCTCTCATCAAGTAGCAGATTATGTAAAAAAAATATTGAAGTTAGAAAAAGTTGGACATGGTGGTACTTTAGATCCTGGTGTGACTGGAGTTCTACCAATATCATTAGGTAAAGCTACAAAAATAATGGAAGCATTATTAAAAGCAGGTAAAGAATATATTTGCTTAATGCATATTCATTCCCAAATACCACAATCAAAAATTCATAAAAGCTCTAAAGAATTTATAGGAAAAATAATACAATTACCTCCAGTAAAATCTGCAGTAAAAAGGCAATTAAGAGAAAGAGAAATTTATTACTTAGAAATTCTAGAAATTAAGAATCAAGATGTTTTATTTAAGGTTGGCTGTCAAGCAGGTACTTACATAAGAACGCTGTGCGTAAACTGGGGGAAAGCCTTAGGAACTAATGCACATATGCAACAATTAGTAAGAACAAAAGCCGGTCCATTTAATGACAAAGAATGGTCTTCACTACAGGACATAAAAGATAGTTTCTCTCTATATGAAGAAGGAAATGAAAAGGAATTAAGAAAAATAATAAAGCCTATAGAATTTGCAGTGCAGCATTTAGCAAAAATCTGTATAGTAGACTCTGCTGTAGACACAATATGTCATGGAGCTAATCTCAGTATTCCTGGAATATCAAAATTACATTCAAATATTGAAAGAGAAGACTTAGTAGCAATTACTTCATTAAAGGATGAATTAATAGCGATAGGAAATGCATTAATGACATCAGAAGAAATTATGAAAAACGAAAAGGGCTTAGTAATTAAAATAAATAAAGTTTTCATGGAACCGGAAACTTATCCTCATTTCAAGAAGGAAAATTGATATTATTATTTTGTTAATCGAATAGCTTCTAAGCAAGTTTCTTCCAAACTTTCAAAAAGAATTTTATCAGAAGCATCTTGAGACAAATCATACTTTATAGTGTGAATTTCTGGAAATTTGCCATCAGTACCAAAACAAAATCTCAAAGATCTATCAATTCTATAAGAAGTAAAAGCCTGTCCTAATTCAAATCTAGTCATTGCACCATAAACTTTTTGACAATCATGATTTGCTTCTCCTGGTAACCAAAACATTACAGCGCCAGTTTTCGAAGCTAAATCAAAATAATGTCTTTCCCAAGCTCGGGCTCTAGAAAAATATTCTTGATTCCCTGGTAAAACATATTTTGCAACTGATTCTCCAACTTCCCAACGTGGAGAAGCAACAAATAATTCTGAGTTTCTTAACAATAAAAATTGAACTGCTAAATCTTGCCAATTTGGTGCACCCCTTATTGGCCCAGCCAAAAAGATAATAGAACCATCTACTTTTACATTAGTTTTAGAAACTATTAATCCTCCCATAATATAAAAAATTAAAAGAAGCTTAAATAACTTACGCTATTAATACTCAATATCATACTTAACTAAATTACATTCTTTAGAATTCTTAATCTCAACAAATTTCTTCAATATACTAGAAATATCACCTATTTTATGCTTTACTTCTAATTTCTCATCAAACTCAAAAGGAAGAAATTCATTTTTCTCATAGCAAGCTAATTCATTTAAGTTTAATAAAGCACTTAGGGACTCAGATAATGAATAAATCTTATCCTTAGAAATTAAAAATCCCTTCTTAACTAGATTATTCATAATGTCAAAAGCTTCAGAAAACATTATGCCTGAATTTTGAAAAACATCAGCAGGAGTAATACCTTTACCCAGATTTTTACAAGTAGTTAAAACTCTATTTTCTTTCTCAGATAATTTATCCAGATTCAAAATCAAAGATTTACCAATGCCTCTTTCCAGATCAGTAACAACATGCCCATTATTCAGATTGACAAGAATATTAAACTCAGACTTATCTTTAATGCAAGCAAACATATGGCAAGGTACTAAAACAGCCTTCAAACTATTGACCTTCTTATTAACTAAAGAAATTATTTCATTTTTTGTTAGCTTAGGCTTTATCATGCTCATTACTTCTTTAGTGCCATTTATATTACCAGAACTAATTAAAGAATCAAAACTTGTTGGAGTTAATTCCAATTTAGCATCTGCAAATGTTCCAACAACGTCAATACTTTCTCCCCCATGCTTTGTTCTTCTAGGCCTTACATCAACAAACAAAGGCATATCTGTAACTCCAATTACCATTGCAGTTCCTACGTGTAAATTAACAATCTCATTTTCTGTTTCAGAAGTTATGCCTTCCACAGAACTACTTATTGATTTTAAATCATTGGGATTTGTTATCTTAAATATTACCTGTGTGCTGCACTGACTTAATATGGTCTTCTCAACACGTGCAGGCCTTTGTGATACAACAGCCACACCAAGACCAAATTTTCTGCCCTCAGCAATAACTTGTCTCAATATAGAGGAACTTTTTACTTCTCCATAATTTCTCTCAGGTGCATAATTATGCGATTCTTCAATAACCAAGAAAAAAGGAGGAACAATGCCTTGTTTTCTGGCATTAAATAAATCTGAAACCAGTTTATAAACAATTATTTCTTGTAACTCCTGTGGTATTCCTCTAAGATTAATTATGCTACATTTTCCTATATTAATAATTTCATTTATACTAGTTGCAGACTCAGAAAATATATTAAGTCTTTTCAAATAATCTATAATACTTATCAAAGACCATTTAGCATTGTTCTCCTCAGACTGCAAACCCAACATTAGCTGATCAAAATCAGAGACTCTTGTAACGTCCATCAAAGCTCCATACAATAAACCAATCTGACTGGAAGTTAATTTGGCAGGCAGTAAATGCATCAATTCACTTCCAGTTAAGTTATTTGCACTTAACTTCAAAATTTTAGCTTCTGGATTCTTCTCAATGTCAGGACTGTATTCTTGAATCTGTTTGATATAACTTTTAGGATCCAAACCAAAATTTTTCAATAAAACTCTATTATCTGAAGGAAATTTCAAACTTGAATATTCGCCATGTGGATCTATAACAACAACTGGAATCTTCCTCTCTAATATTTCTTCCAGTAAGACACCACAAAAAAAGCTTTTGCCAGAACCTGATTTAGCCAGCACAGCCAAGTGCTTAGTTATAATTTTATTTAAATCTAAATAAACTTTAATACCTGGTCTATCTTCCAAAACACCTATAAAAGCGCCATTTTTATCACTTTCTAGCCCCAAAATATTTCTTACAAACCCATCATCAGCGTATTCAACACTAGAATCAGGTTCTAGTGGTGTTCTTAAGTTTCTTAATACTCCTTGACCATCTTTATAGCCCAAAATATTACATTTAGCCCTAGTTACGCCTTTTTCTTTTTCTATTTCTACAATCTGTGCAAGAACATCATAGCCTTCTTTATGAAAAGATTTAACGTACATAAACTTTTTAGCACCGCTTTCTACCAGAAAATAAAACTGGTTAGTACTACTCTTGCCTACTATTTTTCCTAACAACATAAAAACCCGATTAAATATCTATTTATAAAACCTATTATGCTATTTATTATATTAATGTAAAAATTTATATACAAAGCTTATTCTGAATATTTATGGGTATATTTGATTTTTTATTTAGAGAAAAAAAAGAAATGAATTTGGATTTAATTATACAGATATATATAAATTTATTAAAAATATTCAAATTAAGAAATGTACTTCCTGAACGCCCCAGAAGGTTCAAACCAGATGCATTAATTGATCTTTTTCCAGAAAGTGCACAATATAATGAGAGAGAGAAAGAAGAATTAAACCTGAAACTTAATAAGATAATCTTAAATTTCAGTTTGTTAAATAGCATTTTCGTTAACAAATTTTCAAAAATATATGGAACATTAGAAAGACTAAGTATTATAAATACAAGGCATACAAGCAAACCAATAACATTAATATACGAAGAAGGGGAAAACGAAATAAACAAAGAAACAAAAGAATTTTTAATTAAGTGCTATGAAAATAATATTATTTTAATATTTGAGAACTTCTTAAAGCTAGAAAGCGATATAAAAAAGATCATAGGACAAATTAAAAGCAAAGGAATAATAAAAGAAGAATGTGATGAGGCATTAAGCGCACTTAGAACTGTCAACCCAATGATTGTGGATTTTACAAATTTGTTAGTTGAATTAATGGAAATATATCTGCATGCAGAACACGAAGTCATAATATCTGAATTTGAGGAAAAAACAGGCAGAAGAAGTAAATCTTATAGAATAAGAAATGCTGCATAAACAGTATAATTTATAATTTTTCCTAAAGTAATTCTCTTATGAAAACATTGAAAATACTAAAAGAACAGCCAAAATTAAAAGGCTTAATAAAAATAACAAAAGAGTCAGGCATACCTCTTTTAGGATTAATCCATATTGGTGTAATAGACAGAGGTTCATCACTATTGCAAGTTAGAGCTTCAACATATTGTAATATGAAATGCACGTTCTGTAGCACTGCAGCTAATTCTTTTGAAATTCATCCTTATAATTATGAAGTCGAGCTTAATTACTTAGTAGACTGGATAAAAGAAGTAATAAAATTAAAAGACAATCAAGTAAATCAAATTAATATAGATTCAGTAGGAGAACCAACTGCATATCCAAAAATTATAGAATTAATAAAAGAAGTTAAAAAAATTCCAGAAATGAATATAGTAACTATGCAGTCTAATGGGACAATATTAAATAAAGAAAAAATAAAATTATTGGAAGAAGCAGGATTAAACAGAATTAATTTGTCAGTTCATTCATTAAATCAAGAGCAATCAAAAGAATTATTTGGATCAACTAACTATAATTTAAATAGAATATTAGAAACATGTAAATTAATAAATGAATCAAAAATAGAATTAAATTTAACACCTGTATATCTTCCTAAAGCTAATGATGAAGAAATAGGAAAATTAATTGAATTTGCAAAAGAACTAAAATGTAAAATTAGTATACAAAAATATGAAATATACAGATACTCAAGAAAGAACAAAAAGGTAAAAGAACAAAATTGGTATAAATTCTACAAAAAATTAGAAGAGTTAGAAAAAAAATATAATTACAAACTAAAGTTAGGTCCAATAGATTTCAAAATAGAAAGATCAAAACGTGTACCTTTAGTAATGCAAAGAGGCGATATATTAACAGTTGAAGTTATAATGCCTGGATGGATGAAAAATGAGATGATTGGTAAAGCAAATAATAGGACAATAACTATAACAGAATGTAATTCAAATATTGGAGAAAGAATAAAAGTAAAAATTCTAGAAACAAGAGATAGTATTTACATAGCTAAAAAGACTTAGATTTCCCAAAATATTTATTGTAATTTTCTATAAAAACCTCTCCTATCTGAGGAAAACCAATTTCATATTTTTTAGTCTCCAAATCTTCATACTCTTTATGTAGAATATCATTATTTCCCATTTTCCCCAATAATTCATTTTGTCTGTTGCATACATTTGTTAAAATATTTAAGTAGCCAAATGAAGGTGAAAGAGAAACAACAATTCTTCTACTCAATACAGATTTATGTTTAGATTCAATTCTCTGTTTGTGTAATTTTGTTCCATTAAACTCATCTTCATATCTGGGAAATATTCTTGATTCATATGACTCCTGCTCTTCAATAATACCTACTGGTTCTCCTGCTATTAAATTCCCAGTGCATAATATTCTTTTATCCCAAGGTAATAATTCAAATTTATTAATGATTCCTCCATAACTAGACATACCAGAACAGTCTCTTAGAGTAATGTATCTCATTTGATAATCAGGTTTTGTAAAATCATGAAAGATTTTATACAACAATTTATTCAGGCATGAAATACTTTCCGAATCAATAATATCAAATCCATTTTTTGGAGCGATATTAAACCTATAATTAATATATTCATCTCCACTCAAGAAACCTACAGGTTTTTTATATTGTAATCTATACTGATCAACCAAAATAATACATGAATCTTTCAAAATTGCCTTTATTTTGTCTAATAAATTATCCATTTTACTTTCCTTTTAATCACCTCTAGAAATAATTATAATATATTAAGAATTAAATTTTATAGCGAACATGTATGTCTATTTTAAGAAAGATAAAGTATCAGGAATTACTTTAGATTCAGCCTTCTGTAAATGCTTTTGAAAAGTGGCCAGTGAAATTTTCATTAATACAGCTAGCTTCCTCAAACTAGTTCTTTTAGGAGCTTCATAATAACCTTCTTTAATTGCTAATTCTAAAGCCTTTTTTTGTAAATCAGTTAATTTAGGCATTAACTTTGGAAAATAAATATTTTTAAGAGGAGTATTTTTAATACTTAGTAAATCAAAGCTATCACAAAAAGGTTTTATTTTCTTGATGAAGTTTATCAATTCTTCTTTTTTATACGAAGCAATTTCCCAGTATTCATAACCTTTATTATCAATAAGGATAGGTTTGACAGAAAACATTTTTCTAGAGAATTCAGAAACAGGTTTGTTTTTCGCACTTTCAACTAAAAACAAAGTATTACCATTTATTTCTAAATATTCAGTTCTATTATCTTTTTTTAGATCATTTAAAAAATTCTTAATATTTTCATCGTTTCCTATTAATTGATGGATTGAAGAGGTTAAAACTTTACCTTTACTTTTTTCTTCCTTTAAATCCAAAGATTGCATAATTATTCCAAACTTTTCACATCTGTTTCCAATTATACAATTATGTTTTAGTTTAATGTTAGCTATCCACATACATACCTGTATGCTAATGGAATATTTAAAATTTTAGGTTAAAAATAAAGAAACTATAACTACCTAATAATCCAAGCTCTGGTGCAATCCTAGTTTTTCAGATAATCTTTGGTAATTTTACTTATTCAAAACCTAGGTTTTTTCGTATAAATATTAGTAAATAATTAGGAATGCACCAGAGCCGTAATCCAAAACACTTAAAAATATCCTAAAATATAAATAAAGTATAATAATTAAAATAAGGAGGTGCGAAATGGCAATTATGGCTGAAAAAGTAGGCGCTTGGTCGTTTATTATAGGCGCCTTAATAGCAGTAATTTTAGGAGCTATCGCATCTACTGCAGGTACAAAATGGGTAATAGGCTTACTATTAGCAATAGGTGTAGTTGTAGGTCTATTAAACATTAGTGATAAAGAAATTGTACCATTCCTTGTAGCTTGTGTAGCGTTTTTAGTGGCTGCGCCAGCATTAGGATCTGCAGTAGCTGGCTTTGGAGCAACATTCGCTTGGCTAACCAGAATATTAGTCCATTTAGGCGTATTTGTAGTTCCAGCTGCAATAATAGCTTCTGTTAAAGCAATCTTGGCTCTAGCCAGCTCAAGATAAAAGCTTTTAAATTCTTTATTTTTTCTTTTTTATATGAAAAAAGTGATTATAACAATTTCTGGAGACGTGCAAGGAATTTTCTTTAGGGCATTTGTAAAAGATAGGGCAAATGAATTAGGTCTGACAGGCTATGTAAGAAATACAGAAGATAAAAAAGTAGAAGCAGTAGTAGAAGGTCATGAACTAAAAATAAACAAACTGATAGAATCTTGTAAAGAAGGCCCAATGGGTGCAAAAGTTAATAATGTAATGACTAAGACAATTCCTTGTACTGGCGAATTTAAAAATTTTAGAATCAAATACTAAAAAACAAAACTTTGTTAAATAGTTATTTCTAACAAAAACTATGGAAGCAATAGCAATATGCATACAAGGATTAGAAGAAATAACTAAACTAGAAATTAAAGAAATAATAAAACAAAAATCAGAAACAATAATACCATCAAGAATAAAGTTCAAAATAAAAGAAGAAAAAGATCTTGCCAATTTTATTTATAATACAAGAAGCAGTATAAAAGTATACAAGTTAATAACAGTATTAGACTTTATAGACCTAGAAGATCTTATTAAAAAGGTAAATATTATAAAATTCCCGAAAATTAAAAGTCCATTCATAGTAAGATGTGAAAGAATTGGCGAACATCCTTTTAATTCATTGGACATAGAAAAAGAAGTTGGAAATATAATAAATAAGGATAATAAACTAAAAGTAGACCTAAAGAATCCAACTACAATAATTTTAGTTGACATAATAAATAATAAGTGTTTTTTAGGCATAGATTATACTGGAATAAAGCTTTCAAAAAGGAACTATAGAATAAAATTAATTCCAAATTCACTAAACTCTTGCACCGCATATTCAATGTTAAGAATAGCAGAAGTAAAAGAAAAAGATACAATTCTAGATCCAATATGTAAATCAGGAGAAATACCAATAGAAGCAGCGCTATATATTCAGAAAATAGCAAATGGCCTGAAATTATCTGATCAGCTAGCATTCACAAAATTAATAAAATTCAAACCAAAAAACAAAGTAAAAAATAAAAAATTAAATATCTATGCAATAGATTCATCACAAAATAATTTAAAATGTACAGAGATAAATTCCAAAATAGCCAATGTTAATAAAAATATCAAATTTAGCAGATATGAGCTAGAATGGTTAGATACAAAATTCGAGAAAAACTCAGTAGATAAAATAATAACATTTCCGCCATATCAAACAAATAATCTGCCAAAACAAGAAGTAGAAAAAACCTACAAAGAACTTTTTTATCAGTCTGAATTTATATTAAAAAACAATGGAATAATGACAGTTCTAACACCATTTCCGGAAATAATAGAAAAATATGCAGTCATGCATAATTTTAAAAAAGAAATAGAGTATAAAATAAACTACATGCATCAAAATTTTTCAATATTGAAATTTAGAAAATGAAATTCAAAATAAATAAACAAATGTTTGAAAAATTCGAAGGATTGAACATTGGGATAATTATAGCCAAGAATATTATAAACAAAGGAATACCAGAAGATATTATAAATAAAATTAAGGAAAATGAAATTAGAAAAAACTACAAAACAGAAACATTATCAGAGCATCCAAAGATTAATTGTTGGAGAAAAGCTTATTCAATATTTGGAGGGGAACCAAAGAAAAATAAATCCTCAATAGAAGCTCTTTACAGAAGAATTTTAAACGGTGAAGAATTAAGGCATATTAACAAATTAGTTGATGCTTATAATTTTATATCTCTAAAATACATGCTTCCAATTGGTGGTGAAGACATTGACAAAATAGAAGGTGATGTGGAATTAACATTTGCAAAAAAAAATGAACCGAAAACATTACTCTTAGGAGACAAAGAGCAAAGATCTCCACATGAAGGGGAAGTAATCTACAAAGACAAAATATCAGCAATATGTAGGAGATGGAACTGGCGTGAAGCAGAAAGAACAAAACTTACAGAAGACACAAAAAATTGTATTATAGTAATAGAAGGGGTTTCTCCAATAAAAAAAGAAGAAATAGAAAAAGCAATATTAGAATTAAAAGAAATCATATTAAGTTTATGTGGTGGAAAAATAAATTACCATATTCTAGACAAAAATAGTATAGAAATAGAATTCTAAATTAGGAAGATTTTTAAACAAACTACATAACTACAAAAATATGTCAAAGGAAGAAGAAATATTCAATCAAAGGCTTAAAAAAATAGAGGAAATAAAAAGCTTGGAAATAAATCCATATCCTTACAAATTTGACCAGAAAAATCACTCTAAGGAAATTCTTGAAAAATACAAAAACCTAGACAAAGAAGAAAAAACAAAAGACAATGTCTCATTAGCTGGAAGAATAATGAGTTTAAGAGAAATGGGAAAAGCTTCTTTTGGACATATTCAGGATGTATCTGGAAAAATACAATTCTACATTAGAGAAGATCAAGTTGGAGAAAAAATATACACTTTGTTCAAAAAATTGGATCTTGGTGACATTATAGGAATAACAGGTACTGTATTCAGAACAAAAACAGGGGAAATTTCAATATTAATAAAAGAATTAGAATTATTAGTTAAATCTCTAAGACCTTTACCAGAAAAATTTCATGGTCTAAAAGATACAGAGATAAGATACAGAAAGAGATATGTTGACTTAATAGTTAATCCTGAGGTAAAAGAAACGTTTGTAAAAAGAGCAAAGATTTACAAAGCAATAAGGGAATTTCTAGACCAAAGGGGTTTCATAGAAGTAAGAACTCCAATTTTGCAAACACAATATGGCGGAGCAAATGCAAGACCATTTATAACAAAAATCAACGCATGGAATATGAAAATGTACTTAAGGATAGCATATGAACTGGATCTAAAAAGATTAATTGTTGGAGGTTTTGAAAAAATATATGATCTAAGTTCATGTTTCAGAAATGAAGATGCAGATAGAACTCATAATCCAGAATTTGCCATGATGGAAATCCAATGGGCTTATGCAGATTACCATGACGCAATGAAATTAACAGAAGAACTATGGGAATATACTGCTAAAGAAATTCTAGGAACTACAATAATTGAATATGGAGGTAACAAAATAAATCTAAAGGCGCCCTGGAAAAGACTAACTGTTAAAGATGCGCTTAAAGAACTTACAAATGTTGACGTTGACAAACTAAAAGATCTTGATTTGCTAAAATTAATAGATCAGCATAAAATAGAATACGAAAATAAACCATCAAGAGGAGAAATTATAATGTTGTTATTTGAAAAACTTTGTGAACATAAATTGATTCAGCCAACGCACATAATAGACCATCCAAAAGAATCTTGTCCATTGGCAAGAATACATAGAAAAGACCAAAATTTAATAGAAAGGATAGAGCCATTCATTAATGGGTTTGAAGTTGGCAATTGCTATACAGAATTAAATGACCCAATACTACAAAGAAAGCTTCTTGAAGAACAAGCAAAGAAAGGCCGTGGTGGAGATGAAGAAGCTCATCCAATGGATGAAGACTTTGTTCAGTCAATGGAATTCGGGCTTCCTCCAAATACAGGAATTGGTGTTGGCGTAGATAGAATGATAATGTTATTAACAGGCGCTGAATCAATAAGGGATGTAATTCTTTTCCCAACAATGAAGCCTGAGAACTTAGTTGAAGAAAAACAGGTAAAATAAATTAAATATTTAGAGAAACAAAGAAACATTTATAAATCATCAAAATTGGTATTTTACTTGAAAAACGAGCTAAAGGCCTAAAAACCTATTCTCGTTTTATAATAAAAAACAAAATTCGGAGGTAAGAAAATGGGTGAATTATTGGTTGTAAGAAGTAAAATAAAAGACGTAGCAAAAGGAATGAATGTTTCTGGTGATTTTGCAGATGCTTTAAGCGCTAAAGTAGAGATGCTTATTAAAGAAGCTTGCAGAAGATCTAAAGAAAATAAGAGATCAACAATTCAACCTAGAGACCTATAAGTCTCTAGTTTTTCTTTTGTGTTTATTTTTTCTAATATATTTTATAAATTCTACCAGAAGGAATATAAACTATAGATGCTTCAAATATAGTGAATAAGCCAGTATGTTACAAAAATTATAAATAATAAAAGAGGAAATAAATGGCTTCTAAAGTTAAAGGTTCTAGGACAGAAAGAGAACTTGTTCATCTATTTAATAAAACAGGAGACTGGTCTGCAATAAGGGTCGCAGGCTCTGGTTTAACAAAAGATCCAAATCCTGATGTTTTAGCAGGAAATATAAAAAGACATCTAGCAATAGAATGTAAATCAATTAAAACCACATCAAAATATTTATATCCTGAAGATGTTAAACAAATAGAAGACTTTGCAAATAAATTTGGAGCTGAGCCTTGGATAGCAATAAGATTTAACCATAAAGGGTGGTATTTCCTAAAAACAGAAGACCTAAAAAAAACAAAAAGCTCAAATTTAGTAATTAATGTAGAATTAGCTGAAGAAAAAGGTTTAAAATTTGAAGAATTGATAAAAGAAGGTGAAACAAATGCAGAACATAATAAAATATAGTGGTTTAAATGATCTTAGTGAAGAAGAAAAAGGGACATTAAAAGGTATTGTAGAAAAAGAATATCCAAAAATTCAAAGATTGATAAAAAATACATGCGATCTAATAGTGGATGTTAAAATATTAAAGAAAGATTCAAGAAAAAGATTTTCTATTAGTATGAGATTAGAAGCTCCTGGAAAAATATATAGTGTAAAAAACAAAGATACAGAAAAAGGTGGAGATTGGAATATAACAAAAGCAACACACGAAGAAACAAACGCTCTAAAATTTGAGATTAAACACCAATTAAAGACAGACACAGAGACATGGAAAAAAGGCGGACTTAAAGCATTGATTAAAAGGTTTAAATCCTAATATTATTTATAGACTGCTCTATCTAATTCTGATCTTAGTAAACTAATTCCGAGCCTATCCCATCGTTCGCGAATACGCTCACTTCACAGCAAGCTGTGGGGCATTACGGCTCGGTAAAATTGACTAATTTCAAC
>JAGVZG010000003.1 GCA_018302765.1 Candidatus Woesearchaeota archaeon
ACTAGAAAAATATTACTTCTACACTGCGTTCATCTCAGGCCTAAAGGCCTGTTCGTCAAGCTAAAGCTTGACAGTTTTCTCGCAGACTGGAATAAGAAAAATAAAATAATAAACTAGAAAATTAAAAATTCTTTCTTAATTTCTCAACAAACTCATCTGCATGATCCCTCAAGCCTAAGCCTAAGCCTATACCCATTGCTAATGCAAATCCTAGTCCTAAAGCGCCAAGCAATATTAAAAATGCATTCTCTAAAATATCAACGTCTATACCAATTTGATGCAGTGCTATAACTAACACTAGATACAATATAACTACCTTAACTATTCCTGCAGCAATCAGCATGCCTCTCATCTTAGTATGCTCTCTAATCTTAATTCCAATATAGTGAGCTAAAGCTATTCCTGCAAAAAATATTATTATTGCAAACAATACATTAGGCAGCCATCTGACAAAATCATTCAACAAATTACTTAATGTATTTAAATTTAATACATCTACTGCAACTTGCAAGAATATTATAAATACAAACCATTTAACTAGTTCTCCTAATAAATTAGGAACATGAGTATGACCTACTTCTCTAGTTAATCCTGACTTTCTAATAATATTGTCTAAGCCAGCCTTGTCCAATAGCCATTTAACAGCATGACCTATTGCCCAACCTATAAAATAACCTAAAATTAATAATAAAAATGCTACAACAATACTAGGAAATATAGAAACAAAATCTTGCCACAATCGATATAAAGGTTGTAAGAATAAATTTCCAGTTGCTAACAAAGCATCACCTTCTGCCATTCAATATCACACCTCGTTTTTTATATTTCAATATATATGTTTGGTAGTTATTTATATATCTTCCGTTTTCATTTTCTTACTGTCGAATAATACTAAATTAATTTTTTGCTTGTTCTATTTCTTTAATAATTTCTCTAAGTCTTTCTGCAGTAGAATTGCCAATATTATTGTCATATAATTTAACTAAAGATATTTTTAATCCAACAACTGCATCAATAAAATCACTTTGCTCTGCTATAATATTTATACTATTGTCTTTCAAATGCAAAACTTCTGATCTAAAATCTGCAATGTCATTAAATTTAACAAGAGAAGTATTAAACATGCCTTCAGAAACTCCTCGATTGTATTCATTTATTTTTGAGTTGAGACATACTAAACATAAACTTTTGTACTTATTAGTTAATTTCTTATAGTTTGATAAATCCATTTCATCAAAAGGGTTTTCAACGTAAACAACACCATATTTTTCTATTAATTTAGATAAAAAATCAAGCTGCTCTGAAGGATTTAAATTAGTACCAACATAGTTATAAAAACCTTTATCAAAATTATTGAATACTACCCCAACTCTTAATTCAAAATTAACTAGCTCATGTTCAGCATCAATTGCTTCTTTTAACAGCATCAACAAATCCTCTTCCTTAGATTTATTAACGTCAGAAATATTTTTATTAATGAAATCCTTAATACGCTTGCAAGAATTAAAAACTGCATCAAAATCTTTAGCATTTAAGGAAAATACAACAAATTCCCTTGCTCCAATATTTTTCTCTAAAACAACATATAAAGGTCTTGGAATTTGAGTGACAGAAGGATCAAAAAACTTCCAAAACTGTTTTATATTCTTAGAAATTTTTTTCTCTAAAATTTTATATTTCTCATTGCCTAAATTCCTTAAGGTATTTTTTAGATTGGAAAAGTCTTCAGCGCTTTCAATTTTAAAGTTCTTTAATTTAGAATTTAAATCTTCCACTAAATCTTTATTCCACTTCTCATCTAGGCTGAATTTTCTTTCATTGGTAAATACAAAAACTTCTTCCTTGAAAAATGGAAATCCTCTGCTTAGCTTAACTTCTTTAATTATCATGAAAAACAAAAAAGATAAAGTTATAAAAACCTTACCAAATCCTAAACTTGTAGGGTTTATGTTCTTTTTAATCTAATACTTCTAATGTACCTAAACAAGAAAATAGTACTAATAATTAATATTATAGATATTAAAATAATTCCAATAATTAATAAATTTCTAGTTTCCCCTTTAGTAACACTAATTTCTTTCTTCTCAACAGTACTTGTAATTTGTTCTGAAGTAACTTGCTCAGCAGGTTTAGTTGCAGAAATTGTAGTCTTCTCTCCAATAGCAAAGTAACTAAATCCTGAAGTTAAAGATGAATAATGCACTTTATTCTCATCCTCGCTTAATAATGTTGTAGGTAAAACATCCCACTTATCATACATCTCCAATTAAATCTGCTTCACTGAACAACTCTGATCTTATTTCATAATATTTATAGACAAGAATATCTAAAGGTTTGCTCAGTTTTTCTTTAAAAAGATTAATAACAATTATGTTAGCGCTCTTTAAATATTTATTAAGGCTGAGAATAATATCTATAATTGAAGATTTTTCTTCAGAAAATGTAAAAATAAGTTGCGCTCCTGGCCTAACATTTAATACAGTAGAAACTACTGTCGGATTTATTGTTTGTGGTGACGCCCTATTACTAGCTGAAGTCATCGTGGTTGCTACAGCTGCTGTAGCAGCAGTAAATTTAACAACGCCGAAAGTACTAAAACTTGTAATTTGACTAAGGCTTATTACTCCTATAGTAGTATTTGCAAACGACTGACCAACACTCCTCCATCCTGAACCAGAAACATACCTAGAAATATTTATCATATTTGAATTTGCTGCAGAAGTCAATACTGCATCAAAATACATTGTTAAGTTAACACTTCCTATGCCTGTAACATTTGTAATATTAATTACATTGCTATTATTTGTAATTAACGTACAAGAACTAAAGCTTGTAGTGTTTGCACACCCAGTTGTACTTGCTCCACTGTTAGTTAAATTCATTGATTTTATGGTAACGTTACGTGCATTATCAATTATATAATTTCCAAATCCCGTACTTATATTGGTTATTCCAGAATCATAAATAGTGCCATTAGTAATATTAAAATCTAAAGAAGATAAAGTTGTACTGCTTATATTAATAAAACCACTCATATTTAATCCGCCATGAAGAATTTGTATTTGTGCTAAAGAATTATTTTTAAAATACATATTACTTAAAGTCTCATTTGGCATAATACCTATTCCTGAAAAAACAGAAAATCCAACAGAATTATTTGTTGCATTATTATATGAAAAAGTATTATTTCCAACAGTATCATCTAAAGAAAAACCGCCAGGAATGTAACTTCCAAGTAAAGCATTCGTTGGGTTATTATTTTATACAAAGTTATAACTTACATTATTTCCATAAGCATTCTTAAGTGAAATACCTGCATAAGTATTATTATAAGCTATATTAAAAGTTATATTGTTATTAAAAGCAATACTGTTGGTAATATTCACACCAGTACCGTTGCTATCTATTATTATTCCAAATTGATTATTATAAGCAGTTACATTATTTATTATGCTATTTACTGCATGAGTTATAACTATGCCTGCCTCAGAGTTATTAAATGCAGTTACATTTGTAATATTGACACCAGTAGCGCTTCGCAAACTTATTCCTTCAGCGCTAAAATTAACATAGCCATTCATTACTGTTACATTGCTTGAAACACTAGTAATATTTATTGCTGCTCTGCCGTCATTAGTGGCATTGCCTATGTAAAATCCCCTTAAATCCAATAAAACATCATTTGAATTTATAACAATACAATCATTCCCATTGCTTGAAACAAGATTATTAATCAGTGTATAAATACCTGAAGCATTTATAGGCTGACAAGAATCAACATTCACGGCATAAGACCAACTTGTAAACAATAAAAAACTTAGCGTAGCAACTATAAAAAATAAAAAGTTTCTCTTTTTCATAAGTAATATCTAATTTTAGTAAATATATAAATTTAATCAAAGAATTACTCTATCTTCTTGGGCATTGGCCTCTTTATAGTGATTGGCAAAATCCCTTTCTCTAATTCCATTTTAGCAATTTCTATTGGATTGTAATTTATCTTTTCTAAGTCTTCTTCTTTAAGATCTAATAACAAAGGAGCACCCATAGATATTTGTAAAGCCCTAGCTCCGATAAGCCTTGCTTTTTCATATTTAGTTAGCTCTTCCATTTTTACAGCACCTTCCTAAGCTCTTTTGTTTTTTTCACAGCAACATCAACCATCTGGTCAACTTCCTCAGGATTTAAACCAAAATCTCCGCCCTTCTGCAAAGAGCATAAAGTTCCATCTTCCAAAACACCAACTGTAAGTCTAGCATCAACAATAAGTTCTTCTTCAGAAACAGGATCTACTAAAAAATAATTCCCGATTTTATAAACAGTACAAGACAAAGGCAATTTCTCTAATGGTAATTTCTGGCCTGTGCTTTCTCTGTAACTAATTTTCCCGTCTTCAATTTTTGGAAACTTTGCATCTTTAAGAGCTGCCAAAGCTGCCAAAGCTGCAGCATCAAACAAATTGCCTGCATCATTAACAGGATATATATCAATCAAAACTATCCACATCTGTTCCTTAGGAGTTATGCATAATTTCTTGAAATTTAATGCTTTACCTTCTCTTATAGCTCTATCAACAACCCTAGACAATTCTACCGCCTCAATCCCAGGAGGTCCAGACTCAAACTCAGGATTGCTTAAAGGCAACAATTCAACATTAACCATTATTGTTCCCTCATCAGGATTATCTGAATAAGGTTCTCCTAACTCTAGTTTTACTCCTGCTAAAACTTCTGTATTTCCTATTTTTACTCTAGCAGAGCCTTCAGCACTTCTAGATGATATTCCATATTCTACCTTAATATCCCTATACTGATCAAATTTTCTTCCGTCTAATCTAAAGTCTTTGCTAAACAATTCCAATAAATGTTCTCTAATAATATTACTCATTTAAATCACCAACATACTTTGCCTTTAATGCTTTTACCTGAATTTCTTTTATTTTTTCACAGCCGCTTTTGGCTAACTCCAAAGCCTTCTTTAATTCTTCCCTAGATACCTCTCCATCCATTTGCAATAAAGTAACTTGGCCCATTCTTGTAGAAAATGCTGTCGCAATATCTGTAGCATGACCTTCATAATCCTCTTCTTCCTTACTAAGATCTAAAACAATTTTTCCGCCAACTCTTCCAACAGCAACTGAGCTGACTAAATCTTTCATTGGAATTCCAGCATCAGCTAAAGCCATAGCAGCAGCGCAGATTCCAGCACATCTAGTACCTGCATCTGTCTGTACTAATTCAACAAAAACATCAACAACAGTTCCCGCATACCCGCTTAAATCAACAACAGGCAATAAAGCCTTTTCCATAACTAAAGAAATTTCCTTGCTTCTTCTGCTTGGACCAGGCCTAACTCTATCTCCACTTCCTGAAAAAGCCATCATATTATAATTACATCTTAAAACTCCATTTGTAGGATTTTGAAATACTTGAGGATATAATTCCCTTGGACCATAAACAGCAGCAATAGCTATGGTTTTTCCTATCTTAAACATTGCACTGCCAGCTGCTCTCTTTACTACACCAACATTAGCCTCAACTGGCCTTAACTCATCAAATTTTCTTCCGTCTAAACGTTTTTCATAAACCATTTTTCTCACGCTCTAAAAATTCTTTCATCCTATCTGTCAATCCAGATATGTGACTTTCATTTTCTATTTTGTTAATAGCTTTTATAGCCAACAATTCTTTCTTAGGCTCGTCTCCTTTAAGCCAAATAATACCATTCTGACCAACAGAAATTTTGCATCCAGTATAATCTTTAACTAAACTTATCATGCTACCTTGCTTTCCTATAACTCTTGGTACTTTTGTAGCAGGAATAGTAATCAATCTGCCAGAACCTAATTTTCTAAGACCTGGTCCCTTCATGCTTAAATCAATTATCTTAGAACTAGCAACGTTCACTATTTCAACTATTATATAATCACCATAATTAAAATATTTACTTAAGTCAGATCCCTTCTCAATAAAATCAGAAGTTGCATCTTTAACAGATAAATTAGCTTCAAAAGGCCAGCCAATATTAACGCGCCATCCTCCAATACCTACGCCAACAATTTTACCAATAACTAAATCACCCCTCTTAGGAACATAAGGACCATTCAAAGGAACAATTCTTACTAATCTCCCACTAAGACCCACTATTCCTAATTTAGTAGAAACTAATTTGTCCTTGTCTCTTATTACATCTTCTCCAGGTAAATAATCCATTCCCTCTGCTAAATCCTGTCCTGGCACTACTATTTCCTTTTCTTGAACTAATAATTTACTCATTTTATCTTACCCTCAATACTTTCATCTCAACATTGCCTTTAGCAATATTATTTAAAGCTACCTCAAGTTCTTCCTGAATTCCTGCAGGTATTTCAACTGTAGCGTTTAAACTACCATCACTTCCCCAAGAGTCACTTAATAATTTACCAAATTTTTTTATTATAGGCAATATTCTTCCACCATGCTGTGCAGGAACTTTAATCATCAATTCCCTTAACTCACATTTGATAGGAAGTATTTTTCTTATTTGATCTATAACTAATTGAAACTGATGCTCTGCAGATTTATTCTCATCAATCCTAACCTTTGCTTCATTCATAGCAGCGTCTATTCTCTGTGGAGGATGTGGTCTACCAGTGCCAGGATCTACAACATTTTTATGAATAAAATCTACAATTTGTTTTCTTTTGTTTTCAATTTCCTTTCTTAATAAATCAGCTGTTAAAGGAACAACTCCATCCATAATTATAGATTTGCATATTTCCAATTTGTCATCAGTTCCAAAAATCTTCTCTAACTCATGCTCAGAGGCCCTTGTGCCTTTTTTTGCATCATAAAATATTTCATCAGTAACAACAACATCACTTACAGAAATAGTCTTGCCACTTCTCAAACTCAAAGCCTTCTCGCAATCAACAAGTATTTCATACGTCTTGCCTTCTTTCTTTAATTTCGCAATAACAGCTTTATCAATATTAGTCATACTAAACTACAAAGACTAAGATTTTTTTGAGAGTTTTCTCAAATATTCTTTATCTAACCTCCTAAATAATTTGTCACTAGACTTTATGTAAGCACCATCTAGTCTATCAGAGTCAAAATCTTTTCCAAATGCCCTTTTAAAAGCACTTATCGCTAACTTCAGAACCTGCTCCAAGTTCATATTTTCATCATATTCTTTCTCAAGAATTTCCTTTAATTGTGTTTCCATTTCACCTACAGCTGCAGCCCTATACTGAAAATAAATTCCTGTAACATCAGTAAGAAATAATTGTGGCCCTTCATCGTCTACTCCTGCAACTAAAAGATTGACACCAAAAGGTCTGGCTCCGCCAAACTGCGTATAAGCTTGCTTTAAATTTGCAATATCCTTCACTAAAGAAAGAATGTCTATTGGGTGATCATAAGTTACTTTATGCTGCTGCGCAATTAACTGTGATCTTTCAATTAAAACCCTACCATCCATTAAAAACCCTGTTGCGCTTGCACCTATATGATCATCAACCTGAAATATTTTCTCTATGCTTTCACCTATCATTAATTTTTCTAGTATTCTTTTGTCTGCCAATAACAAAACACCGTCTTTGCATACAATCCCCAAAGAAGTTGTTCCCTGCCTTACAGCTTTTTTAGCGTATTCTACTTGAAGCAATCTTCCATCTGGACTAAACATAGTACTGCTTCTGTCGTATCCCATCATTTGATGATTTAAAGTCGGCTGCATTAAATTTCACCTCCAAGAATAAATTTGTTTCTTGCCTTTTTCAACATTCCAGATACACCTAAACTCCTTAAAATTACATCACCCTTATTAATCTTTCTAACAAAACAAAAACTAGCCTTAAGCATATCTAGGCCCTTGGTACTAATCCTTATAACTCCTTTGCTTTCACTATGCTCAACAAAATCTAAACCTACCCTAGCCAAACCTTCTAAACCAAAAATATCCCTAAAAACTTTTGTTATTTCTTCTTTTAAATCTTTGTAGCTGAATTTAGATTCAGATATTACTTCATAAACTAAATATCTCTTCTTTTCCCTTAAACTAGGCAATAAAGCCTTCTGTTTCATTTTTATACCCATTCAACATTACAAGAGAAAATAAAAAACTCTCTCGCTCCTTTCACAATCCTAAATTATAAAAAATTAAAACTTTATAAGGTTTTTCCTTAATTATTTCCTACCAAATAATGACTATAAATAAAGCCTATACACTTAAGAATGAATAAAACTTAAAGCAGATTTAGCTTCTATTCCATTCATTCCCAAAACCCTTAGTAATGATAATAAGTCTTGTAATCCTTTTAGTTCATACTTGCTTTTAGCAAAAGTAAAAAATAAAATCTTAACTTTATATTTTCTGCACAGTTTTATATTTTGCTTAACTCTTCCAAACATGACTGGATTAATAAGACTATCCAAAGAAAAGCCTATTGCAATATTATTCCTATGCATTAAACCACATAAAACATGATCCAAGCCACTGCTTCTAAAATGAAAAGAATCTTTATAGTTATTTAAATGAGGATTAACAAGAATCTTAATTTTTTTAGACTCTACTAATTTTCTATTTGTGTCATAGTCTTTTGATTCAAATAAACCAAGCTTGTCAAAATCACTAAGAAAATAAAGCTTAGAAAACCCCAGCTTATTGGCAAAGCTTTCAACATCAGAATCTATTTTCATTAAAACAAAATCACAATACATACTAAATATAAAATTACACTAATATTAAAATCCTACTAAAAACTTAAAACATTTGTAATTTTTTCAAATAGTATAAACTTTATTTGATCTTCTTAGTAATTTCATCAACACAAACACCAATACTTTTACTAGAAGTATCAATAACTATAACTTCGTGTTTATTCTCCAAAGCTTCAACAAGACATACATCAAATATTTCTGAGTCCAAGTTTTCCCTAATTTTAGCCTTATTATACTTTCTCAAATTTAATCTTTTCTTCAAAATACTAAGATCACATTTGCAAACAACACAATAATCTACATTTTTTTCCGGCAAATAATGACTTAAATGAGAATCAATAACTAAGCCTTTTTTGCTAGAATTAATTAACTTAATTAAAAAAGCATTTAGTTTACTGATGTCAACTTCATAAGTATCTAATTTTTTAATATACCTGTCCCTCAATTTATTTTTCTCTATAACACCATTTACATCTACGTACACTAATTTTAGTTTTTTAGCCAGTTTCTTAGAAATAGCAGTTTTACCAGTTCCAACGCTTCCAGTAACAGTAATTATCATATAAAAACAAATACCAAGAAGTTTATAAAATTAACAGAAAGAATTAAATATAAATAAATAAAATATATTTTTATGTTATATGGAAAAAAGGGGCAAAGATGGTTATTTGGTTTTCTAGGAGACAAATCAAAACCAATAATACAAGACCAAGGGTCAATTCAAGAAATAAAAACTGAAATATTAAGACTGAATAATTCATACTATAGTTTTGTATATTCAGAACTTGGACCAAAGTATATCTTAGATATTATAATTCTTATCAAAGAACTAACACAGGAAATAAACATTGGACTGGTAAATACTACAAAGAACTTAAACGCATTAAATAACACACTTAACTTAAGAAAAACATTTGAAAGAATTAGAAAACATGAATTAACAAGAAATATTGACATAGAAGTAAACAAGGCAGTAAATCTTATAAGCGAAAATATGGGTAATTTGTATAACATAACATTAAAAATAACTAACTACTTAGAGAAGCTAAAAGATTTTATGAAAAATGCAATGAAAATAACATCAGAATGCTTGGAAAAAACAACAGAAATAGATAATCCAAATTTAACATTAACAAAAGAAATATTAGGAATACAAAAAGAAATAGAAGCACAAGAAGAAACATTAAAAACACTTGCTAATTTACTAGAAAATATTTTAATACCTTATTGCAAAAACTTAAGTTCTGATACAAACCCTGGAAACTACAAAGACAAAATATTAGAGGAAGCAAGAGACAAAACAATAAGAAGAAGAATAGAATTATTGCTTACTAACTTAAATGAAAATATAACTGATGAAAGGTTGAAAAATAGTATAATAAAAACAATGAAACATATAAAAGAGTTACTAAATTATCTAAACAATATTGTTGTAAATAAAGAATCTGCTAGAGATGCCGCCTAACTTATTATAGTTCCCAAAAACCTTTTACCTTGTAAATAATTAGAAACATTTTCCAATTTTCTGCCATTTATTATCAAAGTTGGCATTTTAGATTTGGAAATTATTACAGCCGCAGCCTGATCCAAAACAAAATGTTGCCCAGCCTCATACTTAATACCATTAATAATCCTCAAAAAATCACTATAACTCAAATAACTTATCAATTTGGCATTTTTACTTGTTCTAGGATCTTTATCGTATAAACCATCGACATTAGTAAGATTAACAAAAACTTTAGCTTTTACATATTCTGCAATTTGTGCAGCATCACCATCACTAGTCATATCTGGCTGAAATCCTAAAGCGCCACAAATAACAATCCTTTTCTTATCTAACTGTTTTTTGACATCAATCAATCTATCAGGAATTTGTCCTTTAATACTGAATAAACCAGAAATTAATCTGGCATTTAATTTAGTAGCCATAATACCAACTAAACTATAAAAAACTTCACCAGTTCTTTCTTTCTTCAAACTTTCAATATACTTTCTAGCAGTTTTGCCACCACCAGTAACTACAATAACCTTATAATTCCTAAGCAGTTTATCAATAAATAATTTAAATTTATGCAAATATCTATAATCCACGCTATCTGGAACTATTAAACTTCCTCCTAAAGAAAATACAATAACCTCATTTTTCATAAATAATTAATAAGACAATTAATAAATAAACATTTCTAATCAACTGTAAATAACTCAGAATCATGGTCAACATCAAAAAAACCAATTCTAGCTCCAGCATCTAGCCAAGCATGGGCATAACTCAAGGCTGCCAAAGCACTAACATAGTCTCCTTTGTCTCTAAAATATCTGGCATCGCTATAATATCTTCTAGCCATGTCTAAAAAATCTTCAGCTGCACTTTCGTGATTAATCACAAATTTAGGATTTATCTTGACTTTATTTAATGCTCTTCCTGTAATATCAAAATACCTATTTAATTTATCATCAGTTACTTCTTTCATATAAAAAACAAAAACTATAGGATTAAAAGTTTTTCCCTAATTAAACATATTAAACAATCCACCACTTGGCTTATCTTTATTATTGCTACTTTGTTGGTGCCTGACAAACTCATTATGCGAATTCATCTTCTCATGTTCTCTGATGCTTTGTTGTAATCTCCTCTTCCAGTCTTCAACATCTTCTTGAGTTGCCTTGCCATATTCAGTCTTAGGACTGTCTTTTCTAATACCTCTGGTTCTCAACTCATCCAACTTTTTTTGTGCCAGCAAATAATCATCTTGTGAACTATTAACTTTAATTTTATTTGCTCTGTTTTTCTTAGCAATGAATAAAAGATATAATATCCCA
Organism: Candidatus Woesearchaeota archaeon; assembly: GCA_018302765.1. Classification (GTDB taxonomy): domain Archaea; phylum Nanobdellota; class Nanobdellia; order SCGC-AAA011-G17; family GW2011-AR18; genus JACPCE01. The sequence continues at coordinate 11,523 of JAGVZG010000003.1, forward strand.
CAGCAAAGCACAATAAGCACTGCAAACAACATAGTCTTTCTGCCCGTACTGCTAACATTTTTAGCAACGTTACCTGTAATCTTATTACTGCTAAATAGAGATTTACTTTTTGGTATAGAAACGCTATCAAAATATTTTCCAATAAAAGGAATAGTAAAATTATAAAAACCAGGTGAGAATAATTTATCCAATTTTATTTCATCTTTATCGCCAACTTTTAAATTGATATTTTTACTTTTTACTAGTTCATTGCCTTTTATGTCTAAAAGACCTTTGTAAGGAACATTGCCAGTATTCTCTACAACCAGATTAGTTCCTTGTATATTAGCATCTAATTTTTTATATTCTCTGACATTAAATGCAACTTCACTGCCTAAACCCAACCCACTAACAACAACTTTCCACAAACCAGGAATGGCTGCTTTAGGCAAAATAAAACTATTCAATACCCCAGTTCTTACAGCTTTAGAAGAAACAACCTTGCCTTTATTATTCAAAAGATCGACATTGACACTTTCGCTAATTTCATCTCCAGCCTGGTCATAAAGAAAAACAGTAAATTCAACACTCTGTTCAGGATCATAACTTGAGGAAACTAAATCAAGGCTCAAGACAGTTGGAATTGGCTGCACATTAAATTCAATAGCCTTAGCAGCGTAATTTCCATCATCATCATAAGCAACAACACCAATACTATGGCTTCCTGATTTAATTTTCTCAGATATAATATAATTAACTGAAAAAGTTTCTGCATTACTACTTAATTTTGCATTCCTTATAATGTCATCAAAATCAAAATCTAAATTTATATTTCTAAGTTGATTATTTAGATTACTGCTAACATATCCATTTAAATTCAAACTGTCTCCTGGAGAATAAAAATTCTTATCTAAAACAGTATTTACATTTAGATTACTATCAATTACAAAATTAAATAAGCCATCAAATGAAACAAAGTTTCCAAAGTTATCCTTTACCAAAACATCAACAAAATAATTACCAGGTGTAATTTTAGTTAATACTTTCTTATAATCAACTAATCCATGAATAACTTCTATAGTATCTATAAGAATAACTTTTTTATCCTGTCTGAAAGATAAAACCAAAACGCCATCAGCTACAAGACCACTTTGCTTGAGAACAGATCCTTTTACAATTAAAGTATCTCCTAACTGAAAACCTTTCTTATTTATTTCAAAACCAGTCTTCAACTTATTGCTTAACTCAAAAGACCCTATATTTTTAGACTCAATAGAATTTCCATCAAGGTCAACAAGATTAGCCATTAAACTGCATCTTCCAAAAATTGTTGTAGGCAATGTTATTAAATTAGAAAACTGTGAAGGTTGGTCTGCCTTTAAATTAAGCAAAGTTGTTGTGACTTGTACATTTTGAGAGCCACAATCCAAAAATAGATCTAAATTTGTCCTGATATCTTTGACACTAGTTACAGTTCCCTCAACTAAAATCTTATCGCCCAGATTATAAATACTAGAAGTCAAAGAACTAGAATCAATCGTGGCATTGACTAAAGGTAAAATTAAAACAAGTAACAAAATAATTGAAAATAATTTTATCACCTTCATATCATTCATTCAAGTGAATTTATTTATAAATGTTTGTATGTTAAAAAACAAACTAAAGAAAAGTTTATATAGAAACAATAAATCAAAAAATTATATGGTAATAAACAAAAATCAAAACCAAATACATTTTCTGCTAGACATAACTACCTATTAAGCTTTATCATAGACCACAATATTCTAAATAATTAAAATGAATATAAAAAATAAAAATTTAAAATGTAGCTCTAAAAAAGAGCAATTCTGTATAAACAAAAGGAGGTTAGTTTTAAATATAAAACTAAACATGAAAAAATGATGGCAAACCTAGAAAATCTAAGGCATTCAGCAGCACACCTACTTGCTTGTACAGTTAAGCAACTTTGGCCGGGGGCTAAAAATGCAATTGGTCCTGCAATAGAAGATGGATTTTACCAAGACTTTGATATGGGTGATATTAAATTATCTGAAAGTGATTTCGAAAAAATCGAAAAGAGAATGTATGAAATTATAAAAAATTGGAATAAATTCACAACTAAAGAAGTGTCAGTTCAGCAAGCAAAAAAGGACTTTGCAGATAATCCCTACAAATTAGAATTAATAGATGAATTCGCAAAAGAAGGCAAAAAAATCACAGAAAACAATCCCGGCAACTTTCTAGATTTATGTAAGGGCGGTCATATAGAAAATCCAGATAAAGAATTAAAATACTTTAAATTGTTAAAGATAGCAGGCGCATACTGGCGTGGAAATGAAAAAAATAAAATGCTTACAAGAATTTACGGCACAGCATTTCCCACAAAAAAAGAATTAGATGATTACTTGAATATATTAGAAGAAGTAAAGAAAAGAGATCATAGAGTTATAGGCAAAGAATTGGATCTGTTTTCATTTCATGAAGAAGCACCAGGAATGCCATTCCTGCATGCAAAGGGCATGATCATCTGGGACGAATTAATAAATTATTGGAAAGAAGTCCATAACAAAGCGGATTATAAACTAATTAAAACTCCAATAATATTAAACAAAAACTTGTGGTTAACTTCTCAACATTGGATACACTATAAAGAAAGCATGTATATATTAAAAATAGATAAAGAAGATTACGCAGTAAAACCAATGAACTGTCCAGGAAGCATTCTGATTTACAAAACAAATCTTCGTTCATATAGAGATCTACCATTAAAATTAGGAGAAATTGGATTAGTGCACAGGCACGAACTTTCCGGGGTGCTTTCTGGCATGTTTAGGGTCAGAAGTTTCCATCAAGATGATGCACATATATTCTGCACAGAAGACCAAATAGAAGAAGAAGTAATAAATATAATTAATCTATTTGACGAAGTCTACAAAAAATTCAACTTAAGTTACAATCTAGAACTCTCTACAAGACCAGAAAAATCAATGGGTACTGATGAAGAATGGAAGAGAGCAGAAAAAGCATTGGAAAATGCAATAAAAAAGAAAAAATTAGAGTACAAATTAAATCCTGGAGATGGCGCATTCTATGGCCCGAAAATAGATTTTCATATTAAAGATGCAATAGGAAGAAAATGGCAATGTGGTACAATACAATTGGATTTTCAACAACCGCAAAACTTTGACTTGAGTTATGAAGGACCTGATGGAAAAAAACACAGGCCAACAATGTTGCATAGAGTAGTATATGGCTCTATGGAAAGAATATTTGGCATTCTTATAGAACACTACGCAGGTAAATTCCCAGTTTGGTTATCACCAGTTCAAGTTGTCTTAATGACTATAGCAGATCGACATGTAAGCTATGCTAAAAAGCTGCAAGAAGAATTAAAAAATTTAAATATTAGAGTCGAATTAGACGACAGGCAAGAGAGTATATCTAAAAAAGTAAGAGACAATCAACTACAGCATTTCCCATACCTAATAACTATTGGAGACAAAGAAATAGAAACAGAAAATCTGGCAATTAGAAATAGAGACAATAAAGTTACAAATATCAAAAAAGAAGACTTTGTAAATTATTTAATTAAGGAAATAAAAGAGAGAATATAGATTGAAAAAACAAAATATAAATAAAATAATACTACTAATATTTACAATAATAATATTTTTATTAATTCTGGAGTTTGGATTAAGAATTTTTTATCCTCAAAATGTATACAATGAATGTAATCCAGAATTCCCAGTCAAGCATGAACCAATAGAACCGCACCCAATATACAGTTGGGCGCCGATTAAAAATTTTAAAGGTTGTTATTATTCAAAATTTACTCATGAAAATATAATATACAAGACAAATAATTTGGGACTTAGAATGGAAAATGAAGTATCTTTGATAAAAACAAAAAAGAGAGTATTGCTTCTAGGTGATTCATTTACATTTGGAGCATACTTAAATGAAAAAGATACTTACTATTATAAATTACAAAAATATCTGGGAGAAGATTATGAAGTAATAAACATGGGTATAATTGGCTATGGGAGCGATCAAGAGATACTAAACTATCTCTATGAAGGAGCAAAACTACAACCAGATATTGTGGTTGTAAATATTTTTGGAAATGATTACTCAGATAACTTAAACGGATTTTCTTCAGATGTTCCAAAGAATTATTTTGACTTAAGAACAGAGCCAGAGCTAAAAGAAAAAGTAACAGATGAAAATAATACTTATTATATTATAGATTACGATATATTAGAAAAATACGCAGTATTGGTATTAACAAATGAAAATGAGATAGTACAAACTACAAATAATAAGAGTAAAGAAACAAATGATTTTTTAAGCAAATATTCTCATATATATACATTGATAAAAGAAACATTGAAAAAAGAAGAAAGTAAAGTTGAACCTTATGAGTCAATAAATGATACACAATCACAATTTTATTTGTTAAATAAAAACGATAGTGCATTATCTAATATAAGTTTGGCAGTAGGATTTAAGATTTTTATAGAAATGAACAAGATAGCTGCTTCTAGTGATTCAAAAATAATATTTGTTAATATACCATTTAGATTTCAACATGATGAAAAATATAGAAATCAAGTTATAAAACGTTATGCAGGAATGGAAAATGAAGTTTTTTATCTAAAGAAAATAAACAAAGTGCAAGAGGATTTTATGAAACATTTCAGTTACAATTATCTGGATTTAATGCCTAACTTTGAAAACAGCTCAGGCCTATATCTAAAAGGAGATCTACATTGGAATAAAAAAGGAGCAGACCTGGCAGCGCAAAAAGTATCAGAATATATAAAGAATCTAAAATAATGAAAAAAATAAATATAGAATATATAAAAAAATTAACTCTGTTAATAGTTACAATAATACTCTTCTTAATAATATTTGAATTGGCGATGAGGTTGATTTTTGCAGGATCATTAAAACTCAACTGCGAAATTATGAAGCCAGATGAAAATGTAATAAAAGACAATTTTATAGGATGGAACTCACCAAAATCATTCAACGGTTGTTTCATAGATATAGATAGAAACAAATTAATTCATTATAAAACAAACAAAGAAGGCGCAAAAGGCAATGAAGAAATTAATCAAACTAAAGAAAAGAAAAGAATATTGCTTATAGGAGATTCCTTTCTACAAAATGCCAAGGTAGATGATGAATATTCTTTGAATAAAATATTAAGTAATTATTTAAACAATGAATATGAAGTTATAAATATGGGGGTTAGCGGTTATGGTACAACTCAAGAAATTTTAAAACTAACAACTGAAGGAACAAAACTACAACCAGATATTGTTATTATATTTATATTTTTAAATGATTATTCAGATAATACAGCCCTAGGGCCAAAACCGCTAATGCTTATAAACAAAATACCAGAAGACATTTCAAAGCCAACAGAATTAAACTTTAGTAAATACAAAGAAATTTTTGCAAATAATAAACTGATCTTACTTAATACAAGTCAAGTAGTTTCACTTCGAGATAATAATGATAAAATAATTTATGTCAATATGAGCCAATATATGGTGAATAATGAAAAAAACAACAAAAGATACAGCAAATTCTACAAAAACTTTCTTATAGTTTCATTCATAGAAAAAAAATTAGATGCAATAAAAAGTATAGAAAAAAAGAAAAATGATAAATATGAAGACGTAAATCATGTTTCAATATATTATTTGTTAGAAAAAAATTTTTATGAAAATCCTGACCACAATAAAAAAAAATCAATACTATTGACTTACCATATTATATATGGAATGGAAAAATATGGAAGAGAAAATAATTATACAACAATATTTGTTAATATACCATTTAGATTTCAGCATGATGAAGAATACAGAGAAACAGTAATAAATAATTATGCAGGAATGGAAAAAGTGGAGTTTGAGTTAGAAAAAATAAATGAAATTCAAACAAATTTTATGAAAGAATTTGATTTTAATTATATAGATCTATTACCAATAATTAAAAATCAAACAGAGCAAGAAGAAATATACCTTCCATTAGAATACCATTGGAGTGAAAAAGGTAATGACTTTGTAGCAAAGGAGCTCGTTAATTATATAAAAAACTTAAAATAAAGCATAAACAAATGGACTTAAGGCACTGCTATGTGCAAATACTATAAGAACTCCAACAAGCAGTAACATAATTAATATTGGTAACAGCCACCATTTCTTGTTAATTTTCATAAAATCCCATAAATCACCAAATAAAGTCTTAGCCATAAATTAATCAATTAATTTGTCATTTATTAATTTTTCGTAAATAAAATCAGCTGCTAGACTATTGCCTAGAATATTCCAGTGTCCATCATGTTTATAATAAGTTTCATTAGAAATACTAGAATCAAAAAATACCTTGCGCATGTCATAACAGATAATACCTAACTTATTACAAATATTTAAAGTAATATCAGTAGGCCTACTAAGATTATAATTATATACATCAAAAGTATTATCGCTGAAACTATAAACTTGTTCTTTTGCAGGAACAATAAAAACAACCAATTTAGAACCTGAAGAATTAACAGCATCATTAAATTTAGACAATAATAATTCTGTAACATTCCAAGCATCGCCCCATTCTTTTGTGTAATTATTTGAATAAACACCATAAAACACTGGAGGAGTATTTGTACCATTCATAGAACTTGAACCAGATAATAACTTTCTCTGTAATAAAACTAAACTACGGAATAAATTGCTTTTTCCATAAATATATTTAAAAAAAGTCTTTATTTTTCCAGGTTGTTTTGGATATATAATAGTACTATTTACATAAAAAGGAACTTTTGTATCTTGCTCCAAGTAAACAGAATTATCATAAGGATCATTCAATGGAAGAAACATTAAAACAACTAAATCAGGACTGTATTCTACGCCAGATTTATTAAACATAATTAATTCCTGAAGTGTTCCATAACCACTTACACCCATAGAAACAACTTCATATTTTCCTAAATAAGATAATTTATTACCTAATAATTGACTAAATGAATTTTCCAAAGGAACTTGCAATGCTTCAACAAAAGAGTCTCCAACAACAAGAATTCTAAAACTGTCTTTATTATAAAAATCTCTTTCAACGTCTCTGAATCCTTGAGAATTAATTTTTACATTGATATCAAAATCTTGTGATATATACCTGCCTTCCTTACCAGGAATAAGAGAATATCCAAGATCTTTATCATGACGCCAAAAATCGTTAGAAACTGGAAAAAATAATTGGCTTACAAACTCAAGAAAAACTAAGGATATTATCAATGCACATACTAATAAAATAAATCTCTTAATCACTAGCATATTTTTCACTATCCCAAATGTCTCTTTTATTGTCTTCTCTTGAAACTAAATATTTGCCTAGTACTAAATAATCAATTCCAGTACCCATCATACAGCGGTATGCATCATAAGGTGTACAAACAATAGGCTCACCTCTTATATTAAATGAAGTATTTATTAAAATAGGTATTCCACTTAATTTCCCAAATTCTTTTATTAAATCATAATATAAAATATTCTGTTCCCTGCGTATAACTTGTAATCTACCAGTACCATCAATATGTGTTACTGCGGGAATTAACTTTCTCTTTTCCTTCTTTATTGGATACACCATAAGCATAAAATCTGCAGCTAAAGGTAATTCTCCCTTTACATCAAAATAATCTTTAACGTCTTCTACACAAATAACTGGCGCAAAAGGTCTGAAATTTTCCCTGTGCTTAACCTTTAAGTTTAAAATGTCTTGCATCTTGGGATTGCAAGGATTAGATAATATACTTCTGGCACCTAAAGCCCTAGGTCCGAATTCCATTCTTCCTTGCAACCAGCCTAGAACTTTATTACTATAAATCAACTTGGCAACAGTCTTGACAAGTTCATCATCATCTTTAAATTCCTGATATTTTATTGCACCGCTATCCAGAAACTTTTTTATTTCTTGATCACTATAACCTGGGCCAAGATAAGCATCTTTCATAAGATGTTTTCTTTCTTTTTTAAAAATAGAAAAATAAACATAAGCAGCAGCGCCAACACTAGTTCCACCATCACCAGCAGCCGGCTGAATAAACAAATTCTTGAAATTGGTATTTGTAAAAATTTTTCCATTGGCAACACTATTCAAAGCAACGCCGCCAGCCATGCACAAGTTAGGGCATTTATATTTTTCATATAAGTTATCAAGTATTTTAAAAAGACATTCCTCTAAAAAACTTTGTAAAGAAGCAGCAATATCCTTATGTCTTTGCATCATTTCTTCATTGCTTTTTCTGGCAGGACCAAACTCCTCAATAAATTTCTTGCTTGGCATAGCCATTTTATAATAATAAACAAAATAGTCCATATTGAGAGAAAAACTTCCATCGCTTTTTACATCTACAATTTTCTTGAACTTATCACAATAAATTGGTTTTCCATAAGCACTTAGTCCCATAGTTTTATACTCTGAATTGTTCACAGACATTCCCAAATAACCAGTAACAGCACTATACAATAAGCCTAAAGAATGTGGAAACTTTATTTCTTTCTCTATCTTTATCTCACTTCCATAAGCAACACCATAAGTAGAAGTCGCCCACTCGCCAACTCCATCCAATGTCAAAACAACTGCTTTATCATAAGGGCTAAAAAAATACGAACTAGCAGCATGGGCCAAATGATGATCAATAAAATAAACATCACCTTTATACTTAAGCCTATTTCTTATAATACGCCTAATAACTAATTTTTCATTTAGCCACGAAGGCATAGTTTTATAGAAAGCTAAAAATCCCCTAGGAAAACTGTGTAAAAACTGATGAAGCACTCTATCAAACTTAAGAAGTGGTTTTTCATAGAATGCTATGCAGTCAACTTTATCTATAATCACATCAGCCTCATTGAGACAATAATTAATTGCATTCATAGGAAAACCAAAGTCATGTTTCTTTCTAGTAAATCTTTCTTCCTCAGCAGCAGCAACTAATTTTCCGTCAACAATTATTGATGCTGAAGAATCATGAAAAAATGCAGATATTCCCAAAACAATCATTTTCAAAAAGGTCTATAAAAATCCTCCCTATTCCTTTCACCAATTATACTATTTTCCCAATAAGTAGATTTCTTCTTACTCTTACCCATGTCAAGAAACTTCTTTCCTGCAATTTTTGCAATAACAGAAACTAAACCAATACCAACTATAAAAACTACAAACAATAAAACAAAATTGATTAAACTACTTATAAACTTACCAAATTTACCAAATCCTTCATACAATCCTTTAAAAAGTAATAGCATCTTTGCCATAGCTCCTATAAAAAGAATAAATAAAAAAAACTGAAAGTACAAAAAAAGCAATTAACAATATATAATAATAACTAAAAAATCTTTTTAGCCAAATTAGGTATAAAATCGTCAAAAATATAAGACAAGATAAATAAAAACCTACAAAATAACTTATCTTATAACCCAATGTATCTCTAGAAGGGATAAATTCCATGAACAACATAATAGTAAACTATATAAAAAGTTTACGAATTAGAAGGGTAATAATGAAGAATTCAATCAAAGAAAGCTATGAAAAACTATTAGCCTCAAAAGAATTTAAGCATAAAGGCTTCTTATGTGGTGCCTTTCTCATCTGCGATATAGAAGATATAAATAATACTGAATGGCAAATTGACTTCTATAATACTGAATCAGACACAATTACGACTTACTTGGTGAGTAAAAAAATTGAGATTACTGACAACAGCAAAATATTAAAAAAAGAAGATGTAAAAATTGAAAAGCTCAATATTAATGAAATAAAAACCAGTTTTGAAGATATAAAAAACAAAATAGAGAATATACTAAATAAATATAAAGAAACAGCAGCAAAAATAACAGTGATATTACAAAAACAGAAAATCCCTATGTGGAATATAATATACATAACAAAAAAATTTAATATTCTTAATATAAAAATTAACGCAGAAAATGGTGAAGTAATAGAAGAAAAAACAGTTCCACTAGTAAGTTTTGAAAGAGGAGGAGTTAAGAATTAATAATTCCTAAAAGCTAAAAATAGAAAATACCAATATATGCCATGAAAAATACAAAAAACTTGATAATATTATTTATTATAATAACAACTATTAAGTCCTTATTATCTTATTTTATAACTTCACCGTCAATATTTTCAGACGAATATTTATATATAAAGATGTCTCAAAGCTTCTTCCAGAACTTCAACTTTGACATACATGGCATGCCATCAGATACTTACCTTCCGATTTATCCGATATTGATATCAATATCTTTTCTTTTCAACGATGCTACAGTATTTTACATGATAATGAAGATAATTAATAGTATACTATCAAGTTTAATAATAATTCCTGCTTACTTAATTGCAAAAGAATTTGTTGATGAAAAAAAAGCATTATATTGTTCATTAATAATAGCTCTGCTCCCAATGAGTGTTACTCTCTCATATTATATAATATCTGAAAATATATTCCATACACTTTTCTTAACATCAATCTATTTAATCTATAAATCTACAATAGACAATTCATACAAATATGAAATACTAAGTGGGATAAGCATAGGTTTAACTTCACTAACCAAATTAGCAGGCTTATCATTAATCATAGTTGCAGGAATAATAACCATATATAAAGTAATAAAAAAAGATTACAATCAGGTTCCAAAGAAAATAGTAATATTGGTCATATCGTTAATAATATTCTCACCATGGCTTATAAGAAATGGTTTTATATTCGGCTTCACAATAAATGGTGTATTGGGAAATTATTCCAATGCAGTTCAGAGTACAGAAATAAACTATCTGAATCTGGTAATTTGGCCGATGCTATATCTAAGCCTGTTGCTAATTAGTTCACTAATAATAATATTGCCATTTAATCTGGCTGCAATAAAAGAAAAACTAAAAGATAACAAAATGAAAATATTTACAATAATTACATTCGTAACAGCAATTATAATGATAGTTGCTTTATCTAAGTATGCAGCAACAAGCAGCATAAAAGAAGAAACTTTTATACAAGGATTAACTGGAAGACCAATAGGGCGCTATATAGATATTGTATTGCCACTTATAACTTTAAATGGTGTAATAACTTATTTTAAATATAAAAAAAATATAAAAAAAGAACTAAACAAAATAATAATCATATCTATTCCATTAATAATATTATTTTCACAGTTAATGTTTTTTAGTCTGTTGCCATTAAACAATCTGTCTGTATCTGAAATTGGTATTATAAAATTAATAATTGAGAATATCCTAACAGAAAATCTAGCCATAATATTGACAACAACAATGTTATTAGCAATAGCTGTATTAATAATTTATATGAATAAAAAAAACATACTTATGAAAATAAATATAATAAAAATAATAGCTATTTTATTTATAGGAATTAATATTATAAATTTTGGAGTTACTTATTATAACTCAAAAACGTCATGGTACAATCATCAACAAGAACAACTAAGCCTGTGGATGAAAGACCATATAGCTGAAGATAAGATAATATTAATAGATGAAAATGACTGCGGGAATTTCAACAAAGAAACAACAAAAATATTATGCACTAAAAAGAGATCTACACAGTTAACAGCACTTTGGATAAACAACAAAGTGATAATAGACAATATAAACAACAAAGAAGCAGACTACATAATATCAACAAAAAATCTAAACTTGCCATTGGTAAAAAAAACAAAAAACGAAATATATTTATACAGAACAAATAATCGAGAACTATGAAAGTTATTATTACAATACCTGCATACAATGAAGAAAAAACAATAGGTAAAGTTATAAATTCTATAAAAGAAGTAATGAATAGTACTAAACACAAATATGAAATACTTGTTGTTGATGACGGTTCTGCTGATAACACAAAAAAAATAGCAGAAAAATCTGGTGCAATTGTATATTCGCATAAAAGAAACAAAGGACTGGCAGAAACATTCAAAACAGAAATGGACCTATGCTTAAAAAGACAAGCAGACATAATAATTCATACAGATGCAGATGGTCAATATCCTCCTAAATACATCCCTCTGTTAATAAAAGAAATAGAAAATGGTGCTGACTTGGTACTGGGAGAAAGATTTGGAAAAGGCAAGTATAGCGGATCTTTAATGAATAAAATAGGCAACATAGCATTCGCAAAAGTATTTTCTAATTTACTTAATATTAAAATAAATGACACTACAACTGGTTTTAGGGCATTCACTCAAGAAGTTGCAAAGCTTCCAATAATTAATAATTTTACTTATACGCAAGAACAGCTTATTAGAGCAGGAAAAGCAAAAATGAAAATAATCAGTATTCCAATAACAACTGAAAAAACAAGAAAAAGTAAGTTATTCAAAAATCCATTTAGCTATGCATCAAAAGCATGGATTAATATCTTAAGAATATATAGGGATTTTGCGCCATTAAAATTCTTTGGCTTTTTCGGAGGTTTCTTTATACTAACAGGAACAATAATAGGAATATTCTTAATTTACAACGTAATAATTACTGGAAGAATAGGACATCTTCCACTAACCATTCTAAGCGCATTACTAATATTAATAGGACTACAAATTATATTATTTGGATTCTTGGCAGATATGAAAAAAGAATGAAAAAAAATTTTGTATTTATGATTTCAAGAATATTTATTAGCATAGCAATACTTGGAATTTTAATATATTATGTAGGAATAAAACAAATTTTAGAAACATTTGTATCAATGAAAAAAGTATTTCTAATTCCAATACTAATTCTTCATATTATTAGCTTGTTAATAGGCGCACTTAATATAAAAATACTAATTAAAAAAATAAAAAATAAATTAAGTTTTAGAAAAATTCTTAAGTATTATTTAGTAAGTTGGAGTATAGGCTCAATAATGCCAGGAAAAATAGGGGAATTCTCAATACTTTACATGTTAAAAAAAGAAAATATAAGTTACGGCCAAAGTTTAGCAATAACTATGATTGACAAAATAATTACAATAATTGTATTATCAATAACTGCTGCAATAACAATAATATTTTTAACTGAAGTAAAAAACTTCTACAAACCTATAATATTTGTTGTTATGATTATTATTTTTCTGATAGCCTTAAAAGCAAAAATAGTAAGAGATATAATTAAAAGAATAATGCCAAAAAAATTTGCAGATAAATTTAAAAAATTTAATAAAACATTAAACTTCTTCATTAAAAATCATAAAAAAGAATTAACAATAAATTTTGTATTAACAATAATTAAATGGATTATAACTGGGCTAGGTATAACTCTTTTATTTTTTTCATTTGGTTTTAAAACAAATCCAATAATTATAACAGCAATAAGTATGTCTTTAACAATAATCTCTCTAATCCCAATAACAATTAATGGTATAGGGTTAAGAGAAACAGCAGCAGTATATTTATATAGTTTATTGGGTGCAAAACCAGAAGTAGTAATAAGTGCTTACTTAGTAATGACTGTAATTACTTATGTATTTGCAATTATAATATTATCTAAAAGAAAATTAATTAGTTAAAACATTAAGTTTTTTAGATTTAGGAAATTGGCATAAATAATTACCTATAGCTAAAAAATCAACACTTCCTTCCTTAAAAGCTTTTATTGCATCTTCAGGAGAACAAACTATTGGTTCTTCATGCATATTAAAACTAGTATTAACAAAAAAAGGAATGCCACTAAGATCATTGTATGCTTTCAAAGTAAGATAATAACTTTTATTTTGTTGTTTAGTAACAGTTTGTGGTCTAGCAGTATTATCAATATGAACTACAGCAGGCCCCAAATCTGCCCACTTTTTATGAACATCAAAAGTTATTGTCATGAATTGCGCGGCTAAACTACCTGAATCAAAATTCTTGTAAATTTCATTAGAATACTCAAACAATGCAGAAGGAGCAAATGGCATAAATTCACTTCTACGCAATCTTTTATTTAACCAATCATTTATAGTTTTATCTTTTGGACTAGCTAAAATAGAACGATTTCCCAAAGCTCTGGGACCATACTCCATTTTTCCATTAAACCTACCTATTATTTTTCCATCGTTAATTAAATGTGCAACTTCATTCTCAATATCATCAAAATATTTAAAACTCAAATTATGTTTAGTTAATTTTTCTTCAATAAACTCATTACTATATTCAGGGCCATAATACACATTATCTATAACAATAGGTTTCGGCTCACTACCTTTATCAAGCATTAATTTTGCCCATAAAAATAAAGCTGCTCCTACTCCTAACCCGCCATCTCCCATATTTGGGTGAATAAAAACTTTCTTAACTCCTTCCAATTCTGCAATTCTTTGATTAGCTTTTACATTTGCAAATCCCCCACCAGCCAGAGCAATATTAGAAGCTTGATACTTCTTTAATGCGTTAGATATTAATTCACAACAAACCTCTTCAAACCTCTTCTGAACACCTGCAGCTATATCTTCCCTTTTCTTGTTTTGCATAATTAAATGCAATTTTCTACTAGCAGGTCTCCCACAACCTATAAGTTTTGTTTTGTACTGTAAACCTTTAACTTGCATAATATTCCGAAAAATATCATAAGTTTCATTAGGATTACCATAAGCTGCTAAGCCAGTAATTTTACCTTCATGTCTGTTTGGCACAAACCCTAAATTATGAGTCACATAAGCATATATTGATGCTGGAGAATGAAAGAATGGAGTAATTGCAACTGTCTTCAGCCCATAATTATCATCTACTACAGAAACTGTAGAACACAAACCATCTCCAGAACCATCTGTAGTAACTACTAAACTATCTCTTGGGAAACCAGAGGTATAATAAGCAGAAGCTGCATGGCACATATGATGATCAACATAATAAACAGGAGCATCAACACCTAATTCTCTTAAATAATTAAGGACGCTTCTACCTTTACGAAAAAAACTATAAAAAACACGATATTGTTTGGCAAAAACGTTAGAACCAACTAACCATGGAGTGGCATTTGCCAAATTGTCCATTATATACTTTCTTAAAGATGGTTTGTCAAAAGATTTCTGGGGCCCGCTACCTGGCGTTTTATTAGCAAAGGCAACATAATCTACATCATTAGGAGTAATACCCGCTAGATTAAATATCTCACGTAGTGAATTATAAGGAAATCCTGAGTAAAGCTTTTCACGAACATATCTTTCTTCATTTACAGCAGCAATTATTTTACCATCTTTAATAATTGCAGCACCAGCGTCATGTGAATAATGCACACCTAAAATTATCATATTTACAACCTAAATGAAAGATTTATAAATATTATGAATTATTATTTTTAATATTGAAATTATAAGAATAATAAAAAAATAAAATGAAAGAAAAATTTAAAGATATATTGAGGAGATTAGATAAATTTAGGAAATATAGAAAGTTATTTCAACATTTAATCTCAGAAAAAAATAAAAAAATATTAAAAGCCACAGAGTTTAGTATGCTTCCTTATCAGAGATTAGAACAGATGTGGAATCTTGCAGAACTACAAGAGGATTTAGGTACAAAGGGTGTTTTTATTGAATTGGGATGCTGGAAGGGGGGGTGCCCCGCATTGATGGCTTATGTTTCTAAAGTAAAAAAATCAGAACGAAAAACCTATGCAATAGATAGTTTCATGGGATTTCCAGAGCCAACAAATAAGGATACACAAAAAAAAGATATAGTGGGAATCGCAAAAGCAAATATTAAAGATGCTGAGAATGCTAGGAGAAGTTTAGGAGTAGACAAAAATATGATTATAATAAAGGGATGGGTCGAAGATTTAATCCCTAAAATTAAAGATAATATTAAAGAAATAGCTATATTAAGACTTGATATGGATTTATATGAACCAACAAAAGTTTGTCTAAAACAATTATATCCTCTTGTAGTTCGTGGTGGATTTGTAGTTATCGATGACTATGGATACAAAGGATGGGAAGGATGTAAAAAAGCTGTAGACGAATATTTCAAAGGTAAGAAAGTAAATATTATTTCATTTGATAAAACTGAAAGGTATATAATGAAGACTTAACTATTAATAAGTAAAGATTCTAGAGAAATTTATAAAAATAAAATATTGGAATAATAAACAAAATATTTAAATAGGAAATAAAAAATTTATATTTCATGAACAAGAGAGAAATATCAGAAAGAGTAACAAAAAGTTATTTCACACAAGATTATAACAAATTAGTAAGATGGATGAGTTTTTGGTATCAAATAGATTCTATATTAAAAATTAAAAACATTGAAGGGAAAAAAATTTTGGAGATAGGTGTAGGAAACAAATTTGTCAGTAACTACTTAAAAGATTTGGGACTAAATATAAAGACATGCGATATGAATAAAAATTTAAAACCAGATTTTGTTGCAGACATTAAAAAAATGCCATTCAAAGATAACCAATTTGATGTTGTGGTATGTTTTGAAGTTTTAGAACACATGCCATTCAAAGAAGCACTAGAAGGTCTAAAAGAAATGCGGAGAGTAACATCAGAATATGTCATATTTTCAGTTCCATATTCAGGATTTTGCATTTCAGCTTATATAAAACCATTTGCCACGGACGGTGGAAAAATAATAAGAATACCATTTCCAATTTATAGACCAAAAATTTTAGTTAAGAAATTAGGGATAGGCCACTATTGGACCGTAGGGGAATTAGGAACGTCAAAATATAGAGTAAGGAAGAAAATTAAGGAATTAGGTTATATTATAATCAAAGAGGAAATACCTGTTATGAATAGTCACCATCAGTTTTGGACTTTAAGAAAAATTTAATCTTTCTTTTTTCTTAGTGGCAAAACATACAAAAAATTTGTCTTATTGAGTTATGTACTACTGAAAAATTAGTTTCAATTATAGCCTCGATACTATCATTAATCAAGCGTTCTTTTAATCTAAGAAATCCAGTTGAACTGTTATGTTCTAATAATGAAAAACAAACAAGTTGGAAATAAAATCATCAACTATTTCAAATACTATAACTTTATCTCTTGCTCCTGTATCAATAAATTCTACTTGATAACTGACTTTACTTTCATAGGATCTTTGAGAACCAGCAATTTGTTATACAATTTTACATATTTCTGAGCATTATCTCTCCAACTACAACTATATTCTAAAATATTTTTTCTGGATTTTATTGAGAGTTCTTTTTGTAAATTCTTATCCTGAATTACTCTTAACAAAGCATTTTTCAAACTTTTAACATCTTTATCAATAAGTAAAATATTATCTTTCTTAATAATTTCTCCTATGTAACCTTCATCAGTTGCAATTATTGGCATTCCACAGCTTGCAGCTTCAAGTAACAAATTCGAACCTGCTTCTTTAATCCTTGGAAAGACAAAAACATCACAAGCGTTCATTAGATAACTAATTTTTTTATGCTCTAATCTTGGAATGTAAATAAATCTATCATCTAAATTATTGGTACTTATTACTCTTTTGATCTGACTTATCAAATCTCCTTCACCATTAACAACTAATTTTAAATCTTTAATGCTTTTAGATATTTCAACAAAGGCATTGAGTAAATTAATCACACCTTTCTCTTCCACTAGCCTACCAGAATAAAGAATTAACTTAGATTTTATAGGCAAACCTAATTTATTTCTCATTTTTATTTTGTTTCTCGGTATAAAATCATTTAAAGGAACTCCATTAGTTATAAACTCAACGTCTTTTCTATATTTCTTAAGTTCCTCGTATAGTCTATCACCAACACAAACAACAATGTCTACAGAATTAAGTAAGTACTTAAAAATGTAAAAAAATATACCTTTTCCTTTTACGAAATAAATATCGCCACCTCTAATTGTCACAATAGTTGGCTTTTTATAGAACTTCTTCAAAATTAAGCAAGGTATAGTTGATATTATCCAGTTGCCGTGAATTATATCACACTTTTTTCCTTCTTTGATTGCTTTAATGTAAAGCCTAAATATGCATGGAATAAGTTGAAACCAAGCAGTAGGATTTCTCTTTAATGATAATGCTATACCGTCTGGATTTATAATATCACTATATTTCTCATCTGGTTTTACTAATATTATTTTTACACCTAAAAATTTTAAATTATCCTCTAATGTTTTAATAAATACTCCTCTTGCATTTCCTCTGTACGGATAAGAGGATGTAATTAAGCATGTTTTCATAGTCAATTAAACAAAATAAATTCATAAAACCAACACAATTAAGCAGCAGTTTGTTCATCAGAAACTGCTCTGCTAGTTCTCTTGTAACGCATTAATATATTTTCTAAATCTAGGCGTCTTTGTTCTCCTTCCTCCTTACTAATAATACCATGTGATACTAATATTCTATTCATGTCATACATCTTATGTGGTCCTTCCAATTCAGGTATCCAATGTGTAACTTCTAAATTTTCTTGCCATCTTCTTTTACTTTCAGATAATCTTTGTTCATACTCACAAACAATTTCTCTAGCTTTTGCATCTCTAGGTAATATAGAAACAATTCTTTTAACTTTAATGTGTGGGTAACCAACAACAGGTTCCTCTACCTCCATAGCTAAACCTTCTGGACTATCTCTCAGATCTTCAGCAATCTTAGTTCCAGGTAAACTAAACAACTTATCATTAATTCTTACAACGCCACCTGATTTTAATTCATATGTAATTCCCCTAACACTATTAGCTAAACCAGTAGGAGTTGAATACAAACCAGATAAGATCATATAAGAAACAACATTAAGGTTATAATCTCTACATGCTCTTAGCGCTAACCTATTTACTTCTGGCCCATTTGACCCTAACTTTTTATTATAAGCCTCCAATTCATTAGCATCAAAACTTTCTACACCGATACTTATTCCTACAAAACCAGCATCTCTAGTAGCAGCTAATAATTTATAATTAATTTCAAGTGTCTTAGGATGAACAAAAGTATCTACCCTAGCCTTACCATGATAAGTAATTTCTCTGCCATCAAGAACTCTAATATTTTCTTTTACTTTCCCAAGAACGTCTAAATCATCCAAAAGTTCATCCTCCGTTCCACCCCTTAAAAACCATAAATCATCTTTAAACATCACTTTTCTAGTACCTGGATTCTTTTTCAACAAATCCATTACATAACTGCCAAGATCTTCCCCACGCATAGCTACAATTTTTGCAGGTCTTCCAAAACTATCTCTATGATAAAAAGTAGTACTACAAAAGCCACATCCCATGGGACAATAATTACTTGTATAAGGTTTAACAGTTAAAAGTTTTCCTAAAAGAGCAGGATCTTTTAATTGTTGTTCTGTATAATGTGCCTTTAATTGAGCCCAATATTTATCTAAATCAACATCTGTAAAATCAACAGCCCTTGTAGCTCTTGTAAATTCTTCAAGAGAAAATGGATCACCGTATCCTGTAAATATAGAATGTTTATCATCTTGATCTGATCTCATTCTTAATCCAGGAGGAGAAGAACCATTACCAACTCTAATGTAAAAACCCTTATCGTTATGCAAATACTTAGCAGGATTTTCCCTGACATTATTAATACCATACCTAAAAATTTTATCTAAGAGAGCAGTCATAGGTTTCTCTCCATCTCCTCTAGCTATAACTCTAAGTTCTGGTATATAAGGAAATAATAAATCTCTAGACAAACCTGCTTGTTGTCCCCCTGCAATATGCAAAGCATTAGGTAATATTCTTGAAGCATCAAGCATATGTCCCATATCTCTAGAAAGAGTATCATGCAGAGGACTATAACCAACAATATTATAGCAATGACTAGTCAATCTTGTATTTAATTCAACCCTAGGATCATCATATAAATTAGGATCAAAACAATCAACTTGAACTTTATCTCCATAACTAGCTTCTACCCATTTTCTAATTCTATGAATACCTAAAGGAGCAGAATTAAAATAAGTACTTCTATTAGGCCCATCATCAGCATGAATTAATAAAACATTTAATCGACCATCACCCATATAATATAAGCCACTTTTGCACATATATAAAATTTATGGATTATAGCTCTAGTGCAATCCTAAGTTTTAAGTAAATTAAGTATAGTCCCATTATGCAGCCCAACAAGTCGAATTGATAAGCAAATTTATAGTTTATAATTTAGATATAAAACTAAATTTTTTTACTTACTATAGAAAGTTACACGAAAGTCTGAATTATCTGTCTCTTATTATATTTTGTACATACCTATTGCCATAAATTTTATTTCCCTTCAAGACATAATCAGCTAAAAGGAATAACTTATTCAACAAAAACAGTATTTTAGTTCTCACTACATAAGATTTTTTCTCTAGATTTTTTGTATCAACAAATTCTACATAAAAATTATCATGTTTATGATTATTCAGAATCCCACATAATATAGACAAAGCTGAATCCAGATATTTCTTATTATTTGTTAATTCATATATTTTAAGCAAAGTTACTGTAATGTCATTTTGTGTGTCCAACCATGAAATATTAGTAGATAATCTGCTTAAATTTAACATCTTATCATTAAGTAAATTAGTATCATAATCATGAACTATTTCTGGAATTAAACCTGATTCTGTTTGCCTAGACAAAATTGAGTCAACTAAAGCTTGAGCAAATTCAATTGTGCTGTTATTACCTATTAATCTATATACTTCTAACAAAGAATCTATAACGCCTCTTTCAGAAGCTAAATAATGAATATTATACTTATCATTTTTAGACCATACAGAGTATAATACTCCATCTCTGTATAATTTAATTTTAACATTATCAACCCACTTATTTAAAGCATCGTTTATATCTTCTCTGCATAAAATAAAATTAGTACTAACTAAACTGTCTACTAAATTAGTATTACATTTCGTCATGACAGCAGTTTCAAATGAGAAAGAAGTTTTATTTTTAAATAATAATTTAGTTGCAAAATTTAAATAGGATTTTGTGCACGCAAAAGGAAATAAACCTTCACTTTTAAAAAATTCATTATTCAACCATGGACTAATCATCCTATTAGCTAAATCCAAATAATTTTTTTCATTCGTAAATTCATAAAGATTTAGAACTTCCTCAATATAAACACCGCTGAAATTACCAATATGCAAAGGTATCTTAAAAAGCGATGGGTATATCCCAAAATAAATATAACCTTCATCTGACAAAAAATTCTTAGAAAATCCATCAAAAAACTTTCTGCTTGAAAATAAATAAAAATTATCTTTAGTGATCATATACATTAAGTTAATACCTAAAATAACGTCTGACATTTTATCAGCATCAAATAGTCTATAATTGGTTTGCTTGGGGCATTCTTTTTTTGAGGTGTTATAATCTGTTAAAAATAAGCCATTAGGCATTTGAAAATTATGTATTATATGCCTGGCCTTCTTATTTGCCCATAAAAAATATTTAGAATCTGCTGTCACATTACCTAACCATGCGACAAAAGGTATATAATTACCAGAATCAGCTACCACAGCCACACCATAATTTGTCTTATTGTTTAAATCGACAAATTCACAAGGTATGTCATTGTTCTTACTAATATCTATTAAAGAATCAACTAGTAATTTAGATTCATTAATCAACATATCTGGGTTGCTTAATAAGTCCTCTACTTTTATCATCAAACCTCCAATATTATAAATTAAGATTTTAAGAAAATTATTTAAAGTTATCCTAGCAAGACATCTTTATTTTAATTAAATGCCACTAGAATTGATCGTAGTACATATCTAAAAATCTTACACCAAGTTCTCTTATAGCCTTTATTCTAGATAATTTAAATGCCATATAACCTAACGGTTTTCCAAATAGTCTCTTTAGTATGTACTGTTCAGATTCTATCTGGAATTCTTTTAACATTTTAATTCTTTGTTCAATTGGATACTCCTCAGTCTCAAATGCAGGTTTAAACAAAGCTGTATCTAAAACGCCCCTTGTTTGGGATACTTCTTCGTGCATAGCATCTAATTCCATTAAAGGCTTAGCATTCTGTCTTACCCAATCATACATTTCCGTACCCGGAAAAGGAACAAGATGCCCCATTTTTGGCATATCTATTTCTAATTCCTTAAAAAATTCTATATATTTCTTTTCTTTTTCGTATGTAGATTTAGGCAGACCTGCCATAAAGGGTGCTTTTATTATCAAGCCAGCTCTTTTTGCATCTCTAACTGCATTCCTAACTTGTGCAACAGTATGAGGTTTTCTTATAGCTCTTAAAACCTCATCATCTGCACTTTCAATTCCAAAATATAATACTATGCAACCAGCATCGTGCATCTTCTTAAATAAATCATAACTTCCTTTACTAGGACTAAAACCCTGACCAACCACCCACGTGAAATTTTTATGTAAACCTCTATTTATTATTTCATCGCACATTTCAATAATCCTATTTTTATAAATAGCTATATTATCATCCATGAACTGAAAATTTTTGTTTTTGTATTTTGTATAAACTTGCTCTAATTCATCTACAACATTCTTTGGACTTCTTACTCTATAAGATGCATTAACTTTTACAGAATCACAAAACTTACAACTATAAGGACAGCCTCTTGAGCTTGTAATTGGAAACTTAATTTTTGATAATCTACTTTTATATTTCTTAAGAGGAAACAAATCCCAATTAGGAAAAGGCAAAGCATCTAAATCTTGTATTGCCTTTGGCGGGTTTATTCTTGGAATGCCCTCTTCATTTCTGTAGCATAATCCAGGTATATCATAAAAGCTTTCGCCCCTTTCATATCTATTAACAAACTCCAATAAAGAATATTCTCCTTCTCCCATAAACGCATAATCTACAAAAGGTTTATTTAGAAATTTTGTTGGCAATAATGTTACTTCTGGTCCACCAACCACAACCATAGCTCCTGTTTCTTCCTTAATAATTTTCATTAGTTCATAGCCCTGATCTAAAGACAATGCTACTAAAGAAAACCCAACAATATCTGGTTTTGATTTATGTAATAATTTCTTGAAATACTTAGTGGTATAACCTCTCAAACGCATATCAACCAAAAGAACTTCATGACTTGCTTTTTCTAGTACTGTACCAACATAAGCTATGCCCATCACCGGTCTTTTTGCAAAATAATTTTCAGCTATATCCTTAGGATATACTAACATTACTTTCATAAACAAAATAAGAGATATTAAGTTTATAAATCTTTCCTACAAAAATTATAGTAAAAACAAAAGCTTAAAAATAGTTTCCTTATGCCATTTTTGCTATGAAACAAGAGAGTCAAAAAAATTATAGAATAGAATATATTAAACCTGGTTGTATTGGATGCAGGGCATGTGCAAAAATATGTCCAAACTTTTGGGAGATGGAAGATGATAAAACAAAACCATTTCCTAAAGCAATTCTTAAATTATCTAAAAAAGTAATAAACAAAGAGGGAGTCGTACTAAAAGAAACACTAGAAACCAATGATAAAGAAACAGCTATAACATCTATCAGTATTTGTCCTGTAACTGTTATAAAGGCATTCGAAACCAAGACAAATAAACAACTAGAGAAACTTTAATTCTTACCTTCGTATAAATTACATTCAAATTTTACTTCTTCAACATTCTCCAAAGTCTCAGATGGATAATTCCTGATTTCTTTTAATTTATATTCTTTAGAATAACTTTCTATTAATTTTTTCAAATTAGATATAACCTCTCCTTTAGTAGTTCCAGTAGCAGTTACTAAAAGCTCTTTGCACCTTGCAATATATATTTCCTCCTCTTCATAAATAAGTGCAGTAAAAGTTTTTATTTTCATATATGGCCATTAGAGTAAAAATTTATAAATATGCTCTTTTAAGTTTTATGAACTATAAAAACAACATATTTAAGTATTAATAATTTTGCAAGTGTATAATGAGTAAAAATCTAAATAATCTAGCTGAAGGTGCTAGCATAATATTCTTAGGGATTGCAATTTCAAAATTATTGCATTACATATACAGGGCAATTATAGCAAGAATGCTTACTCCTGGAGATTATGGTATAATAATATTAGGCATGTCGGTAATAAGTATATTTGGATGGGTTGCATTATTCGGATTAAACCAAGCAGCAGAAAGAAACATAAGTTTTTATCACAATAAAAAAAGAGAGTTAAAAGGTGTTTTATTATCAATATTAAAATTTGGATTTCCACTGGCGCTAGTACTTTCACTACTGCTTCTAATGCTTTCAAAAGATATAAGTCTTATTCTAAAAAAAGAAAATCTAATACAAATAATCAAGATAATGTCTTTTGGAGTGATGGGTTACTCTCTCGCAGAAATTTCAGGCTCTATATTGCGTGGTTTTAAAAAAATAAGGGAATTTGTTTATGTAAAATACATAATAGAACCTGCATCAAGAACAATTCTGACAATAATATTTATAATACTTGGATTAAAAATTAAAGGCGCTGCAATAGCCTACATCTTAAGCCTGTTTATTTCAATAGTAATAGCCATGCTGATAATCAGAAAAACAGCATACAAAGCTATTAAAAAAATAAAAGCTATAAATATGGATTTAAAAATAATAAAATTCTCATGGCCATTATTATTCACAGGTCTAGTATTCTCAATTACAGGATGGATAGACACATTGATGATAGCTTATTTTTCAACAGAAGAATTAGTTGGTCTGTACAATACAGCACTTCCAACTGCAGGCATAATTCTTATTACTCAAAGTTCATTTGACGGAGTATTTATTCCCATTATGTCAAGGTTATTTTCAAAAAAAGACTACAAAAACATAAAAGAAAATTACGAAAGAGTAACAAAGTGGATAACAATACTGACAATACCTTTATTCATGTCTATAATATTTTTCTCTAAGGGAATTATAAATATATTATTTGGAACGCCGTATCTAGAAGCATATAAGCCTACAATAATTCTTGCTGTGGGTTTTCTAATGGTTATGATTGTAGGTCCATGTGAAAATATGTTAAATGTAACTTTCAAAACAAAACTAAAAATGTATCTAAGAATAATAATGTTAATTATAAATATAATATTAAATCTTATACTAATCCCAAGATATGGAATAAGCGGAGCTGCAATATCAACATCAGTAGCACTAACATTTTATAATATATGCTGTTTTATATATGTAAAAAATAAATTCAATGTTAATATTATAAAACTAAAAACAATTTCAATTATATTGGCCAGTGCATTATTGCCATTATTATTAAGTATTTTATACAACCCATTAAATAAGCTTGTAACAATGTCATTCATAATATTATCTTTAATCTATTCAACAATAATAATCATACTAATGAAATACCTAAATAAAGAAGATATAATTATTATTTACGATATAGAAAAAAAATTAAACATAAAACACACAATAAGTTCAATATTAACAAAATACTCAAAGTAATAATCACTTAATCTTAGCAACAGCAATCCACTCATAAGGCTGCGAAGATGGTACAAGTTCTATTAATCTAAGCAGTAAATATAAAGTATAAGTAAGTATTTTTATCTTGGAAAACTTAGAGATGAATTCCTGAACCTTAAAGTGGTTTATATTATTAACTAAACTAACAACAGTAAATTCATTATCTTCTAACTCTTTAATTATAGTTTTTTTAGTCCAGAATTCATCATAAACAGGCGAAGGATAATGTTTAGTATGCCACTTATAAATAAACCCATTAGGAACGTCAAATATCAAATAACTATTTCTTGACATTAATTTCTTTATGCTTTTATAAAGAATTCTCCTTTTACTTATATCAAAGTGCCTAATAAATTTAAAGCTATAAACAAGATCAAATTTCTTGCCAATATTCATCTTAAAAACATCTACAACTTTCAAATTAAATCTGCCATTTAAATTAACATTAGCTATTTTCAACATTGCCTTGCTATTATCAACTGCTAATCCATACTTAAAACCATAAACATCTTTAGAAATCCTACCAGGACCTGTAGCAACATCTATAACGCTGCTTATTTTTTTATCTCTAATGAATTTATTAATAAATGATATCTGATTGTGATGTATTAATCTCCCTAATGGCCTATTAAACCTGCTATTTATATAGTCCTTAGCTAACTTCTCATTTTCATAGTACTTCTTTATTTCATTTACTGTTTTTTTCATCTTTAAATCCGAAAAATAATTCATAAAGAACTTTTAAACCCCAAAGAAGATTAAAACCAATAAAGTAATACAATAAAAAATACTTCATAAAACCAGATAAAACAAATGAATCAATTATAGCAAATAAGAAAAAAACATTATGAAAATAAGGAATTAAAAACAAATTTTTATATGATCTAACTAATTTTTTCTTAAATGGAATTTTTGCAACATCTTTTCTAAAAGCCTTTTCAGGATGGATTTTTACATCTTCTAATCTAACTAACTCCACCATAGAATAGCCAAAAATAGAAAAAACCCCAAAGAACAAAAATAATTTTGATTCTGTAGTCAAGAATATGCTAAAAGTTAATGCAGATAAAGGTAATAAGTAAGATAACCAAGTAGAAATCCAATCAAAAAATTCTCCCCATTTAAGAGACTTTGTCTTATTATATCTTGCAATCTCGCCATCCACATAATCCAATATTGCAGCTAATCCAAACAAAAATCCTCCTAACAAATAATTATTAAAAAAAATCAAAACAGAAGAAACAATAACCAAGGAAGCCCAGAAAGCAGAAACTTGGTTTGCAGTTATTGGAGTATGAACCAAGACCCAGCTTATATAAGGTGAAATATATCTATAACCCATCCAGCTGACAGTAGGGGGTTGAACAATATTTTTATATTGCTTAAAACTTACCATAAACAAAACACAGTAAATAGTCTTTTAAAACTTATGAATTTACAAACTCAAAATATTATTTAATAGATTTTCCTTAGCATAACTTCCAAAGCATCACGAGTAAGAACACGCGGATTATTTATAACTCTTTCAGGATTAAATCCTTCATTTAATACAATATCAACGCCACTTTCAGTTACACCTAATTTTGATAATCTTCTTTCTAAACCTATTAAATCTAATAGACACTCAAGCTTATGTTTAACATATAAACAATCTGTTGTATCAAACATTAAACAAAGTTCACCCATTGTATCTAAAACATAACTTATTCCTCTTTTGTCTTGAACTGTATCTTCTTCTACTGCCCCATTATAATCAAATATAGAAGGAAGAGTTAAAGCAACTGCATGACCATGCTGCACACCAAAATGTGCACTTATTGGATAAGAAACTGAATGAGGCGCAGTTGTTCTTGCTATATTTATTGCTTTCCCAGCAAGATTACTACCACAAGTCATAACTTCTCTGTGTTTGGCATATGGATTATTTACAACTTCATATAAAACAGGCAAAATTGAAGTAATTGCATCACTGCTATATCTCTTAGATTCGTCAGTTGATCTCACTGACCAAAAAGCTTCAATAGCCTGAGCCAGAGCATCTATGCCTGTACAAGCAGTAATATAAGGATTTAAGCTTGAAGTAAGGCCTGGATCAATAATTGCAAATTCAGGAAAAACAATTTTATTATCTAATGAATACTTTTGCTTTTCCATATAAATAACAGCAAATTGTGTTGCTTCACTTCCAGTGCCTGCTGTAGTTGGTATAAGAATTTTAGGCAAACTTTTTCCTATTAGAGGAATTTTTTTTGTGATTAAACTTTTATAATCATCAATTAATTGTGTAGATAAAACAGCAATGCATTTTGCAGTGTCTAAAACATTTCCACCTCCAATTCCAACAACAAC
This sequence comes from Candidatus Woesearchaeota archaeon, assembly GCA_018302765.1. GTDB lineage: Archaea > Nanobdellota > Nanobdellia > SCGC-AAA011-G17 > GW2011-AR18 > JACPCE01. The sequence continues at coordinate 39,274 of JAGVZG010000003.1, forward strand.
ATCAGCTCCACTGCTGCGTGCAATAGAAACACCTTCTGCTATAGTACCAATATTAGGCAACGAAGAAGAAACAATAAAACGATTAACGTTATAAGGCGAAAGTAAAACATCAACAATTGGTTTAGCCCCACTAGCAACATAAGAAGTACTGCCTACAACAAGCATAACGTTTCTGCTGCCAAGAATATTTAAAGCTTTACTTAACTCTCGTACTTTCCCCCAGCCTTGATATTCAACAATTCCCAATTTCATCTCCTAAGAAAATCGCAGAAACGTTCTGTCAATTGATGAGGTGAAATTTTTTCTGTTATGCGGGACGCTTTAGGAATTTCAGAAGAAGAAACTTTTACATGTATAAAATTTGGGCCATCATTAATAAGAGATGTTTTAACAAGCTCAGATAATTTGCTAGCTGTCGTACAAAAAGCGCTGTTTCTGTAATCACAATTGAAAGCAACTTCTGAAAAATCAACAGTGCCTGACGTTGTTGGCTGACCTCCTGTTGATTCATAAGATTCATTATCAATTACAATATGAACAAGATTTTTTGGTCTGTAGTGTCCTATTGAAGACATTACACCCATATGCATAAGCAAAGCTCCATCTCCATCAATAACAACAACTTTTTTATCTGTCGAACATGCTACGCCCAAACCTATTCCTGCTGCATGGCCCATTGATCCCTGCATATAAAAATGAGAAGTTCTGTCCTGTATTGCAAAAAGCTCACGTGAACTAGTTCCAGTAGTTGAAATAACTACAACATCTTGATTAACAGAACCAACAATAGTACATAGAGCTGTAGTTCTGCTCATTCTAAGCTTATATTCATTTTCAATAAATATATTCTTCCACTTATAATGAGGAATGTTAAAATGTCTAAAGGAATTTTCATCATGTTCTAATACATCTTTTTTCACAACCAAAGCTACTAACTTTCTATTTTCAATAGACTCAGAATGAGCACGTTTAACACAGCCATAAGCATCAGTGTCATTCTTAGGAAGATCATATGCAGAAATAGAAAGACTTTCAAGTATTTTACGCATTGCTTTTCCAATAATTTTATGTTGTGGTTCATCCTCTATACCATAAGCTCTTCCACTAATAAAAAACAACATTGGTATTCCAAAAGGTATGCACAATGAAGACAAAGGATTTATTGCATTTCCTAATCCAGAATTCTGCATTATAACTACAACATTTTTTCCACCCAAATAAGCTCCTGCTGCAAAGCTTACAGCAAGTCCTTCATTAGGAGCAACAAAATAAAAAGATGTTTCATCTCTAGAAATATTATTTAATAATGAAATAAAGTAAGAACAAGGAACTCCAGAAAAAAAACTATAACCTTTCTCTTTTAATAATTTATATAAATCAATAGATTTCATACTAATGCTTTCCTTCCTTATTGTACCAAGGAACTAATTCACCACAAACTCTTTCTAATCCACTTCTATCTAAAAGAGATAACTCATGCTGGGTATCTCCTGATAAACGTCCGCCTATGCGCATAACTAATAATCTCCCAATTCCATTATCTGAAATAAAACGATGTTTCACACAAGGCTTCATATAAACAGAATCTCTAGGATAAATATACTCATACTCCACTTGTCGATCATAACTAGATTCCCAACTAAGACCAACACGACTTTCACCAATATTGTAAATATATTGATGTCCTAAAGTTTTTAAGCTTGAAGTCTCACCTGGACGTACAGTAACTTCTAATCCTTTAGAATAAGGTAACTTAGGAGTAGAAGCAAGCTCAACAAAAGTATAAAGTCCACTTTCATCTGGATAATTCCATCTTCTAGCTTGCTCATAAGATAAATTAATCACAGGATCAGAACTTACTACAGGCATTAAATCTCTAACGCTAACACCTAAAACTTTAGCAACAGATCTTAATTCATCTACAGTAGGAATAATATCTCTGCCATCTTCAATAGATTGCATATACTTTAAAGATAAACCAACTTTTTTAGCAAGTATGTCAAGAGGCATAGATAATTGTTCACGGAAAAACCTAATTAAAGATCCAGAAGCTCCTCCATCAGAATAATTAATTAAAAAATCAGAAGCAGAATTCAAACCTAAAACTGCTAATTCCTGCTGGGCATCACCCATTAACCTAACACCATAAGTCAAAGCAAGAATAACGCCAAGTTCTCTAGCTTCATTTTTACGAGTTGCAAAAGTATGGGGAATATAAGGTGTAATATACATTGAATCTCCTGTATTTGTCTGTACACAAAAACGTTTTCCTCCATGTTCATAATAAAAGTTAACAGGTCCAATGAAGTATGTAAATTGATGTAAAAAATGCCCATTATTCCAGCACAGTTCTTCTGAATTAGGGTCATTATTATCAACAACTAGAAGTTCTTTTATCCACTCTGGTCTAAAAAGAGAAGTCCTGCTCATTGCAGTGTCTCTGTATTCATAATAAGGTCTGCCTCCACGATCAAGAACACGAGAAGATCTTTCGCTTTGTTCATTAGTCATTATTAACGCACCACTACGAGCATCATCTTCAAAAACATAAAAATCCCTTATATTAACTGGCCAAATCTGAGATGCTTTAACAATAAGTTCATGCGGTATTTCTTCTCTACCGTCAATATATCTCTGCAAAAGAGAAGTATCAATTCCTAATTCACATGCAGCAGTACTAAAATCACGTTTAAGGTCATTTAAAATGCCAAAAAAATTACGTCCCATTAATTTATTACTTAACATTCCCAACTCCTCCAAATTCAGCAACAGCAGCACAATAATTATCTGGAGAATGTAATTCTCTCCATCCATGATTCACTTCAACACTTTTAACATTATAACCACGATCTATTATCTCTTGAATTACATCTGTCAAAGAAGCCTTGTAAATTGATTCAGCTTCATGAAAATATCCGTCTATATACTTTCCCAAACAATCATGATAAACTTGCATTAAAGACTCTGCACCTCTTCTAGATAAATAAGTAATGCCTATAAACTCAGCACTCGCCTGTTCACAAGGAATTGATTTGCCTATTCTTAAAACACGATTTTCTGGTCTACGCAACTGTCTCAAACCTGAATTATTTGTAACAACCAAATCTAACTTCGATTTATAGTCTGGCTCACGCAGACGATAAGAATTATCAGTAACAATAATAATATCACTATCTTGCCTTGAAGACAAAACTTTTTTAATAATTTCATCTGTAAATAAAATATCAGAGTAAACTATTAACAATTCATTATTAAATTCCTTTTCAGCACGTGCAAGTGTAGCCATTATTCCTTGATCTTGCATACTTGCATCACAAAAACGAACACCTTGAACATAAAGTTTCTCTTCATGCTGGCCACGAATTACAACGCAATCGCTAATGCCAACATTCTTTAATGACTGAAGTTGATAATCAATAACTCTACCATCTCCAAATTGAAGAGAACTGCAAGGCTTATTAGAACACAAATCTCCTAAATTAGTATGCTTACCTGCTGCAGGAATTACTACTTTAACGCCATTTTCATAAGCCATTCCTCTGGTCTTTAAGTCATTAAATCCTACAACTTCAAAAATAGTTTTAACAGGAGTACATAACCCATCTGCTTCTAAAGACCTTCCGTGCGCAAGAATAGATCTGGCAACGCCTTCCATACTTCTATGGGCAGCACGCAGCATATGGTTTGCATAAATTACAACATTAAATCCTGCTTCTCTTAATTCATCTTCAGTAATAGAATTATAAGTAGTAGGAACACAAATAAGAGGTTTAAATACACCTAGCTCCCTACATAAAACATGATATTCTCTAGAAAAAGATAATACTTGGTCTGGCGTATTTTGATTAGAATGTATCATTACGCCATCAACACCTGCTTGAAGATAAATTCTAGCTCGTCCAACAGCGTCTTCTAAATCACGTCCTGCAATAAAACTTTCTATACGTGAAAAAATAAGTAAATCTTGACTTAGTCTATTATCAATACCCCTACGTAATTTAGCAGCAAAATCCTTAGGGTCTTCTAATACATGTGAAGAAGTTTTATCCAAACTATTACGTTTAGGCCAAACTTGATCCTCAACAATAACAGCAGAGACACCAAAATTAGTAAGACGCTGAAGCAAATAATCAAAATTATTAGAGTCTCCTCCAGTGTCCCCATCAACAATCAAAGGTTTGCGGGTTACATTTGTAATTTCAGCGACAGTTTCAATTCTGGAATCAAAACTCACTACTTGAACATCAGGCTGACCTTTTGCTGCTGAATCAGTAAAACTACTGACCCATATGCCATCAAATTCTAATGCGCCATTAGAACCATCAATAATATCAACTGAAGCCTTTTCAGCCACTATTGCGCTTAAGCCATTATGTGCTTCTAAAACTCTTACAAATCTACCATTATCAAACATAGCTCTAAGCAAACCTCTACGTTTCTCCGGAAGAATAACTTCTCTACTAGGCATTAGCATCACTAAGTGATAAACAAAAAAGAGAACTTATAAAAAGTTTATGGTAACTAAAACCTGTATATTAAAGAATAATGTTTAATCATATTTTCCAAGAAAAGAATTAATTCTAATTCTAAACATATCTCTCAAACCCTCAAATACAGTAGTTATTTTTACTCTTTCACTACCTACGTAATGCCACTTAACTGGAGCTCCAACAATTTTAAATCCCTTTTTCTTAGCTATGAATAAAGTTTCAATATCAAATCCAGGGTTTACAGCAGCTCTTTCAAGTTTGAAATCTTTCTTCCACCTTCGTAGCATTGAAGGAAATATGACCTTAATAGATTTTTTATTAAAAGCCTTAAACCCGCATTGTGTATCTTGGAAAGGTAAACCTAAAATAAGAACCCTTAAAACAACGTATCCATAAGCATACAACTTTCTAATAAATGGTGCGCCTTTTCTACCTTTTCTTAAGCCTATAACCATATCATATCCTTTTTCAAAAATTGGAAAAAATTTTTCAACCTCGCTTATAGGCACAGCCTGATCCATATCAGTAAAAAGAGTTATGTCTCCACGGCTTGCAAGCAATCCAGTCATAACAGTTATTGCCTTACCACCATGTTCATTCTGTATAAGTTTAAAATTCTTCTTATTAACAATATATTTTTTAACCAGAGAAATAGTGTTATCTTTAGACCCGTCATCAACTATTATCACTTCATAAGAATACCTCTTATTTTTAAAATAAGAAGCAACTTGTTCCAATACGTTTTTCCTTAAATTTTCTGCTTCATTATAAGCAGGTATTATCACTGACAGCTTTACCATTTTTAACAAAAGTATAAATTAGCATAAATATAAATGTTAGTACTATCAAAATAAGCAAAACAAATATCACCTGTAATAAACTGCTATGGTAAAAAACTAAAAGTAAAAATTCTAGTAATATTAATAATACCAAACCATAAACAAAATTTATTCTATTAACAGAAAGATTGTAGAAAGCAAGTAAATAAACATAAGAAAATATGCTCATCAAAAATGCAAAAATAGCTATGTATTTCGTAATAACAAGATAGCTTTTACCAAATAACACTAACACTACAAGTTTAGGGAATAATAAATAAACTAAAATAATTCCTCCGCATAAAATAGAGACTAAAAATAAAGCTTTCTTCAATAAATGTAAGTTTTCCTTACCTAAAGCATGCATCTCAGCTACCTTGGGAAACAATACAGAAACAATGGCAAATGAAACAAAAAATGCAATTCTTCCCAACAAAGCTGCTGCAGCATAATAGCCTGCAGTAACGTCATCAAAATAATACTTAACTAGCATGACGTCTAAACTATAAAACAAAGTCAAAGACAGCAAAACAATAAAAACAGGCCAGGAATATTTATAAACAATTTTTGTATTTAATTTTTTATTATATTTCTTAAAATAATTCCTTATTAGAAAAAAGCCAACTAAGAGTGAAATAATATAAGAACTAAATATTCCTAATGTTGCACCAAATACACCAAGTCCTAAAAATACAAGTATCAAACCAAAGCAAAATTTAACTATAGCTTCTATAATAAAATTATTGCCTAAACTTCTAAAGCTTTGCAGGCCCTGCAAAACCCCACGTACTACTGGCAACAAAAAAAGAGCCGGGATTGATATAGCAACAATAAATAAAACATTGATTGGAATCTTAAGATATTTGGATAAAAACAAGTAAGACAAAAAAACTAATACAGTAAAGGCACAAATACTTATCAAAAGTAATTTTCTGCTAGCTCTAACAAATAAATTACTTATGCTTTTATTATCTCCTTTTGCCTTAAACATTGCCACAAATTTAGATATAGAAGTTTGTATAACATTAAAAGGAACTAACAAAATGTAAAATAATGATAGCACAACCCCTAAAATACCATAATCAGCAGGGCCTAAAACCCTTCCCATAACAAAATGATAAAGAAAACCAGCTAAATTCATAATCATTGTAGCTATAAAAAGAATAAAACTATCTCTAATCAAACTATCTTCCTTAGTGTATTTAAAAAGTTTCCTTAGATAAGCCATATTAAACTACTAAAAAATAATTGAATTAATATCATAAAAAATACTATTTGTTTCTCTGTGAATTTCCCAGTTCTTGCAAAAACATGAGGAAAAGAATATATCTTATCATAATCTACTTTAACTTTGCCTTTGTAATAATAGCCATAACTCTGAGCCTTAAACCTGCTGCGTGCTTTAAGAACAAATTCGATAAAAAAAGGAATGGCACTAATAATTGCTGCTTTTTCTATATTCCCGACTATAGCAATAATAGCAATAGTTGCTCCTAATAAATAAGTCAATGAATCACCTGGAAGTATCTTGGCAGGACATTTATTATAAACATAAAAAGCAATTAAGGAAAAAAAAGCAACTAAAGCTATCAATGCTGCTATATATCTATTAAAATGATAAGCATATATTCCCAACATCCCAATATAAACTATAGCCATGCCAGTGCCAAGACCATTATAACCCTCCAACATATTTACCATGTTAGAAGCACCAACAACACCTATTGGAATAATAAATAAAGGATAAAATATCCCTATATCAACAACACTGAAAATAGGCAACCACATCTCTGTATTTCCTGCATTAACAACCATTAAAGGGACAGCAGCAGTAAGAGTCAATAATGGCTTCTCCCACTGCTTCAAGCCTATTGAATAATCTTTAGAACTTTTAATTACTAGATCATCTAAAAAACCAACTAGTGTTATTATAAACAAACTAACCATGCTAGCAAACAACAGCATTAGATTTCTATCAGTAGCCACAAGCCCAACTTTTCCCGTAACAAAAAAAGTTCTATAAAAAATAAACAGTAATAAACCAGAGAACACCCCAACAAGTACTGCAAGACCACCAGATATAGGAACTAGTGGCTTGTCTTTTTTATTTTGATCTTTAACAACCAAACCTATTTTTACAAGATATTTTATTAACCAAGGTGTAATAAAATAAACTACAAGAAAACTTACAATGCCATAAGAAAAAATTGAATAATTCATTAAAGTATTTGAAAAATTGTCATATTAAAAACTTTGTGAATTTGTTATTATCTAAGCAAACAAAAAATCAAAATTTAATGACTTCAACTTGCCCGAATTTTTTAGTATTGTTTGAGAAAGAATTAATAAAATCATTTTCCTCCTTGCTTAATTTTCTTGGAAAATCTCTGCTAACTCTGTCAAGTATTAAATAACCACTTGTATTATTGAGTTCAAAAATGTCTTTTACAAGAATATAATTAGGTCTTGTAACCCTGTAATCAAATAAACTTTTATAATCAACTATCCTCGAAGCTTCAAAAACATTAGGATTATTTGTCCCAGAATCACTTAATATATAATCAACAGACTGAAGTTTAAACTTATAAGGTATACCATAAGTTGCACCTGTTCCACCAATTTCTGAAATAGAAAAATAAAAACTAATTACAAAAAATAATTGCAAGATTACAAAAATAGCTAAAATCACAGCCAATGCTAATCTAAAAACCTCTCTAATTCTATCCAATACAAAAATCAACCCTAAAGAAGATATAATAAAAATAACAGGAAATAAAACTATAAGATTATGAGGCATAACGCTCTTATTTCTAATAATCATAAGAACTATAGGAACTAAAAACCATAAAGCTAACGTTAAATACCTAAAATCAAGATTTTTATATTTTTTATCATAGATATAATACTTAAAGAAATAAATAAAAAGCACTATAAATAAAATGGAAAATATAAAAGGTAAATAACTATAAATAAAATCAAAAAAACCATTAAAAACCTTAAAGTCTCCAGTAAGATAACTTCCAAAATAACCGCTGGAAAATATAAAAGGCATTGCTATAGCATCTCTAAAATTAATTAAAACAGAACTATCCCTTAAGGCACTTTTTGTATAATGGAGTACTGTAAATCCTTCATTTAACGGACTAGACCCAATAACATAACTATTTATAATAAAAGGAACAAAAGTTAAAATAAAAACCAAAAGACTAATACAAACCATTCTATAATCAAAACTAAATTTCAACTTAAGATAAAATAAAAATAAAGCAAGAAATACAACAAAATATAATTGCAAACCAGCAGGATATGGGTGGGTAATAAAACCCAAAAATAAAGCCATAGGAACAAGCCATATCTGCTTCTTTTCCACAAGAACCTTAAATAAAGAAAAAAAGATAGGTATAATTAAAATAGGTAAATAATTAGGAGCCCAAGGATAATTTGAGTAAAGAATAACATGCCAAGGATTAATAGCATAAAGCAAAGAAGCCAAGACTGCAGCACGATTGGAGAAAAACCTATTGACAAAAATATAAGTAAATAAAACAGCAAGGCTATTTAATAGAGCCATGAACAAACCAGCAAATATATAATTTTTTGTAATTGTTCTAACCAAAGACAATAAATAAAAATGAAAAGGTCCAAAAGTTTGCTGTGTCCTGAATTCACCTTGTGTAGGTACCATTCCGCCTAAATAAAAATCTCCACTAGATATTTTATCAGCGTAATCCATTTGCTGAACAATATCTCCATCAAATAAAGTAAAATCCAAAAAACTAATTCGTAAAATAAAAGCAAGAAGAAATATTGCCAATGGGATTAAGAATTTTTTATGCTTTAATAACATAAAAATAAAAATGCAAAAATATTTATAAATTATACTATTAAATTAACTATAACGACATACGTTATTCTAATCGATTAGGGTTCATAAATTTTATAAAGACCCATAAAAGCAAAACAAGATGGATAAACTGGGGATAAATGGTGGAAGACCAGTTAGAGATAATTTTCTAGTCTTTGGAAAACCACATATTACTGAAAAAGACATAGAAGAAGTAGTAGACACTCTAAAAACAGGATGGATTGGTTTTGGACCAAAATCAATAAAATTTGAAAATCTGTTCAAAGAATACATAGGAACAAAAAATGCTGTTAGTGTAAGCTCATGTACTGCTGCATTAGACCTATCGCTAAAATTATACGGAATAAAAGAAGGAGATGAAGTTATAACAACGCCATTGACTTTTGCATCAACAGCAAATGTAATAGTACACAACAAAGCTACACCTATATTCGTAGATGTAATAAAAGAAACACAGAATATCGATCCTAGAAAAATAGAAGAAGCAATAACTCCAAAGACAAAAGCAGTTATACCAGTACATCTAGCTGGGAGACCATGTGATATTAAACAGATAGTAGAAATATGCGAAAAACATGGTTTAAAAATAATATGGGATTGTGCACACGCAATAGAAGCTGAATACAGTGGGAAAAAAGTAGGTAGTTATGAAAACATATGTGCATTTAGTTTCTATCCTACTAAAAACATAACTACATGTGAAGGTGGAATGATAACTACAAATGATGATGAAATAGCTAGGAAAGCAGAAGTATATAGATTACAAGGAATGAGTAGAGACGCATGGAAAAGATATAGTGAAGAAGGATTCAAACCTTATGATGTAATAATGCCTGGTTTTAAATATAATATTACAGACTTACAAGCCGCACTGGGAATTAATCAGTTAATAGAAATAGAAGAGAAATGGAAAGTAAGAGACAAAATATTCAAGAAATATAATGAAGAATTCTCAAAATTAGATTCTGTAATGACACCAGTAGAAGTCGAAGAGAAAAATAAACATGCTAGGCATCTTTACACACTACTATTAAAAATTGAAAATCTAAGTGCTACAAGAAATGAAATATGTGCAGCCCTACAAGCAGAAAACATAGGATCAGGAATACATTTCATAGGACTAAATCTGACAAAATACTACAAAGAAAACCACAAATTCAAAAATTTGCCAAATGCAGGATATATATCTGAAAGAACATTATCACTTCCTCTGGCCTCAAACTTAACTGAGAAAGATACAGATGATGTAATAGAAGCTGTAAAAAAAGTCATTAAACACTATGAAAGAAAATAATATTGAACTAAGCCTAGTTATTGCCTGCTACAATGAAGAAGAAATAATAGAAGAAACACTGCCAAGATTAAAAAATTTCTTAGATTTAACCAACATTAAATACGAACTAATAATAATAGATGATAAAAGCAAAGATAGAACTGTAGACTTAGTAAACAAGATTATAAAAGACCATAAAAACACTAAATTTGTAGTACATAAAAATAATACAGGAAGAGGTGGTGTAATAAAAGAAGGAATAAACCTAGCAAGTGGCAAATATGTAGGTTTCATAGATATAGACTTAGAAGTTCCAGAGCATTATATATTCCCAGCTATTATTTTATTAAGAAAAAAAAATGATGTAGTAATAGCAAGAAGATTTTATAAAATTAAACCATCAGCTTTACTAAGATGGTTTACAGGAACAGGTTATGTAGCCTTAATGAGAAATATAATAAAACTAAAGTTTACAGATACAGAAGCAGGCTTCAAATTCTTTAATAGAGAAAAAATATTGCCTGTATTAAAACTAACTGAAAATAACCATTGGTTTTGGGACACAGAAATAGTAGCTATGAGTTACTTTAATAAACTAAAAATAGCAGAGTTGCCTGTTGTATTTATAAGAAGAGAGGATAAAACTTCAACAGTTAAATTATTTAGTGATACTTATAAATATTTTATTAGTTTGATGAAATTCAGAAAAAGATTAAAAAAATTGGGTTATATATGAAGGCTATAAAAGAATTAGGTATAAAGAAAATTTTTAGATATGCATCTAATAAATTATTAATTATTATTTATAATGGTTTAATATTTCCGCCACTAAAAAAAACTTTTCTGAAGTTAATGGGAGCAAAGATTGGTAATAACGTTGTATTAGAAAATGTAAAATTCTTTAATTTATATAGAACAGGTATAAAAGGACTGAATATAGGGAATAATTGTTTCATAGGAGAAGAGTGTCTACTAGACATGGCAGGAAATATTACACTAGAAAAAAATGTAACATTGGGAGAACGTATTGTAGTATTAACTCACATGAACGTTGGCTATAAAGACCACCCTTTGCAAAAATATTACCATTCTATAACTAAAGATGTAACACTAAGAGAAGGATGTTTTATAGGGACAAGTTCAACAATACTAGCAGGGATTACAGTAGGAAAATGTTCTCTGGTTGCAGCAGGAAGTATAGTAATAAAAGATGTTAAGCCATATACTGTTGTAGGGGGCAACCCTGCAAAAGAGATAAAGAAAATCAAACCCTCATAATTTTAATTTACTATAATAATTATCATAATAATCTTTAAAGCTTCTATTTTTAAGTTTCTTCCACCAGTCAGGATTATTTTTATACCAAAGTATTGTTTCTACAATGCCTTCTTCAAAATTTATTTTAGGCGCCCAACCCAATTCATTTTTTATTTTTGACCACTCTAATGCATATCTTCTATCATGGCCTGGCCTGTCCTGAACATACTGCTTAAGGGTTTCTGGCTTATTCAAAGTCTTCAATATTATAGCTGCTATTTCCTCAATACTTTTCTCTACGCCAGTACCAATGTTATAAGATTCCCCGACTTTGCCATGTTGCAAAATTAAATCAACAGCAGCACAATGATCTAATACATATACCCATTCTCTCTTATTTTGGCTGCTCTTAAACAAAGGCAAGGATTTATCTTCCAAAGCATTTGTTACAAACAAAGGAATTAATTTTTCTGGATACTGATAATGGCCATAATTATTACCGCAATTACTTATAGTAATAGGCACTCCAAAGGTATGATAATAAACCCTAACAACATGATCTGCAGCTGCTTTTGAAGCATTATAAGGAGTTCTAGGTTTGTAAGGAGAACTTTCAGTAAAAATATTAGAATCATTTAAATCTAAATCACCAAAAACCTCACATGTAGAAATATGATGAAATCTTTTTATGCCGAATTTTTTGCAGACTTCTAAAAGATTTTGTGTTCCTAGCACATTAGTCTCAAGAAAAATCCTGGGATTTAATACTGCCCTGTCATTATGCGACTCAGCTGCAAAATTCACAACAATATCTGGTTTAAATTCCTGGAAAATGCTGGAAACTAATTCAAAATCTCCTATATCTCCTTGAATAAATTTATACCTATTAATACCATTTATATCACTCAAATTATCTAAGTTACCGCAATAAGTTAAAGCATCAAGATTAATGATGAAAACATCATCATATTTATCAAGCATATATCTAATAAAATTACTGCCAATAAACCCACAGCCGCCAGTAACTAAAATAGTTCTCATAATTTCAACTCCGAATTCTCGCCTAAAACAAAAACACCGCCTTTAGGTACAGAATTTTTTCTTGATATTATTTTAGAATGTTTACCAATCAAACTATGAATAATTTTCTCACCGTTCTCAAGATCTACTGTTGTATTTCCTATAATAATAGAAGATTCAATTTCTCCGCCTTTTATTTTGCAGTTATCTCCTATTGAAGTGTAAGGTCCAATGTAAGTATTTGGTCCTACTTCACAATTATTACCTATAACAACAGGCCCTTTTACATAGCAATTCTCATGAATAATTGTATTCTCACCAACGCCAACCTTACCAAGTACTTTAGAGTCAGCAGAAATATTGCCTTTAATTTCAGGAACTATATCCATAAGAACCATATAATTTGCATTCAAAATTGCTTCTGCTGTCCCAGCGTCGTCCCACCATCCTTGCACTTTGTGGCAAGTTACTATTTTATCTGGATCATCAACTAGCAGCTTAATAGCATCTGTAATCTGTAGTTCTCCACCTTTGCCTGGCTTTATTCTCTTTATAGCATCAAAAATATCTGAAGTAAATATATAAATTCCAGTAATAACGTAATTGCTTTTTGGATTTTCTGGTTTTTCCTCAACATGCACTACATTGCCTAATTCATCAAATACAGCAACGCCAAACTTCTGTGGTTGATCATGTTTCGCTAATAATAAACTACAAATAGGTCTATCTTTTTTAAAGTTCTCAACAAAAGACTTAATACCTGATTTAATCATATTATCTCCAAGATAAACAACAAAATCTTCACCACCCATAAAACCCTCAGCAATTCCAATTGCATGAGCCAGACCCCTAGGAGCATCCTGTTCTATATAAGTAACTTTAACTCCCCAATTACTACCATCACCAACAGAATTCACAATAGAAGCAATTCTATCTTTATCATAACCAACAATAATTCCTATTTCTTTTATGCCTGCATTAGCTAAATCTTCCACTACATAATGTATAACTGGTTTGTTTGCTATAGGAATTAATTGTTTAGCTCCAGTATGAGTTAAAGGTCTCAGTCTTGTAGCTAAACCTCCAGCCAAAATCAAACCTTTCATAAGAAAAAACACTAAAAAGGGCTTTTAAAATTTATGAATTTAAAAATCATTATACTGTAAAACAACAGTTTTATAATAATAGAAAATATTATGGCCTCAAATCTTCAAGATTTATTTTAGTACCTAATTCAAAATCAACAGGTACTACTTCATATCTTTTATTATTAAGAACATCCACTGCTACATTATAACTTGCAGAATTACATACTCTTAAATGTTGAAGTAAAACTGCTATAAAATCATCATTTATACCAAGTCTACCTGTGTGTGGATTTTCCCCAAATTGCATACCAAGACTATCTTTTGGTAATTTTTCTTTTTGCACATCTATTAAATCAAATAATGAAATAATAGAATCAGGAGTATCCTCTACAAAATTTATTAAATCATCCAAGACAATACCTTCTGCTGAGCTTGATTTTTGACGAAGTCTAAGTAAATCAGAAGAACTATGAGACAATTGAGTAAAGAAATTTACTGGTAAATCAAATGAAAGATCATAACATTTTGAAGCCCCTAGCCATTTCATGGTAAATGAATCTTCTGGTATTCTCAGTTCCCTGCCTAAATAAAAACTAATAACGTCATATGGATCAGACCTATTTAATGGAGTAAATCCACCTTCTGTTTTACGCCCCCTAAAATGAACCCCATACCCTCCAGCGCAAGTATAAATTCCTGGACCATGTGGCAAATCTTTTTCTCTTCTTAAAGCAACTATCAAACCATCACTAGTCCTATTAATAGATTCTGTACAAAGAGCATTAAATCGTGAATCGATAAGTTTTCTATTAGCAAAGCCTGCTCTTGCATGACAGATATGTTCCACGTAATCAACATAGCCTGTTTCAAATTTAACTCTTCCTTGCTCTGGTGTTTCTATGGATAAAACATTAAACATTTGTCCTGAAGTAATTTTTGGATCTAAACCTGCACGTTCCCTAATTATTTCTTCTCTCAAACCCTTAGTATAATCAATACGAACAGAATTGTCATGAATGCATTCCACATTTTCCCTTTGAATATTACCTGTGTTTAAAAGATATATTCTAGATTTTACCATTTTAATTAAAATAATAAAAGAAAAATTTATATAGCTTCCTTTTTCCCTTTATCATTATTTAAAAATTCTTACTTCAATTACCTAGAAATATAATGAAAACATCAAAACCAGTACAAATAAAAACTCCAAAATTAATCTAATCTTCTCAAAACAACAAGCTTAAACCATTGTTTTCCTAAGCCAAAAAGTGTCTTAATAATTCTTTTAGGTCTAAAAAATTGTGACTTACCATAAACTCTAGGATAATGATGCACAGGGACATTTTTTATAGTAAACCCAGCTGTCTGTATTTTTCTCATCATTTCAGTGCATATCAAACCTGTACTCTCAGTCAACTTAACTTTATCAAATACTTTTCTATGCATTAATCTAAAATCACAATCTACATCTTTAACCTTAAGATTAAATAAAAATTTCACAGAATGCTGATATATTGAGCCTAATAATTTTCTATAAAAAGGATCATTCCTCTTCATTTTATAGCCATTAACCACATCATATTTATTGATGTATGGCACCAACTTCACTAGTTCCTTAACGTCATATTGTGCATCTCCATCTGTGTAAAAAACTAAATCTTTTGTAGAATTATTAAATCCGCTTCTAAGAGCACCACCGTAACCTTTATTCTTTTCATGATGTATTACTTTAACATGTTTATCTTTCTTAGCTATAGAATCAGCAATTTGTCCTCCTCTATCAGGACTACAATCATCAACAATTATTATTTCATAGTTATTAGTTATTTTCGTCAACACTTCTGTTAGTCTGTTGTACATTAATTCTATTGTTCCTTCATCATTATAAGAAGGAAAAAAAGTAGATATGCTTTGGTTTATTTTCATCTATTTCAAAGAACTATAAGCATTTATAAACCTAATTATTTCAGCAACTTCTTCATCAGTCAATTCAGGAAACATAGGTAAAGATAATATTTCCTTAGAATATTCCTCGGTTTTGGGAAGATTAAATCTTCTATCAAAATTCTTAAGATAGTATTCTTGTAGGTGATTTGGAATTGGATAATGTATTAAAGTTTGTACTCCTTTGGAAGTTAAATAATTCATTAAGCCTTCCCTGTCTCTATGTCTTATTACAAATAGATGAAATACTTGGTCTGAATTTTCCGCGTCTAATGGAAGAACAACATCTTTATTATCTTTCAAACCTTCAAAATACATTTTAGCAATTTCAGACCTTCTTGAATTCCATTTATCTAAATATTTTAATTTTAAATTTAATATAGCAGCCTGAATTTCATCCAGTCTACTGTTTATTCCCTCAACAACTTGATAATACCTTTGCTTCTGTCCATAATTTCTCATTAAAATAAGCTTTTCATATAATTCAATATCATCAGTAACAATCATACCTCCATCTCCAAAAGCACCAAGATTCTTACTAGGATAAAAACTAAAGCAACCTAAGCCACTAATCGGAACTTTATTTCCTTTATACATTGTACCATGAGACTGCGCGCAATCTTCAATAATTTTCAAATTATATTTATTTGCAATTTCAACAATAGGATCCATATCAGAAGCATTACCATATAAATGAACTGGCAATATAACTTTCGTCTTGTCAGTAATATTATTCTCAATTTGAGAAGTATCCATTGTATAGTTATCACCTATATCAACAAAAACAGGTTTAGCATCAATAGCATAAATGGCTGATATAGTTGGTATTGCAGTGAATGAAACAGTTATGACTTCATCTCCCGGCTTAACATTACATAATTTTAAAGCAAGTATAAGAGCATCTGTACCAGAATTAACACCAACGCCATATTTCTTACCACAATAATTTGCAAAACTATTCTCAAACTGTTTAACTTGATCACCTAAAATATACATCCCACTGCCAAGTACATTTAATAAATGTTTATCAAGTTCGTCCTTAATAGACAAATATTGCCTTTTTATGTCGCCAAAAGGAATCATTTTTAAAAATAATGTTCCTCCTTTCCTTTAAAATATTCTAGTGTTCTTTTAACTCCATCTTTAAAACCTGTTTTTGGTTGCCAACCCAATACATTCTTAATTTTAGATATATCTAAATAAGTATCACCTACGTTAATTTTCTTTCTTTCATCTGGAAAAGGAACTAATTTATAAGAACCTTTACCGCTGACATCAATTACATCTTTAGCCATATCCAAAAGTGATTTATAATTTGTATCACCAAGATTAAAAATTTCTCCATGTAATTCTGATGCACCACCAATCAACAAAGCATCAATAACATCATCAACAAAATTCAAATCTCTAAGTTCAGCGCCATTACCATAAACAGTTATATCTTTCTCTTCCATAGCTAATCTTACAAAAGTAGGAACAAGTTGCTTTAAATGTAACTTCATACTTTGTTTAGGACCATAAGTATTAGTTAATCTAAATATTAATGACTTAATTCCATAAACATTATCGTATAACAAAAGATAATTTTCCGCAGCAATTTTATTTATAGCATTGACATCTGGTGGATTTAAACCATGTTTTTCATCTACCGGAAGATAATTTGGTTTTCCATATACTTGTCTGGTTGAAGTAAATATAATTTTAGTATTTTTATTATTAATTTTGCATGCATTCAAAATATTAATAGTGCATAAAACATTAACATCTAAATCTAATTTGGGATTAGACATAGAAATTCCATGTACAGTATTTCCTGCCAAATGAAATATTAAATCTTTATTTTGAACTGCAGTATCAGCAACTTTAGAGTCACATAAATCTCCTGCAATATATTCAAACTTACCTTCCACTTCTTCCAAATTTTTTTTATTTGCACTTGTATTTTCAAGAAAAGAATCAACAACAGTAACATTGGCTCCAAGGCGTACAAGTTTACAAACCAAATTGCTTCCTATAAAACCATAACCACCCGTAACTAGAATATTCTTATTTCTATAAAAACCATTGTGATCCATAAATCCAAAAAACCAAGTTAGCTTTATAAAGTTTATTAATAAGAAATCCATAGATGGAAATAACAGAATATAAAAATATTTACGAACTTGAAGACGAGCATTGGTGGTATGCAGGAATGCGCCACATATTTATTACTACAATAAGATCTTATATAAAAAACAATGAAAAAATAAAAATTCTAGACGTTGGATGTGGAACTGGTTACAATATAAAAATCATGAGAAAATTTGGCGAAGTCTATGGAATAGACTATTCAAAAGAAGCAATAAAATTCTGCAAATTAAACAAAGTTAAAAATGTAAAAATAGCATCAGCAGAAAAAATTCCTTTTAAAGATAATACATTTGACTTAGTAACAAGCTTCGAAGTTCTATATCATAAAGGAATAAAAGATGATAACAAAGCATTACAAGAAATAAAAAGAGTATGTAAGAAAAATGGAATTATAGTAATAAGGCTTCCAGCATTTAATATACTAAAAAGAAAACATGATAATCAAGTGCACGGAATAAGAAGATATAATAAAAAAGCAATTATAAAGATGTGTAAGAATCTAAATATAAAAATAGAAAAAATAACCTACCTTAATGCACTACCATTTCTTCCATTAGTAATTATAGCTAGTTTAGAAAGAATATTTAATCCAAAAGTAGATTCAGATATTAAAAAAACTAATAAATTAATTAATAACATATTGAAATATTATTTATTATTAGAAGGAAAAATAATAAACAAAATTAATCTGCCTTTTGGAACATCTATATTATTTATAGCAAGGAAAATGAATTAAATTTTCATAATGTACAACTTACCATGAAAATTCTTTATTTCATGCTTAGAAAAAAATTCACGTTCTTCTGAATTTAAACCTGAATAACCTACGCGGCTATAATTATCTAGTATAATAACACCGTTAGATTTTAATAAATCTTCATAATTATTTATGTATTTAACATCAACATCATAATTTAAGTCATTAAATATTGATAGCATACCTAAATTACCATGTTTATAAAATATCACATTTCTATCATTTAAATCAATAATAAACTTAGCAGCATCTAATTTATCTTTGTATAAAATACCGTAAGCACCATTAGTGCCACCATTATTATACAAAATGTATAAGTGATAAGAAAATAGAATAATATTAACTAATAAAACAAATGCAAATAATGCATATAAAATGTTCTTAAATTTATATTTATCAATCAAATAAGAAAAACCAACGCCAGCAATAACAAAATTTATTGGATACAATATTAAAAAATAATGTGGCGAGACACTTTTACTTCTAATTATATATAAAAATATAACAAGCAATAAAGAAAACAGCAATAAAAAATATTTTTTATCTTTATATTTTTTAATAATAAAAACCAAGCCGAAAATAAATAATATACTTAAAATTAAAACACTTAAATAAATAAAGAAATTGAATATAGAACCATAAAAAACCTCTGTTCCATTGAAGTAATTAGAACTAAATGGAGTGATAATCATAAATGGAAAAACAATTGACTCAAATGCATTTGAAATAAAACCTGACTTAGTCTGAACAAACCCATAAGATAATGATTTCCAAATAACATTCTCCCCGCTCATAAAACTATAAAATATTATTGGCAATAATGTTAAAATTAACAAAGAAACTCCTAAAATTAAATATTTCCAGAAATTTCTATCTCTAAAAAATCTTAAATAAAATAAGAAAAAAGGCAATAACAATAAAGCAGATATATGAAAATGAAGCATTAGACCAAATGAAAGAAAAGAAAGTAAGGTAAATTTATACTCTTTTTTACAAACAACACTGAAAAAACTATAAAAGAATAATACAGATAAAAAAGGTATATAACTAGGGTTCCATACAGATCTGGAATAATATAAATGCCAAATTGAAGTTGCAAACAACAAAGAAGATACTACTGCTGCTTTGAAATTAAAAAACTTCCTTACAAAGAAAAAAGATAAAACCACTGCTAAAACATTAAAAAAAGCAATAAAGTAAACATGAATCAAGTAATTGCTGGATAACTCAGATAAAAAGTAATAAATATAATAAATAGCAGGACCAAATGTTTCAAATGTGTGGTAACCAAAAAGAATTGGATTGGAAAAACTTATAGATTTAGCAATATCAAAGAAAGAAACTGTCTCATGATCAAAAACAGTTAAAGCTGGATAAATGAAACGTAAAATTAAAGACAAAGATACCAGAAACAGCAAAAAATACCATTCTTTTTTCTCCATGAAATTAAATAAGTTCAGAAATATAAAAAGGTTTTTATATTTGGCACTATGAAGAAAAACATGACTGAAATAAAAGACATAATAAAAGAGTACAAAGATATAAAATTAATAGATAAAATATACATGAAATTAAGATGGAGGTTATGTCCTTTTAATACAATAGAAGAAAAAACACCTAAAAAAGGCACAATTCTTGACCTTGGCTGCGGTTATGGAATGCTAGCAAATCTTTTGTGTCTAAAGTCAAAACAAAGAAAAGTAATTGGTATGGACCTATCATCCAAGAGAATTAATACAGCAAAAAAAAGTGAAAGAAAAAATAAAAACCTAAAATTTATAGAAGCAGATATTACAAAATATAAATTGCAAAAATTCGATGCAATAGTTATGACAGATTTCTTGCATCATTTAAAATATGAAGACCAAGAAGACTTAATATCAAAACTATATGAAAAATTAAATAAAAATGGTAAGCTTATAATACTTGATATAGATAAAAGCATAAAACTAAAACATGCCTTTACTGTTTTACTAGACAGAAGTCTAAATTATGGTGAACAAGTATATTACAGAACAAAATATGATATGGTTTCCATGCTAGAAAAAAATAAATTCAAAGTCATTAAAACTATAAGGGCTGATAAATATCTCCCTATGCCTGATATAATATTTATAGCAACAAGAAATTAAACTTTATACAAACAAAAATTACCGCTATTTTCTAAAAAATTTAAATTGCACTTACTAAATTTACCACAAGTCTCCCTGTATCCAATAACATGTGTTGTATTTAAAAACTTAATATCATGAATAAATGAACCACAATCACTTAAATCAGATTTTTTAAGATTCTTAAAAGTATCAAAATAACTTGGTTCTTTTAACTCAGGATACCACCCATAAGGTGTAGAAAGGCCATAATAAATAGGAACATAAGAATAAATAGCCTTTGCATAAATAGTTCTTGGATAATCTCCAAACATTAAGAAGCTTCCATTAAATTTAGAAAACAAGCCTTCCAACTCAAGATTTGCTTTATCATTTGGTACTACAAAACTTGGGGTATGTAAAATATTTATAGTAATACTAATCAAAGCTAAAAAAACCAAAGCAAATGGTAAAATTTTAACTACTTTAATGTCTATTTTACTATAATCTATTTTAAAAAAGAAAAACAAAGAAAAGAACAAGAAAAACGGTAGATAGGGATCTGGAAATATGTTTCTAAAAACAGGTATAAATGGAGTTAACCTAAAAAGATATAAAATACCTAAAATAACAACAGGAGCAAAAAAATATATCTCATTTCTAGGTTTATTATTGGAAGACCAATAATAATAAAATAATATAAGAAAAGCCAATGGAAATAAAAATGCAGCCAAATTAGTTAATATAAGATCACTTCTAAACTGCCACAGCCAAAGATTTTGTGTCAAAGCAGGAATGGCGCTAGATACAAAAACAGATTTTATAAAAGGAACAAACCAGAAAGATGTCAGCAACGAAGAAGCCAAAAAATAAAATGCTACAAGTATTTTTTCCTTCTTTGGTTTTATAATAAACAAACCTAAAAATAATAAAGAAGATATTACAGCTATGCTTAAATAAGACAATAATATCAAACTATAAGAAGGGATTATAAACAAAGACTTCCAGTCAAGCTTCCTCTCTCTGTAATACAAGATTAAAAAAGAAAATAGCAAAAACCAAACCCAAGTAAATAATTCATGGACTCTTCCAAGCCTAATAAAACTACCAATAGACAAAGCATTCATAAACATAAATGAAAAAAAAGCAACTCTTTGAAGTTTAGAAAGCCTAAAGCGCTTGCCTCCGAAGTATATAACTAAAAAAGCAAGAACAAAAGACAAAACCATAGTAAAGTATGTCGCAATTTTTACATCGCCAAATAAATAATAAAAAGGTAATGCAAATAAAAACCATCCAGGTGGCGTGAAGCTAAAAGATATAAAACCATTATACCAGTATTGGCAAAAATTTAGAAAACCACACTCACGTAAAAAAAATAACTGTGCCATATAAGAACTTATATCGTTAACATAATCCCTAGGAAAATAAAACAACAATTGTGATTGATCTACAAGTCTATATAAAAAATAAATAGACATTACAAATATAGGCAAGTAAAGCCAGCCATCTCTGAAAAGAATTTTAAGTTTTTCTCTCATAAATTAATAAAAGAAATATCATTTATAAATATAACTGACTAAAACTGAGTAAGTGACAAATCAGGAAATTCTCTTCTTGTATAATAATTATACTCACTTTTATCCAAACTAAAACCATCAGGATAATTAACTTTCCATATTTTTATAGGACCAAGGCTTCTTCCATTGTACAAACCTAAAGGAATATTTGAACTATCATCGTAAACCAAATTGAAATATTTACTATCTTGACCAAATAAATATAATCTAGCAAACATAGATTCAGATACTCTTCTAGAAACAAAAATAGCTGCTCCTAGTCTATTAAGCTGATTTCCCTGCACGGCAGGAATTACCTTTATGCAACCGCCATAATCATAAGTACCAAAATAATATAATTTGTCAATATATACACACTTAACGGTTAACTGCAACTGCTCCCCTTGTGACTGCAATACAATTTTAGGTTGCATTACAGAAGCAGAAACAACATTACCTTCGTTATCAACAGTGTTAACTAAAGGAATTAAAGCACCTATAATAGCTGTACCTTTTGGATAAACTTTACTATTATATACAAAATCTTCATCCAAAGGATAGCCACCTGTGTAAACTAACAAAGTACCGTTTCTAGTTTCCTTAGATAAAGAAGAATCTAATCCCATATAAGTAAGGTAAGAATATCTATCAAAATTTTTATCAGAACCTATCAATGAATAAGCAGAATATTTTCCAACTTCGTCACCTATAATCAAAAGATAACTTACATTATGTGCATATAAGAAACCTAGAGCATCGCTGTCATTAGGCGCAGTCAAAACATTTCTAGCAGTTAAATAATTCCACCATCCAATCCTATTGCCGCCATCAGTAACAGTAGTCCTCTCAAATCCAGATTGAACCCAATAACCATAATCCCACCAGTGATTAAAAACAGCATCTTTAGGAGTGTTCTCTCTAACCCATTTGCCAGCACTCTGCCATTGTGAATGATAAGCAGGACCACTAAATTTAACTTGAT
Source organism: Candidatus Woesearchaeota archaeon (assembly GCA_018302765.1). Classification (GTDB taxonomy): domain Archaea; phylum Nanobdellota; class Nanobdellia; order SCGC-AAA011-G17; family GW2011-AR18; genus JACPCE01. Next base: position 62,547 of record JAGVZG010000003.1, read on the forward strand.
TATAAGAGCTTTGAATGTCTTCAAAAATAATACCTTTGGCAAAAGAGAAAGGATTAAACAAAACAAATACAAATAATATCACTGCCAGATATTTTAATAAAGTATATTTTAAGCTCAGACAATAATCCACAATATAAATCAAAGCAAATGATGAAAAAATAACCACAAAAGTAGATAGCTCAAAAAATAATCTTATAGCAGAGGTGCCTCCAACAATATTTATCAAAGCAATCACTAAGATAAAAGTGTAACGTGGGTCTAATTCTATTGTAAATATTGTGCTGCTGATGCCGGCTTCATAATAATTTTTAACATAGTAATATAAAGTATAACCAACCAATACAATAATAGAACCATAAAAAAGAATATTAGACAATAAGCTCTTTCCATTCAGTATACTGCCCTCTGAGTATTTAGAAAATATAAAAGCCAAAACACAAGTAACATAAACATAAAACAATTTCTTATAATCCTTAAGATGTTTTACTAATTTATATAAAAGTATTATTAAGCCTATAATAAATAACCATACAAGAAGCCAGCCAAAAGAAGAAAACCAATCAATGACAAAAATTCTTCTATTCTCAGCAACTGTAGATGCCCACCTATTACCAACAAAAGCGCTGGAGAAAATACTGAAAAATCCCCTTATCATAGCCATGAAAAAATCAAAGCCAAAAAAAGAAATTAAAAATAATACACTAAAGACAATAACAAGAAAAAAAGCAGCAAAACCTTGCGGGACTTTTGTTAATAATTTCTGAATAAACTTATTATGTTTAATAGACTTAATATTGAATAATAAATAAGCACATAAAGTCAAAAATACAATAGTAGCAGGTAGACTGCTGGTGTGGTCAGATAAAAAACGATTTAATGTTAATTTTCCAGTTCCCAACAACACAGAAAAATTAACCAAATACCAAGTTGAATAAACATATATATCACTCTTCTTGACACTATCAAGCAAAATATGAATCAAAGTGAATATACCAACAATCATAAAAAATATTGCCATATTGCCTGCAGTATTATAACCAAGAATACTAGTAAATGCAGCACAAACTCCAAAAATAATATTATTTCTAATTTTTTTAGATTGCCATGCGACAATGAAAAAATACAGTGTCATGAATATAAACATAATACCAAGTATATCGTGATCAGAAGAAATGCTTCTATACAAAAAAGTAGGAACTGTAACTAAGAACAAAGAAGATAATAAAGCAACCCTGTAATCAAACAATCTTCTGACAAATAAAAATAAAAACAAAGCAGCAATTACTGTAGCTACAGTAGGATATACTACATCTGCAAATTCTACAGTAAAAGAAGGAACAAATACATGCACGATTTTATACATATAAGCAACAAAATAAGAAGTAAAAACACCAAAATCAATATTCACACCTAAAGGATAATTTCTCATTACATCAACTGCATAAAGCCTACCATGTTCAGCAATATACTGAGCATACCTCAAAAACAAAGTTGAATCAAGCTCTAAAGAAATATATCTTCCTGTAGTAGCATCCCTAAGCAAACCCCAATTCTGAGAACGAATAAAGTAAGCAAGCCACAAAATGGCAATTAATAATATATACTGTATCAAGTTCTTCTTTTCTTTAACAAATTTAATTATTTTCTCTTTCCTAGCTTCTAATTCTTTATTGTTCATGTTAAAATATTAAAGGCGTTATAAACACTTCTACAAATGCACCTATGAATAATAAAAATATCGCTATTGCAACTAAAAAAATTGAATCTTTTATTATTCTTTTAAGCTTCATCATTCTCACTCCTTTATTAACTATTGCCATGGAAATTATACCACCAGCTAAACCTCCTATAAAATAAGCAGCAATCTCAAATACTCCATGCAGCATATATCTTAATAACCCGGTCACAAATAAATTAAAATGTACAGCTACATTGTTAAAGCCCAACAAAGTTGCATATTTTGCAAGACTATTTCTTACATAAGTACCTATAGCAGCACTTATTACAGAAGCATTCCAAGCAAGTACAAATATAGCGCCTGCACCAAAAAATACAGCAAATAATAAACAAAAAAACAAAACCTTCAAATTATTTAATAATATTGTAGCAAAAGTATCAACTGAAACAATACTTCCACTAACTTGATTTGCATTTATTCTTTCTATAGTTGATAATTGCAAACTAAACACTTCAGTTACAACTCTCTCAGGAAATAAAATATAGAAAAGAGAAAACCCTATTACTAAGCCAAAAAACAAATACATCAAAAACGTTATGACTTTGCCATGTTCCTTAAGTAGCCATAACTCATTATCAGTCCTGAACTCCTCCTGCTCCTCGCTAATTAAAGTAAGATACATTAATGGTGTTGTCATCAAAACAACAAGAAATACCATAACAAGCCCGGTATATTCTGGAAATATCCAAAGACTAAAAGCTATTGAAAAAAAGGCAAATAACAAACCAAAAAACAATAATCTTGCTGGGTGCCTCTTTGCATCCCAAGGTTTCACTAAGTCCTCAAAAACCATGAAAAAAAGTTAACTCTGCAGTTTAAATAACTTTCCAAAAGTTGTTGTATCTGTTAACTAAATAAATAAAAACCATGCAGAAATTGGCAAGATTTAAAAGTACAAAGTCTTATTCCAATATATGAAAATTAAAGACCTAAAAAAATATTATTCAGAAAAAACATTAGAAGATTATAGAGTAGATTACTTATATCATAACATAACAGAAGTCATTAATCAGGTAATAAGGGTAAAAATAATAAAAGAATTTTTTGGAAAATACTTAAAGCCATCAAACAACAAAGTTCTTGACTTAGGCTGTGGAAATGGAAATGATATTATAAATCTCAATAAGACCTACAGTAAAAAGATAACGAATTTTGTTGGTGTTGACTTAGGCAAAAAAACCATAGAGTCCTTAAATTCAATGAATATAAAAAACTGCAAATTTATTGTTGGTGATATAGAAAACTTAAATCTTGGTGAAAAATTTGACATTGTATTATCTAGTGAAGTTGCAGAACACTTAGCTAATTTTGAGGGTCACTTAGATACTATAAAAAAACATTTGACACCAGGTGGCTATTTAATACTATCAACACCAAATGAAAAATATCTGATGAAAGATATTTACAAACTGCTAAGATATGTCTTTAAACCTAAATCAATTGAAAAAGTAAAAGAAAAGCATGTTGATGAAGAAGATGAGGAACACATAAATGTAATGCCATATAATGTATTAAAAGAAAAACTAGAAGCTAAAGACTTTGAAATAATAGATAAAAAAAGAACAATGATTATGTTTGGAGCAGACTATGCAGAGCCTTATTATGGCATAATTGCATTTATAGATAATATATTGCCTAAAAAAATCATGTATTTAGGAAATGGTGTAGTAATTGCAGCTAGAATAAAAAAGTAAATAAATATTTCTACTGTTTAATATGTATGAAAATAACTTTTATAACGTCATTCTTTTATCCTATAGAAGGAGGGATGGAAAAACACGTTCAATACCTTGCTGAAGAATTAATTAAAAAAGGACATAAAGTAGAAGTTATAACATCTAATTTAAGCAGGGAAGGAAGAATTAACAAACCAGAAGAAATATACAAAAAAATAAATATAAGAAGAGTTAAAGTATTATTCAAGATAGGTGACTTTGCATCATTCTTTCCAGGCGTATTCAATATTGTAAGAAAATCTAAGTCTGATATTATTCACATACACGCATATAGAAATCCACATAATGCAGCCTGCCTATTTACTAAAAAACCAACAGTTCTAACACCACACTGGCCAAATTATCCAGGACAAAGAAAAAAATGGCTGGAAATAGCAGCAAAGATATTTGACAAGACAATAGGAAAAATAATACTAAAAAGATTTAACAGAATACTGGCAGTAACAAAACCGGAAATAGAATGGCTGGAAAAAGAACTCAACGTTCCTAATAAAAAAATTCGTTTATTACCTAATGGAATTCCAAAAGAACAATTGAAAAAAAGAGACGAAAATAGATTCAGGCAAAAACATAGAATAAATAAAAATGAAATCATCGCAATGTACTTTGGTAGGCTTCATAAAAGCAAAGGTGTTGATCTTGTAGTTAGATCTGCACAATATTTCCCAAAAGTTAAATTTGTAATCATGGGAAATGGACCTGAGCTAAATAATCTAAAAAAACTAGCTAAAAATACTAAAAATATAAAATTCATATATGGAAAGATAACAGATGAAGAAAAAATGGAGGCGTACAGTGCAGCCGATATTTTTATACATCCTAGCCATTATGATGCCTTTGGTATAACAGTACTGGAGGCATTCTCTCAAGGTTGTGCAGTTATAACATCTGACCAAGGAGGTCTACCCTGGGTTGTAGACAATGCAGGGCTAATATTTAAAGACAACAATCTAGAAGACCTAAAAGATAAAATATCAGAATTAATACAAAATAAAAAATTAAGATTAGAACTTCAAAAAGAGGGAAGAGAAAGGGTTAAAGAATTCACTTGGGATAAAATAGCAAAAGATCTGGAAAAAATCTACAAAGAATTATTAGATTAATTTCTCATAAACATTCCAAGTTCCCTGAGCGCATTTCTTCCATGTGAATCTTTGCGCATTCTTCAATCCTTTTTTTACAAGACTATCTCTAAGTTTCTTATCATCTAAAACATTTTTCACTTTCGCATATAAATCATCAACACTAGTAGGGTTTACTAATAAAGCAGCATCTCCAAGAACTTCAGCTAATGAAGTAGCATTAGAACTTACAACAGGACAGCCTGAAGCCATTGCTTCTATAGGAGGCAGACCAAAACCCTCATAAGAAGATGGAAAAACAAAAACATCTGCAGCGTTGTACCAATCTGCCAAAACTTTCTCATCTACAAAAGAAAATAACTTAACATGATCTCTAAGACCAAGCTTATTAATTAAGTCCAAAGTTCCTTGTGTATTATAACCAATCCTGACAAACAACAAATTATTATAGTGCCTTCTGAGTTTATCAAAAGCACCTATAATAACTGGAATATTCTTTCTAGGTTCATCAACAGTTACATGTAAAATAATTAATTTGTTATTAACTCCTAACTTTTTTCTTATACTATTTTTATTTCTAGGATAAAACACATCGTGAGAAATTCCGTTATAAACTACATGTATTTTGTTCTCTTTAATACCTAAATACTTAATAATATCCTTTTTGGTATTTTCAGATATTGCTATTATCTTATCTGCATTCCTGCTGTACCTTATTATTCTTCTGAAAACAATATTTCTAAAAGAATTCTTGACAACATTAGTAAATGGAACCAAATCATGTATCGTAACAATAGTCTTTTTTGACTTATCCAAGTGCTTCATATACATGGAAGTCCCTTGATTGGTAAAATGATATAAATTATAATACTTAGGAATTTTCCTTGGATAATAAAAATAATCATTAAACAACTGCCTGAAAACAGGAAGTCTCATAGGCCATATCTTCTTGACATTAGGATCATTAAAAGTCAGGTCATCATAATGTGTATAAAATAAATCAACATCTTTTTTTTTCATTGATTTAAATTCCTTCAAAATCTTAAAAGCATATTCCCTACTCGGATTAAAAGAATTGAACATTGCTACTTTCATAACACAACTTAAAATAATAACTTATATAAAAGTTATGAATAAACAAAAAATATGAAAATTGGATTTGTTGTAACTTATTTTTATCCATTCAAAGATGGCACTGAAAATAATTGTTTATACCTAGCCAGAGAGTTAGCTAAAAAGCATGAAGTTCATATTTTTACATCTGACAGAAGAGAAGGAGTAGTTGTAGAAAATAAAGAGGAAGAATTTCAAGGCTTGCATATTCATAGATGCAGAACAATATTCAGATATAGATATTACATGGTATTTGATATTGATTTCATTCCAAAGATAATGAAATACAAATTTGATATACTTCATGTTCATAGTATTGGTTTTCTACAGCAAGATATCGCAGTTGTATTAAAAAAGATATTTACGAACACAAAAATAGTTAACACACCACACGGCCCTTTCTTGGCAAATGAAAATTACTCCATTCCTATAAAGATTGCAAGAACAATATACAAGTTAATAGAATACCCAATAAATCATTTCTTTTATGATGCTTCTATAGATGTCAATTCTACACAAAAAATTTGGATGGTAGAATACGGTTTTAAAGAAAATAAAATAAAATTTAATCCTGATGGTGTGCCTAAAGACAGGCTTAGAAAAATAGAAAACAAAGAATTCATAAAAAAATATAATCTAAAAAACAAATTTGTAATTTCATCATTAGGGAGACTATTGCCATACAAAGGTTTTGATCAGATTATAAAAGCCCTACCATCAATAACAAAAAAGCATCCAAATGTTTTATATTTATGCATGGGTGACGACAGGGGGGATCTAAAAAGACTAAAATCTCTGGTAAAAGAAAACAAAGTTGAAAAATATATTTTATTCTTAGGTGAAGTTTCAGAAGATGATAAATTAAAAGCCTTGGATGCATCAGAAATATTTCTATTTCCAAGCGAGCCAGGAACAGAAGCATTTGGCATAGTAACACTTGAAGCCATGCTCAGGAAAAATGCAGTAGTTGCAAGTAATACTGAAGGAAGTTTATTTTTAATAGAAAAAGACAACGGCTTTATATTTAATTATGGAAATACAGAAAAATTAGCAGAGTATGTAAATCTGCTAATTGAAAATGAAAAATTAAGAAAAAGTATGCAAGAAACAAACTATAATAAAGCTAAAAATTACATAAATGAAAACATAGCTTGGGATCCACTAGAAAAAATTTACTTAGAAGTCCTAAACAAAAAATAATTATTTGTAACTATGATTAACAGAAGCAATACACTCATTGCAGTTCTTTTCAACACAGCCTTTGTAAGTAAGCTTGTTCTTTACACTCCATTGCTTAACAGTATTAAATATTAACATTAAATCATTTCCTTTTTCTGTCATAGAATATCGAACATTAATTGGTTTTTCCTTAATCACTTGCCTAGAAACAAGGCCTTTATTTACAAGTTCACGCAGCCTATATGATAAAATCCTGTTTGTTGATACTTTTAATTTCTTGTTAAGCTGGTTAAAATTAAGTACTTTATTAAAATATAATTCCTGCATGATTAAGATTGTCCATTTTTTGCCCAATAAATTCTGAATTTGAAATAATTCACATGTCATAAGTATAAAAAAGTATACTTAATTTATAAATATTGCTTATTACCGTTTGCTTTCTATATGGAAAAAGGATTAAGTGTTTTAAGAGAAGTTCCTCAGTGCAAAGTACCAATAACTCCAGAATTGGAAAAATTGCTTCATCCAGATCTATTTATGAAAGAACCAATATTTACAAGAAGATTAACGCCTCCAGAAGAAGGAGAAAAAGTCTATGCATTAACTCCAGAAGATATAAAGGGTATAAGAAACTTAAGAGGTTCTGTTGTTGATCTGCATCCAGGAATGGGTGGTGTAGCTCCAGAAAGAATCATTGGTATGATAGAAAGTGGAACTAAACTAACATCCCTAGATTTCATGCTGACTAAAAATTGTAATTTTGCGTGCACATGGTGTTTTGCTTCATCTGGTCCAGAACAAAGAGAATACTTGCCATTTAGAATTCTAGAATCAACTACAAAAGAAGCTGTTGAACTTGGCGCAACACTTTTTGTGCTTACAGGCGGTGAGCCGCTAATGTATAAAGATAAAGAATTAGGATCTCAAAGAAGCAGAGGAGATCATTTCTTTAGAGTTGTTGAAATGATAAGAAAAACTGGAAGGCCTTATGGAAAAGAAATTAAAATTTTAACTTTTGATGATGTAGCATTAATAACTCCAGAAATAGCAAACAGATTTGCTGAGAATGAAGTAGGTTTGTGTACAAAAGGAGATACATTAGAAGCAGAATTACAAGACTACAAAGTAAATCAAACTAGGGCATTTGATAAAATGCAGCAAGGTTACAGAAATCTAATTAACGTTGGTTATGGAAAAACTAAAAAACTTAGACTTGTAGTTAATTCTGTATTAGATCATACAACATTTGATGGAATGCTTGATCTACATATTTGGGTAACAGATAGAGGTTTTGATCATTCTATTGTTCCAGTACATTATTGCGGAAATGCAGAAAATGAAGACCAAGAAGCAGGTATACATTCCCCTCATGTTAAAGTATTATATGATCTAATTGCAAGAGTAGATGAAAAATTATATGATATAAAATGGAAGCCATGGGCAGCATTTACTTATAATAAAACATGTAACAGAAACAGATCTGGTCTTCATATAAGAGCAAATGGTGATGTAACAGCCTGTTCAGAATCTCCAGGTAGAGAAGCAACAGATCGATATACTTTTGGAAACGTATTAGAAAGTGGATTTTCCTTAAAAGACCTTGTTGATAGTGAAAGATTAAGAAAATATAGAAAAGAATTTGCACAAGGCCATGGTACATATGTTTGCTCGCCTGATGTCTGTGACTTATATGCTAACAACCTATGTCAAGGTGGATGCGCTACAAGATCAGCATACTCAAGAGTAGACTACAATACTGGATTAATAACAAAAAATGATGATCCTCATAGTTATAGTGAACACAGAGAAGATCCTCTTTGCCCAGCATGGACTGTATTAGCTATAAAACAAGGAATACTCAGAGAAGGTTTATTGGAAGAAATACACAATAGGATACTAAGAAAAAGCAAAAGAATTGATCCTAAAGAATTTCCCTTTGAAGCCTTAAATTACTGAAATCCTACAAAAACAATATACTAATAGGTAGTAAAAATAAAAAAGACCAAAAGTTCACAAATTTTATAAGCCATTCTTTTACATTTAAATGTAGAAAATTACTGTTTTTAGATAAATAAGGCATAATAAAAGAAGCAAATCAAAAACAATAGTTAATTGAAATAAAATGAAACTATTTATCAATACTGGTGGAAAAGGAACAAGATTGTATCCATTAACAAAAGATATACCAAAACCAATGGTAAATATATGTGGAAAACCAATACTACACTATCTAGTAGACTGGGCCAAAAATAATAACATAAAAGAAATTATTATGATGAATGGTTATAAAGCAGAAAAAGTAATAGAATACTTCAAAGACGGAAAAGAATTTGAAATTGATATAAAACATTCAAATGAACCACAGCCATTAGGAAGTGGGGGTGCAATAAAATTTGCAAAAAATTACATTGATGAAACATTTGTTTATATATCTGGCGACTTATTATGCGACATAGACTTAAAAAAAATCATAAAATTTCATAAAGAAAACAAAGGAGATATGACAATAACTTTATTTCAAACAGACCACCCACATGACTCAGACATAATTAAAATAGATAAAAACAATAAAGTAATAAAATTTATATCAAAACATGATAACCATGCAGGAGCAGGTAATCTATCTAACTCAGGATTATGCATAATAGAACCAAAAATAATAGAGTTAATGGATAAAGAAATATTCACATTTGAAACAGAAATATATCCTAAAGCCATAGAGAAGAATCTAAGAATATTAGGTTACGTAACAAATGAATTTATAGAAGACATGGGAACACCAGAACGTTTTAAAAAATGCGAGGAATACTTTAAATCAAAATGAGAATATTAGTTACAGGTGCAGGCGGAATGATGGGATGTCATATTCTAGATTTTCTTACAGAAAAAAACCATGACGTATTAGGCATAGACTTTGTTCCAACAACAGATATAAGAGAATTAAATAAAAAAGCAGTTTACATGGAGTGCGATATTAGAGATAGAAACAAGTTAACAAATATAATAAACCTATTCAAACCAGAAGCAATATGTCACCTAGCTGCACAGAGTTATCCTACAGTATCTTGGGATAGGCCTGAATTTACTATGGAAGTAAATGTTATAGGTACAATAAACCTCTTTGAATCTGTAAAAGAATTAAAATTAGATCCAGTGATATTAAACGCCTGCTCAAGTGCTGAATACGGTTATATTGATGAAAAAGAAGTTCCTGTAAAAGAATCTAGAGAATTAAAACCTTTACATCCATATGGTGTAAGCAAAGTTTCGCAAGAATTATTAGCTTATCAGTACTTTCAAAACTTCAAAATTAGGAGTATATCAGCAAGGATATTTAATACAACTGGTCCTAAAAAAATTAATGATGTTTGTTCAGATTTTACAAAACAAATTGTTATGATAGAAAAAGGATTGCAAAAACCAGTAATGCATGTAGGAAACCTAAACACAAGAAGAGCAATCACTGATGTAAGAGATATGATAAATGCATTCTGGCTGTTATTAGAAAAAGGAAAATATGGAGAAGCATATAATATAAGCGGAAGCAAAGCATATCTAATCAAAGACATACTAGAAATACTAAAATCATTGACAAATGTAAAATTTGAGATTTATCAAGATCCAAAATTAATGAGACCAACAGATGAACCAATAATTTATGGAGATTCATCAAAAATAAAAGCAGATACAGGTTGGGAGCAAAAAATACCCATAGAAAAAACACTAAAAGATATGCTTGAATATTGGAGGAAGAAATTATGACTATTATAAGAAGTAGGTCACCCCATAGGATAGAATTTTGTGGTGGTGGGACAGACGTACCTGAATACTATAAAAAAAATGGGGGCTTTGTAATAAATGCAGCAATTAACAAATATTCATATGTAAGCCTTCACCCATATGATGAAGGTATAAAAATTACTTTAGAAAACAAAAATACTGTAGAATTTCCAAATTTAAAGAGTATAAAATTTGAAGGGGATTTTGATTTAGTAAAGGCTATAATAAAAAAATTGCAAATAAATAACAAGGAAATATTCCTAAGAAATGATATCTTACCAAGCAGTGGATTAGGGACAAATGCGGCAATTGCAACAGCAGTTATAGGAGTAATATACAAATTAAGAGAACAAACATTAGACAAAAAAGAAATAGCAGAAGCCGCTTATGAAATAGCCTCAAAAGAATTAGGAATTTATGGAGGAAAACAAAACCAATATTCTTCAGCATTTGGAGGAATAAATTCAATAGAATTCAAAAAAGATGGAGAAGTAATAGTAACACCTCTAAAAATTAGCAAAAACACATTAAGAGAACTGGAAAAGCACCTAGTCTTAGTTTATGTAGGAAAAAGAATAAACCCAAATGAAATACTAAAAAAACAAGAAAAAGAAAGTCTGCAAAATAATAAATTAGAAGATCTAGATAAACTAAAATATATTGCAATGGAAATGAAAGATGTTCTGGAAAGTGGAGACACAATAAAATTTGGAAAACTAATGGATAAAGCATGGAACATAAAAAAAGTATTTAATCCGAATATTTCAACACAATATATAGAACACATATATGAAATAGCAAAAAAAAATGGAGCAATAGGTGGAATGATAAATGGTGCTGGTGGGGGTGGTCATATACTATTTTACGCTGAACCAAATAAAGAACCGCTGCTTGTAAGAAAACTTCAAGAAAATGGAGCAAGAGTTTTAGATTTTAGTTTTGACTTGGAAGGCCTAGACGTGTGGGATACTACAAAATGATAATGAAAGAAAAAATAAAAAAAGACCTAATTGAAAGTTCCTTTGTAAAAATGAAATTAGCAGAAGAATGTATAGATCAAATTGAATTAGCAACAAAATGGATACTAGAATCCTATCAAGAAGGTGGAAGAATGGTGTTATTTGGAAACGGAGGCTCAGCCGCAGATGCTCAGCATATAGCTGCAGAATTCGTAAATTACTTCAGAATACCTTCAAGGCCAATGGTTGACTGTTTATCATTGACAACAAATACATCTATACTAACAGCAATAGCAAATGATACAAGTTATGATAATGTATTTGCAAAGCAAATTGAATCTTTAGTAAACTGTAAAGATGTAATACTTGCTTTAAGTACAAGTGGTAATGCAAAAAATGTAATCAAAGGCATAGAAATGGCTAAAAAAAGAGGCGCAAAAACAATACTTCTTACAGGACAAAAAGGAGGAAAAGCTGCACCATTAGCAGATTTATCTATAAAGGTTCCATCAAATGACACACCAAGAATACAAGAGTCCCACATTGCAATAGGACATATAATATCAGATATAGTAGAATACGAACTCTTCAAAGACTACTTAGAAAAAGACCCATTAGATATAAAAGAAGCAGAAGCAAGCGCGCCTGTAAGGATACACTTAGGAGAAGGTGGAGACACAGATTACTACGTAGAAAAATTAGGGTGGGGATGTATAGTAAACGCAACACTAGAATCACACAGATACAAATGTACTATAAAAAAATTAGAAAGTACAAATGAAATAAAAGTTATAATAATAAATTCTTTCTATGAGAACAAAGATTATAATAAGGCTAAGAAAGAATATATAATAAACAACGTTAAAGAAAAAGCAAAAGAAGACATAATAGCAGCAACAATACTAGAAGTATTCCCTGATTTTAAAGGAGAAATACTAATTGAAAGTAATGTTCCAGAAGTTAGTGGACTAGGTGGATCCTCTTCTCTCTCAGTAGCACTAATTAATGCTTTATTTAAAATTAAAGGAAAAGAACTGCCAACACCAATAGAATGTGCATATTTATCTTACCATATAGAAAGAGAACTAATGATAATTAAAGGAGGCTATCAAGACCAGTTTGCAGCTGCATTTGCTAATGGATTTAACTATATGGAATTTAAAAAAGTCAGTAAGAACAGAAAAGTTGATGTAACAGTTTTACCTTTGAATATTAAACCTGCAATATTAGAAAAAATAGAAGAAAGCTTGCTCCTATTTTACTTAGAGAGTAGAGAAATACAAGGAAGTAATATACACGAAGAGCAAGAAAATATATTAACAAAAAATGAAGAAGAGGTTACGAATCTTCGTCTCGAAAAAAGAGAAAATATTTTAGATATAAGAGATACATTACAACATGGAGACCTAGAAAAACTTGGTAAATTACTAGTTAAAGATCATGAACTAAAGAAAAAAGTAAGTCCAAAGTTCATTAATAAACTTACAGAAGATGTTTACTGCAGTGCATTAAATATGGGTGCTTATGGTGGTTCAGTTTGTGGTGCAGGATCTGGAGGTTGCATAGTATTATTTTGTAATAAAGAAAAAAAACAAAGCATAATTAACGTTGTAGAAAGTAAGGGTGGAGTTTATCTACCATGTAAAATTATAAAATAAAGAATTTACAGAAAACGATGCAGTATATCTAATATTCCTCTTCCATATGGCTTATCAGCTATAAAGCCATTTGATGTATCATGAACTGCCTCTTTTAATTTTTGATTCGCATTTGAAGGTACACCTTGATAATTAGTTTCAGCTAAAAGAGCTGTGTCGCTATGATAACTATCCCCTATGCCTAAAGCATTTTCTTTTGACAAATCATACAACCCTAAAATGTGTCTTGTAGCGTAACCCTTGTCTACTTTCAAACTTATATCAAGAGCCGAAGCTGAAGGTACAACTTTTACATTTCCAGAAGCTAATATGTCGCTTATTTCTGAAGTTAAAAACCTCTTTTCTATGGCTCGCCATAAATCATGTCCTGAAACAGGTGGAGAATCAAATGGTAAAATCTCAAAAGTCAACAAAGTCTTCCTATCTGATAGCCTTCTAAGATTATCCTGACTTATTCCTAAATCATCTGCAAGAACATTTTCATCTATAGTACCATACCATTGTCTCAATTTATCTAGTATGGGTTGAAGGTATGCCAATGATTTTTCCTTTTGAATTAACAAGTAAGACTCTCCAGTCAATGGATTATATATTACATTACCATTTTCAAAAGCAGAAAAACCATTAATCCCAGCAATTTCAGCTATTCTAATGCCGGAAGAAAAAGACCTAGTAGTACAAATAGAAAATATTACATCTGGATGATTTAACAAAAAATCCCTTATCGCTTGTAAGTCCTTAATGTGAGGATCTAAGTCTTCTAAAAGTGGAGGCTTAGTTTTATCTTCCTTAACTAAACAACCATCAACATCACTAATAATAATTTTAACAGGCATTGTTTTCAAAATTATCAAAAAGGTTAAAAAGGTTTTGCCATATTAATTAAGGACATAAAATACAACACAAAGATGAAAGTAGCATTTTCAGGTGGAGGAGGAACTGGCAAAACTACACTAATAAAACATATTAGTAGCCATTTACCAAATTATACTATAATTCATGACTATATTGACCATGAATTAAGATTATTAGGACTAAGTAGTCCAAAACAATTATCAGACATACAAGCAAGACAAGTACGTCTAAGGGCATTAGGAAAAAAAATCAAATCTGAATTAGAAACACCAAATTTTTTATCAGATAAAAGTGTAGTAGATTATTACGCCTATTGGTTAATATGGACTATGGCTGGAGCAGCTCATGAAGAAAGTCAAAGATTTGAAGAAACAGTAAAAAGCCATGTAAGAAATTATGATTTAGTGATTATACCACAATACGGTAGATTTGAAATCGCAGATAATGGTATAAGGACCACAAATCATTTTCATCAGTTTAGAGTTCATGCATTAATTAGGGGAATTTATGGAGAATTAAATATACCTACAAAAGAATATAGTCTAAATTTAAAAGACTCACCAGAAAAAGTTATTGAGGATTTAAGAATAATATGAAGATACTATTATTTGACTTAGGCGGAGTTTGTTTAAGTAATCACTGGAGTAAAGAACAAAGAGAAAAATTTTCTAAAGAATTCAACTTAAACTTTGAAGAAATGGAAAATTATCATATAAAAAATGTTAAAGAAATAAATACTGGAAAACTAGATGAAAAAAGTTATTTTAAAAATCTATTCACAGAACAAAAAAAAGAACCAAAAATTGAAGAAGCGATAAATTTCACAAGAAAAAATAACTATGAATTTAAAGATGTTTTACAATTTATCAAAGAACTTAAAAGTAAATATAAAATATTTGCTTTGACAAATGAAATAAAAGAAGCAGCAGATTTTAGAATAGAAAAATTTAAACTTAAAGAATACTTTGATGAAATCTTTGTGTCATCATATATTGGTATGGAAAAATTTAATGAATCTAAAATATATAAATACGTAATAAAAAAATTAAATGCAGAAGCAGAGAATATTATATTTGTAGATGATAAAGAAAGCAATTTAATCCATGCAAAAGAATTAGGAATAAAAACAATACATTTCAAAAACTTAACACAATTAAAAGAAGATATAAAAAACATAGGAATAGAATAAAAAGCCTTAAAAATTATTTAATTTAATTAATTTCATGATATCAATAGTAATAACCTCATTTAAAGAACCTAAATCAGTAAAAAAAGCCATAGAATCAATTATTAAAAATAAAATAAAGGAAAAATATGAATTGATAATTGTGGCACCTGACAAAGAAACAGAGCAAGTAGTAAAAGAATTCTCAAAGAAAAATAAAAGAATAAAATATTTTAAAGACCCTGGAAAAGGCAAAAGTTTTGCATTAAACCTAATCTTCAAAATATTAAAAGGGGATATTTGGATATTCACAGACGGAGACGTATATATAAGTGATAATGCAATAAATGAAATAACAAATAAATTCAAAGATCCATTAGTAGCTTGTGTTACAGGAAGGCCGGTGCCAACAAACTCAAAAAAAACAATGCTCGGCTTCTGGGCCCATTTGCTGTATGACGCGGGTGCACACAAAATAAGAAAAGAGCTCAATGAAAAAGATCAGTTTTTAGAATGTTCAGGCTACTTATTTGCATTCAGAAATAATATAACAAAAAATATCCCACTAAATGTAGCAGAAGATACAATAATTCCTTACCTAACAATGAAGAAAGGTTATAAAGTTAGATATGCTGAAAAAGCATTAGTTTACGTAAAAAATCCAACAACAATTGGAGATTTTATAAAACAAAGAAAAAGAACAGCAAAGGCACATGAAACTCTAGAACAATATTCCCCATTTTTTCCAAAAGTTAAATCTCTTAGAAATGAAATAATAAAAGGAACAATTCCTGCATTAAAATATCCTAAAACAATAAAAGAATTATTGTGGACTTCTTTATTATTTTTTACAAGGTTTTATATATGGGTACTTGTTAAATTAGAAGATAGATTATTAAAAAAGAGATATACAGATGCATGGGAAAGAATAGAAACCACTAAATAATGAAAATTGATAAAATAAAAGAGTGGATAAAAGATAAGCATAATTTAATTTTTCTTGCAGTTTTATTTCTAGGCATTATAATAAGATTGTATTATTTAATAATTACCAAAAACCAGCCTTTATGGTGGGATGAAGCTGAATACCTATTAATGGCAAAATATTTTGCAACTGGAGACTTATTTATGAATCTTTTTGCTTCAAGACCATTATTACTGCCCTTATTCTTTGCATTTTTAATGAAAATAAATCTAGGATATGAAATAATTTACAGAATAATAGAAGTTATAATATCATCAATAGGTTTATTATTCGTTTATCTAACAGCAAAAGAATTATTCAATAAAGAAACAGGAATTATAAGCACGTTATTTTTATCTGTATTTTATTTGCATATATTTTATACATCAAGAATTTTATTAGATAGTATAGCTCCAACTTTCTGGGTATTGTCTGTTTATTTTTTTACTAAGGGATATATAAAAAAAAAAGAAAATAAAAGTTTTTACCTATCAGCATTTTTTGGTGCATTAGGAGTATTTCTATACAATCAGACAATAGCTTTATTCATTATATATTTAGTATTCCTATTGATAACAGAAAAATTAAACCTGTTTAAAGAAAAAAGGTTTTATATTTTTGGATTAATAGCTTTTATAACATTCCTGCCAACATTTATTCTAAATAAAATTCTATATAATAACACAATAGAATTCATAAAAAAAGGAATAAGTACTGGAGATGTATTGACTGCAAATTATCCAGAAAATATTTTAACATTCATAAAATATCTTCCAGCCTATTTAGATGCTTTGCTTTTAATAATTTTTATATTTAGTGTAATAATTGTATTCTATAAATTAATAATTGGAATAGATTTGGTAATTAAAACCCCAGATCAAGAGACAAAAAAATTATTATTCCTATTTCTTTGGTTAGTTTTATCATTCTTAATAATAATAAAAATAGTTGGGCATTTCGAGGATAGATATATTATGCCAACATTCATACCTTTATTTATTATAACAGCACTAGGAATATACAAATTAAAAGAATATTTAATAAAAATTACAGACAAAAGAATAGTTTTTGCAATAATTATAATTCTATTACTATTAATATCATTTACCCAAATAAAAAAAGCAGATAATGCAATAAATGGAAAAAAAGATTCATTCTTACAGCTTAAGCAAGCAAGTTTATGGATAAAAGAAAACTCAAACCCAGGGGATAGATTATTGACAAGCAGTTCACCAATGACGTTGTATTACTCAGAAAGAAAAATAGTAAACCTACCAGAAAAAGAAGAAGAGCTGATGTCTCTAATAAAAAAAGAAAAACCTAAATTTTTAGTATTGTCTGCATTCACAGGAAACCCAAATTACATAAATAATCTGCAAAAATACCAAATATTTAAACCAGTACAAGTATATAAATCAGGAGAAGCAACACTATTAATAATATTCGAAATAAAATATGAATAAGGATAAAATGTTAATTATAGGATGCTCAAATTCAAAACAGCTCACTAGGAAAATTGCAAATAATTTGAATGTTGCTCACTCAGATTTAACTGCCAAGCACTTTCCAGATGGAGAACTTTATGTTAAATTTGAAACAAATCCAAAAAATAAAGAAGTCGTATTAGTACAATCATTTTACCCAGCAAACGAGGCAATATTAGAAGTTTTATTAGCAGCTTATACAGCAAAAGACTTAGGTGCAAAAAAATTAAAATTAGTTGCACCATATCTAGCATATATAAGACAAGACAAAAGATTTACTCCTGGAGAAGCTATTTCAAGCAAGATAATTGGAAAACTCTTTGACGTATTTGATGAAATAATAACAATAGATCCACACTTACATAGATTCAAATCATTAAAAGAAGTTTTTCATACGCAAACAAAAAAACTTATTAGCAACAAACTAATAGAAGAATTTATTTTAAAAAACTTCAAAAATCCTGTTATTATAGGCCCTGATGAAGAAAGCTATCAATGGGCTAAAGAAATAGCACTAGAAATAAAAGCTCAAGCAGCAATACTAAAAAAAAGAAGATTATCTCCAAGAAAAGTCAAAATAACTATAAAATCACCTGTAGGAATAAAAAATAAAGACATTGTAATAATTGATGATATTTTGTCAACAGGAAAAACAGTTCTAGAAACAATAAACTACATAAAAAAACAAGATCCTAAAACAATAAATGTCATTGCAATACATGGAATATTCGCAGACAAAGTAACCTACAACAAAATAAAGAAAAATACCAGTATGATTATCACAACAAATACTATAGAAAATATGCATTCTAAAATAGATGTATCAAGACTAATTGCAGATTCTCTGAAAACAAAAACCAAAGATATTTAAATAAACAAAAAACAACTAAATATAAGATGCAAAAGAGTTATGAAGTATTAGATAAAATAAAAGAATTAAGAAATCTAAGTAATGAAATAGAGAAAAGATTAGAAAAAGATGGATTAAGTATAACTAATATTCCAAAAGAACAGTTATTTAATCATAATATAAAAAATATTATTGGTGCTATGGAAGGTTTGCTAAGAAATGAACCTCAAGAAAGGCATGTAATAAGATTGGAAAAGGAAATACCAGATGCCTACAATAATATAAACAAAATAAAAGAATCAGCACCAGGAAGATTAAATTCTGTACATTTAGACAATATTAAAGATTTGGTAACTTTCTTAGAAAAAGCATATCCAAGATTATAAAAAACAATAAATATAAATAAATTCAAAATTATACCATTATGATAATAAAAATTTTAGCACTTGCAGATATATTAACAATAATATCATTACTGGGAGTAAGCCTATTACCGCAAAAATTAGTTCTGGCAATGGCCATTTATCTAATGTTAAAAGGCCTTGTATTTATATTGATAGGAAGTTTATTTCCGAACTTTATTGATATGCTGTGTGGTTTTTACATTATATTCGCTGCATTTGGAATAACTCATTGGATACCAACTGTAATAGTAATACTATTTATAGGTCAGAAAGCATTTTTTTCTCTAGTCTAAAATTTTATCAACCAATTCAGCTTTCTTTATTTCATATGTTCCGCAATTCTCAGACTGCATTAATTTAACAGCATCTAGGATTTTCAGTCTCTTCTTAAACATAGGACAGTCTAATACTAAAGACTCAGCTTCACCGCCCTCAAAAGCAACATTAAGATGATTTTTTTTATTTATTTCCTGTAATTCAGCAATTAAATCAGCATCTAATTTTCTTCCTAAAAAAGATTCATTTAAACCATCTGCAGCAACGTGAACCAAAATAACTTCAAAGTCATTTGATATTATCTCATTAAGTAAAGTAAGCTGGTCTTTATGCCACAAAGGTGTAAAAACCTTCAAACCTAATTTAGTTGCAATGCTTTGTACTCTTTCTCTTTGATAATTGGAAAATAAAGCACCTAAAACTATTCCCTCAATAGAATACCCTCTTTTAGCTCTAATAATTGCATTTTCCAAATCTAAAAGCTCTTCTTCCTTATTTCCAGAACTGTTATGCATTATCAGAGGGATATTTAATGCCTCTGCTTGCAACTCAACCATATCAACATTTGGCGTATGATACATATAAGAATCTTTATTCTTACTCTTAATAGTTACCAAGCACTTAATGTCATAATTTTGCTTCTTCATAATATACATAGCATAACAGCTGTCTTTACCAGAACTAAATAAAGCAGCAAGTTTTACATTACCTTCATTAAAAAAACTAGCTAAGTAATCAGACTTTGTATTAAACTTACTAGAAAGCTTGTCAATCGCCTTTAAAAAATTACTTCCATATTGTGCAGCTATTTTTTTCCTGAAAGCAAACTTATTAGGCAAACCCATATCATTTGCAATATCTCTTAATATAATTTTGCTGCTATTGTCATTAATTTTATATTTCCCATCTATACCTAAAGCAAAATCAATTAATTCTAAATCCAAAAAAGGTACTCTTAATTCAATACCATTATACATAGTTACAACATCATCCCTGTACAAATCCCTCTCATAAATATTCAGCAGCCCATAATAACATTCTTTATTTATATTAGTACTTCTCAAATGCCTCTCATAGCCAGCAAATAATTCCTCGCTTCCCAAACCAGAAAATATCACTTTAATACCATCTTCTCTTGCTTTCTTGCATGCAAAATAAAAAGGCAAAGCTACAGATATCTTAGTAACGTTATTTGACTCCACTAACTTACAAACAAAAGATAATTCTCTCTCAACGTCTTCTAAACCAACTTCAACAATTTCCAGATCTAAATCTAAAAATCTACTAATTTCTTTTGCATATTCTAAATCCTTAGATTCTCCCAAACATGAAACATAAGAAAAATAACAAGTAAAATCCAAACCAAGTTTCTTTAAAATCAAAGCTATAACAGCAGAATCTATTCCTCCAGAAAAAAGCAAACCAAATTTAACATCAGGAACTCTCTTTGATATGGAATTAATTAGATGTCCTGTAAGTTTATTTTTTAGAATCTTATAATCATCACTAATATTTTTATTAAAAATAGCAAACTCCCTGTTGATAAATTGCACATTCTTATCTTTAATATCATAAATCAGTAGCTCTCTAGGATTTAACTCAAAAACATCACTATAATTTAAGCCTCTCAAAACTTTTCTCTCAGAAGAAAATCCAAAACCTTTCTCCAAGCTGTACCAAACAGGTTTAACTCCAACTAAATCCCTAAATATAAACAACTTAGAATCAAAAAAATAAGCCCCTGCATAATCTCCATCAACTAATTCTAATGTTCTTTCTACGCCAAACTTCTCCAGCAACAAGAAAAATAATTCAGCATCATTTTTTGCATTTACCTCATATTTCTCACACAAATCAACCCAATTATATATCTCGCAGTTTACAACAAAAACACCATTTCCAATAAAAGGCTGTTTAATCTTATCAACAACAGCATGAAGACAATGGCCCAAAGAAAAATCAGAATTATTTAATACAAAATCGATTTTATCTGAGTAAAAAACATCTTTTCCATCAAATAAGCCATAACCGTCCTGTCCCCTATAACTAATTAAATTTAAACCTTTAACAACTAATTCAGTAGCATTCTCTAATCCAAAAAAACCAATTATTCCACACATATAAAAAACAGAATCAAAAAGATTTATAAATTATACACAGTTAATTAAACTATGGAAAAGCAAGAGGTAAAGAAGTATCTAATAGTAGCAATTCTTCTGATAATAGCTTATCTAGCTTATTTAATAATAAAGCCATTTATAGCAGCAATATTAACAAGTTTTGTTCTTGCTTACTTATTCTTTCCTGTGCACAAAAAATTAACGAAATTAAGCAGAAGCGAGATAATAAGCGCAGCAATAACAACAATATTAGTCATAGTAGTAACACTTCTACCAACTATATATATCGCAAATTCCCTAGTCAAAGAATCACTAAATATTTACAGGGAAGGACTCATAGATGAAACAACAAAAAAACTTTCAGAAAGTATAAAAGAAAGCACATTAACTGAAATAATAAATACAACTCTTGATAAACTAATAACATATTCCAAGCAACAAGCAGCAGATTTTATATCAAAAATACCATCTAAACTATTTGACTTATTAATAACAGTGTACACAACATTTGCATTCCTTCTTCTAGGCAAGAAATTCGTAAATAAAACAAAACTTCTTCTACCTGTCAAGAAGAAAGATGAATTGATAAGCCACCTAGGTAATACAACTCATGCAATAGTGTATGGTATGTTTGTGACAGCAATAATAGAATTCATTCTCTCATTAATAGCGTTCAAGATAATAGGCACAAATGCAGCATTGTTACTTGCAATAATAATAGGTTTCCTTGCATTCATCCCGTTCTTAGGTCCAACAGTCATATGGATACCATACGCAATAATTGAAATACTAAGAAACAACACAAAAAGTGCAATAGTATTAATTATATTAGGTATAATTTTATTTGTAATAGAAACATTTGTAAAGCCTCATATAATAGGTGATCGTTCAAAATTGCATCCTGTAATTATTTTAGTAGGAACATTTGGAGGAATAAAATTATTTGGTTTTATAGGTCTAGTTATAGGCCCAATACTATTGTCTTCAATACTTGTAATAATAAGAGAATACTATCCAGAAGTTGAAAATGAAATTTAAACCTAAAATACTACAAATAGCAACGAAGGGACCATTAATAGCAATATTAAACAAAATAGATGTACAGCTGCTAAATCTTTCTGCATTAGATAGAATAAAAATAAAGAAAAAAGAAAAAAGAAAAGTAGTCGCAATAGACATTGCTTATGGAAAAAAAGAAGTTAGTCCTGGAGAAATTGGCTTGTTTCTGGACGTTGCAGAAGAGCTTAATATAAAAGAAGATGATGAAGTTGAAGTTTCTCTAGAATCCAAACCAGAGTCACTCCAGTACATAAAGAAAAAATTAGATAAAAAAGAATTAAGTAAAATAGAAATTGACAAGATAATAAAAGACCTCTTAGCAAATAAATTAACAGAGATTGAAGCAACTTATTTTGTTGCAGCATGTTATATAAATAAAATGAGCTTGGATGAATCAGCTTACTTAACAGAAGCAATTGTAAAAAATAGTGGAAGATTAAAATTCAACAAAAAGCCGATAGTGGATAAACACAGTATTGGTGGATTAGCTGGAAATAGAACAACGCCAATAATAGTATCTATAGTTGCCGCAGCAGGTTTAACAATACCTAAAACATCTACAAGATCAATAACGTCTCCTTCTGGAACTTCTGATACTATGGAAGTCTTAGCTCCGGTTTCACATTCAAAGGAAAAAATTATGGAAATTGTTAAAAAAACAAATGCATGCATGGTTTGGGGCGGCACTCTGGATCTGGCTTCAGCTGATGATAAATTAATACAACTGGAAAAACCATTAAGCCTGGATCCTGAAGGGTTTTTATTGGCAAGTATACTGGCAAAGAAATCTGCAGTTGATTCATCTCATATTCTAATAGATATACCGATTGGACGAGAAGCTAAAATAGAAAGCAAGAAAAGAGCAAAAGATCTTGCAAAAAAATTTATAACGCTCGGTAAAAAACTAAACATGAAGATAAAAGTAATAATTACAGATGGTTCTCAACCAATAGGCAATGGCGTTGGACCCGCTTTGGAAGCAAAAGATATATTATTAATCCTACAAAATCGAAATGGTCCTGAAGATCTGAAGAAAAAAGCAGTTTACATGGCAGGACTAATTTTCGAGATGGTTGGATACAAAAACGGATACAAAAAAGCATTGGAAATACTTGAATCTGGCAAGGCATATAAGAAAATGCAGGAAATAATAAAAGAACAAGGTGGCAATCCAAATATACAACCAGAAAATATTAAATTAGGAATATATCCATATACTTTCAGATCTAGAACTTCAGGAAAAATAAGTTATATTAGCAATAAGCTTATAACAAAATTAGCAAAAAGTGCAGGCGCTCCAAATAATAAAGGAGCAGGAGTATATCTGCATAAGAAATTAAATACAAAGATAAATGTAAATGAACCTTTATTTACAATATATGCAGAAAGCAAAGACAAATTAACATTTGCGTTAAAAGAAAACTTAAACAATGTTATGAAAATAAGTTAATAATCTTATCGTTCATCAGAACGAACATATCTATTACACTCAATCACTGCAACCCTTCCATTATCAGATAAACCAACATTAGCAGGAAGTGCAGGAATATTAACTCCAACAAACTGACCACTATATCGTAGACTATAGCTGCCATCAAGACATTCACTGTCCCCGTTAAGATATAACAAATAGCCTTGTGGTTGTTCTGGATTAAAGTCTTCGCTTCCAAACCTGTTTTTTACTCTAGTCTTTTTTCTAGAATCTGCATGATCATACATTTTTCTTACAAGTTCCTGTGCAGGAATTATTCCGCCAGCATAGGCTATAACTTGTGAATCACTAACTTTTCCATTTTCATAAACTAACATTCTTATAGGGCCATAGCCACTTTCTGTCCTTCTTGCAAGATTTAATGTCCTAACAACGTAATAATTTTGAAAATTACTAGGAGCACCTTCTCTTAAAAATTTCTCATAACCTAAAACAGGAACTTTCACCCCATTTGGCAATGTACTTTCATTAAGTAAAACATCTACAACACTATAACCAATAAATCATCAAGTATAACAGCGCCTGTTTTATTTAGTCCTATCTCCCTTTCTTTATTAGTGTCACCCTTACATAAATCTAAAGCCCTTCTAGTAACTTCAGGAGTCAAAACACCCCAACCCTGTCTCCCACCATGGCCTGTCAAAACAACTGTTTCTCCCCTACTTGTATATTTGCCGTATCGATCAACCCCAACAATCTCCTCACTATTAGCAATAAGATATTTAACATGGGGATATCTTCTTAATAATAAAGGCAGAGGAGCAACAAACCTATCGCCGCCAGAATAGTATTCACTAACTTCAGCCTGGGCAGCAGGAAGATCCTCACTGCCAAAACTGTCGCCTTTAACTTCATCTACAGTAACTGGTATTCTATTTATCATCTTAATAAAATCTTAACACCAATATATAAAAGTTGGTATTTATAATGCTTTCAATTTATTTATTACTACAGAGTAACACTCAAAATCAGTAAAGTATTCTGTAAAATACGTCAAATATGTTTTCATCTGTGCCAACAACATAAAAACCTGCCTTTACCTTCTTGCACTCATTAAGTATTTTGCCTTGGTGCATTTCAAGCTGCTGAAAATATTTTTTCCTCAAATAAGGATCTATAAAAGTATGTAGCCTAGCATCAGATTCTAAATCTATTAAATCAAAATCACCTTCTATATCTAAACTTCTTTCCAGATGATCAAGAACTTGAATTAACATTATCCTATTTTTCTTATATCTATGTAAAATATTCCTAATCTGCTCTGCATCATAAAAAAAATCAGATATAATTACAACTAGAGCACGAGAACTTATCAGCTGCCTGTACTTAAGTAAAGACTTCTCAAAACTGCTAACTCCAGTGGCTTTTTTGCTATTAAGATAATTTAACATAGCAGCTATTTGCCCAACTCCTCTTTTAGGTCTGAAGAAATCTAACTTATCATCAAAAGTTGTTAAAACAAACTTTTCATTATTTCTCAAAGCTATATGGGCAAAGCCCAGTCCTATCATGGAAGCATATTCAAATTTCTTAACTTTGCTGCCAAAATCCATGCTGCCACTAAAATCAATTACAATATGAACTGTTAAATTTCTATCTTCTTCATATCTCTTAACAAACAACTTGTCAGTCTTTGCATACACCTTCCAGTCTATATGTTTAAAATCATCGCCAAACACATAAGGAGAATGATCTTTAAATATCAAGCCTGAACCTGCAGATTCAGATCTTCTTTCGCCGACAAAACTAGAAGTTATTTTCTTATTTATTACTAAATCAAATCTGTCAAGCTGTTTAAGAAAATCAGTTCTTATAGCCATTAAAATAAGAGATTAATATTACTTAATAAAAGTTGTCAATTTATTTTTTCTTAATTTTATTAACAAAGTGTTTATAAGAAATAAATCCTAATTTTTCTTTTTCAGGAAGGATACAAATATTCATGTGATTATTAAATAATTCAAGAAATTCTTTTTTAGTTAATTCCAGATTGTGATTTTTGGAAATAAAATTATTTAATTTATTTGAACATATTTCTCTTTGCTTGGGATGAAAGTAACATTTTCTGAAGCAATGGACTTTTTTGTATTCTTTTATATGATAAATTATATTTTTCTTTTTATTCTGATGTTTAATGCTCGCAAGAATGCAGTTTATTTCATTATAGGTTAAGAATTATCGTTTAATCTTATTTTTATTTCTTTAAGTGTGTCATTGTGGCTGTAAATTTTAGCTAAGATTTTCAATATTTTTGCTTTAGGCAAAACTTTCCAGACATTCAACTGTCCGTATTCGATCAATTTAGAAATATGATCCCAAACAGTATTTTCCTTGACATTTCTTTGCTCTGTAATCTGCTTAACACTTAGTCCTTTCTTTAATAATTGCAAAGTCTTCTGTGAAGTAAATTGATGATAACTTTCTTCTAATTTTTTTACAAAATTCTCATGCTTCTTTATATTCTCAATTTCATTATTCTTGTCAAAAGGAAAATAACTATTAAACAGCCTTGTTATGTGTCTTCTGTATTTGTAAGTATCTGCATGGGAGACATAGGTAATCCAGCCCTCAAATATTTCAACTATTTTTTCTCTTTTAAATAAACCATTAATGTATTCTTGTTTCAATTTAATAAACATTTTTTCAAACCTCTGAACCTTCTTCTTTCTTAGTAG
The DNA here is from genome assembly GCA_018302765.1 of Candidatus Woesearchaeota archaeon. GTDB lineage: Archaea > Nanobdellota > Nanobdellia > SCGC-AAA011-G17 > GW2011-AR18 > JACPCE01. The sequence goes on from JAGVZG010000003.1 coordinate 89,136, forward strand.
TTTATGGTAATAATAAATTCTAAATCCTAGAAAATTTATCCCGTTGTCTAATTTAATTATTTTGGATTTATCAGGATGCAGTTTAATCTTTAGTTTATCATTTAAAAAATTGTTTATTAATTTTTTATATAATCTTAAGAGTTTCTTATTCTCATGAAGAATTACAAAGTCATCAACATACCTTACGTAATATTTTATTTTTAACTTATGCTTGACAAACTGGTCTAGTTCATTGAGATAAACATTGGCAAAGAACTGGGAAGTTAAATTCCCTAAAGGCATGCCAATTGTGCCGCGCCCCCCCCCACGTGTCGAGCGTACTGTGATTTTCAAGTATTTTTCTTATAAGCTCTAAAACACGGCTGTCATTTATCTTTTTTTTAAGAATAGAAATAAGTATCTCATGATCTACAGTTTCAAAATAATGTTTTATATCTGATTTAAAAAGAATATAAATTCATTTCTTCAATAAAGATTTAATCACATCATCTTCACTCATGTTCTGCCTTTCAGCTTCAAAACTCAGTATTATTCTGTGCCTTAAAACAGGATAAGCCATTGTTTGTATATCTTCTTTACTTACATACTTCCTTCCATTCATTAAAGCTCTTGCCTTTCCAGCCATAATTAAAGATATGCTTGCTCTTGGGCTCGCACCATATTCAATTAAGTCTTTCTTATTTCTTGTAGAAGTTACCAACTCAACAGCATACTTTTTTATATCATTAGCAATAGGCACTTGCCTAACTAATTTCTGTAAATTAATAATCTCAGCAGCATTAAATATTTTCCTTACTTTTATATCTTCAAAAGTTAATTCAGTAAATCTATCTACAATTTTCAGCTCGTCATCCAATTTAGGATAACCAATATTTATTTTAAATAAAAATCTATCAATTTGTGCTTCACTCAATTTAAAGACGCCCTCTTGTTCAATTGGGTTACCAGTAGCTAAAACAAAAAAAGGCTCTTCCAATTTATAAGTAGAACTACCAACAGTAACTTGCTTCTCCTGCATAGCTTCTAAAATTGCAGAATGCGTATTATGAGCAATTATTCCACCAGTACCGGCAACAAAAGAATGATTATTTTCTATCGTAAAATCATATAAATAATAATCTTCCTTTGGCTGTATTATATCAATATTTTGAACAAAATCCACATAAAAATCTCCATATAAAAAAGACAAATCATATTTTTCTAAATCATAACCTTTCGCATTTAATTTAGAAAAAATATCAATCAAAATAGCCCTGCTATGTTTAGCTCGATTTTTTGGATTTTCTAAATTATGTGCATGCATACCTGTAATATTATAAAAATTAGAATGAGTTATATGAAATTCTTTTCGAATTTTCCTTAATAGACTATGCATACCGGGGAGACCGTCATTAAATTTATTAGTTATTCTATTAGTAAGTTTAATTAAATTATCAGACTTAGTTTTTCCAAAAAACCCTATTTTATTAGCGAATTCATTAACAAAGGAACCATATATGGCTAAAACATAATAATGTTCTAAATTACCATTTACTTTTCTACTTTCTTTTTTTATTCTACTTACTATACCAAATCTTAATAACATATAAGAAATTTTATTTATAACATCTAAACTTTTACTTGTTACATTAATTGACTCATCTTTGACACAACCATCTCCTTCATAATACATTCGCAAGAATTCTTTAATTACATTATTATTAGCTTTTAATATAAATTCCGGTATAATTTTAGTCCCTGAAAGGGCTTCTATATTATAACCCATTACTGTAAGTATCTTATTCAAAGTTTTAGAATTAATTACTATTATTTTTTTACCATTCTTAGATTGATAGATATTTTTATTATAACCAAACAATTTTAATAATAATTTTTGGAAATAATCAATTAATTTATGATCTTTCATATCTATAGATAACTCTCTACCATTATGATAACCTTCAGAAATCAATAATCCAAAGAAATGTGCTAATTCTATAGTTACAACTCTTGGAAATTTTAAGTGTTTTACTTGACCAAATTGTTTTGCATTAATAAAAAAAGAATCCTTTTGAATTTTAAAATTAAGATATGTGGGTTTCCGCCTAAATAAAGAGATAATTAAATTTTTATCATAATTATCTACATTAAGAAATTTTATTATTTGTGTCAGGGTGTACTTGCTTTTTAATTTAACAACTTTATTAAATAACTTCCTCCTCCTCTCTATTTCAACTTTAACTTTATCACTTTCTTCAAAGTTTTCCTTAGAATACCTTATTTTATTGCTTCCTTTACTATAAGGCAAATATCTTGGGACAAGAACATTCATGCCTATTTTTAATGAATCAGCCTTTACAGTACTTATCTTTGTATCATTAAATGAAAAAAATGGATGTACTGGTGAAGTCTTTATTTTTCTTCCAGATTTTAGTTCTACTTCATATAATGGAGCATCTGTCTTCTGTTTATACAAATACTTAACAGGTTTCAATTCAATTTTACAATTTTTAGGATTAAATGAAGGAACTAAAAAATTCTCCTTAGGAACAATAAATTCTTCATCCCTTCCTACAGGAATGTGTGCTTTACCATTGTATTGTTTAAATATATTTTCCATAGTTAATATTCTACCGTCACCAAGAGCAACACTTGTATCACCAGATAAGCACTTAGGAGTTGCCCTGTTAACTTCGTCTACTAAAACAACGTTTGCAAAAATAGGCCCAGGTTGAAATTTCAACTCTCTTTTTCCTTTGCTGTCGTCAATAACGTAAGTTCCGGTTATATCGCTAGGTAATAAATCAGGAGTGCCTTGGATTCTGCTAAATGTTAAATCCATTATATTTGACAAAGTCTTGACAAAAGTAGTCTTTGCTAAACCAGGGTAGCCTTCAACAAACACATGGCCATTACAAAGTAAAGCAGCCATTGCCTGTTCCATTACATCTTGCTGCCCTACCATAACTTTATCAATTTCAGAAAAAGCAACTTTAAACCTTTTTTGTAGCTCATCCATACTAACCATATTAATCACCTGCTTATTTGCTCAAAATAATTTTTAACTAGCTTTTGGTTCTCCTTTGCAATTCTATCATTATAAGCTACATCATAACTTGTATATATCTCTTTTGGAAATATAGGGGCATTAAAATCTTCCTTGCTAACTTGCTTTATATTATTTAAGTCAGCATCACTTTCTAAAGGCCTTATTATTAAACTTAATTCTTTAACTCCTAGTTTAGCTATAGACCTATTTCCAAGTATATCATCTAAGTTACCCTCAACATAACTCAAATTCAAATCCACAACATCTTGGCCAGCAAGTCTGATGTCAGTACTTCTAAAAGGAATTACATTTCCAAGATTGAAATCAAAACTGACATTTAAAAAAGATGCAATTATAACTAATATTGATAATATTGTTAATAACAGCATCCTTATAGTTATACCACTATAATCTATAAAATAAGCCATTCTGACTTTATTAATGTCCTTAAGAACATCTTCCTTCAAAGAATCTAAAATAGGATTAGTTCTATTGACATTATCAGCTACAGTTCTAAGTCTTTCATTAAGCTCAGGAACCTTATTCTCAACAACTGCATATTTATTCTTATAAATCACTCTGAAAATACTAAATCCCAAAAATAACAATGAAGGAAGCAAAGCATAATAAATGCTAAAATCAAATATAACAGCAAACAAAAAAACAAAAACAAAAACAATAAGACTGTTCACAAGAGTGCTGCCTACGTCTAATAAAGTAACATTTGTTTCCAGATCTTCCAAAACTTTACTAACAATTGGTGCCGCCATTCTTAAAACAGTTTATCCTCTTATCCAATTTTGTTATTTTACTCTCTAAGTCTTCTATCTCCTCTTCCAGAGAATCAACTTTAAGTGTTAATGAATTAATTTTTTTATCACGTTGTGCAACATCTGCATTAAGTTTGTTAACCTGTGCATCTAAAGAATCTCTCTCATTTTTCAAAGTCTTATATTTGTCTCTTAAATCTGCTTCTTTTATATTTTTTAATTCAAGATCAGTAATAGTCTTATTTAACTGCTTTTGAGTGCCTGTCAGGTTTTCAAATGTAGAGTTAAGTTCTGCAACCTTCTGCTGGTATTTTGTATTTATTTCTTCAAAATTTCTGCTAAATACTACTAAAAGCGAAACCATACATACTAACAGCAGAACTACTAATAAAAATACTTTAACTGTTAATTTATCTTTTATAAAATACATAATATTACCTCTTGATTATATCACCTTGTGTACTACTAATCTTCTTATGCATACCTCTACTAAATACAATAATAAAGTGCTTAATAAAAATATCCATGAGTAACTTTTGTTTACAAGTATTTCTCTTCTTGACCTCTGTTTTATAAAATCAACAATGCCTCCAATATTGCCAGGGTCAAAAACCATGCCGCCAGTTGAATAAACTAAATTATTTAGGTTCTGGTTTGTTCCTATATCTATATATTCAGACTTATAATTAACAGCAAATACTGCATCCATAACTTTGCTAAATCCTAACTTATTAATAGAAACCTTGCCTCTATAAAGATTTTCATCAAATTTATACAAAGCTACTTCTTTAGAGCTGGGCTGCACATCAGACTTGACTATAATCTCAATAGGTTTTCCTATTTCGCCATCACTAACGTCAATAAATCTGCTATTTTTTCTTTCAGGATCACCTATTACCCAGTTTCCTATGCGTGTCAACAAAAGAGAATTTTTCTTGTTTAATAATTCAAAGCCATAAACCTTGTAGTCTGTAGCCAAAGAAGCAACTCTACCAAGACCATATCTCCAAGAAAGAACTAATGACTCTCCTAAATCAGTTGTAACCAATATTTTAGCTGTAGTTTTAGGAACTACTTGATTAAATCCATATACATTGGCACTTAAATCCAAGCCTTTCGTAATAAAATGATTTTTATCAATAGAAACAACAGCAAAAACTCTTTTGCTCTCGCTTACTTCAGTTTCACCAAACAATAATTTTATTTTTTGGGAAGTATCTGGCTCAAAATAAATTCCATTTCCTTCATCAGCTAAAACTTGCATAAATGCTCTATCAGTGTCTCCTCCAACACCAACAGTATAAGTATTTATTCCCTGGCTTGCAGCATACTTTACAGCGTTTAATGCCTTTTCTTTGCCCTGCGTATTTCCATCAGACAAAATAATTATATTTTTACTGCCGCCTGCGCCATGAAGAAGATCTATTGCTGCCTTCATGCCAACCTCTATGTCTGTTCCGCCCCCAAATTGCAATCTGCCTATCTTATCATACAAATCATTTCCCTGTTCTAATAAAGCTTTAAGTTCAGCAAGTTTGTAAGCAAAGCCGCTAAATGCAACAACACCGACACGATGAACAAGACTAAGATTGCTTAGCATACTTATAGCTAAAGCTTTTTCAACGTCAACTTTTTTATAGCCCCCAAATCCAATTCCAGTGCTGCCAGAAACATCAATAAGTAAAATAATATTTATATCTCCTCTCTTCTTCCCAGATTTGGCAACAAAAGCAGGCAATAATTGTTCAAACTTAGAGCCATTATAATTTCCTGAGTCATAAGAATTCCTTCCTCCTAATACAAATAAGCCACTGCCTTCAGAAACAAAACTAGATAATTTGTCATAGTAAGGGTTAAGTTCATCTGCATGAATATCATCTATAAAAACAGCAGTATAAGGTTTTAAATCAACACCTAAGTTTTCAACTTTATCAAGATTGTACAATGGTTCAAATAACTGAACTAGTTCTTCATTCTTGCTAAGCAAAAGAACTTTCGGCTTCGGAACAACTTTGACTGTTTTATAAAAAATATTATTCTGCTTAAAATAGTCATCAACTTCTAATTTAGCAGTTATTTCATGATATCCCTCATCAAAGCTATTTTTAAAAGTTATTTCTTCCCTGTCAACTAATTGATCCAAAACTACTGTCGCATCAACGTGCACAATCAGTCTTGGTTTTCTTTTCTCTGTCTGCTTAACAACCACAGTAAAAGTATTCTCAGAGCCTGCAGTAGTTTTATCACTCCCATAAACTACAACAGAAGAATCATACTTGTCTGAAAAAATCCTTAGTGCACTTATGCTGGCATTCAAGCTGTTTGCCTGCACAACAACATCTCCTAATTCTATCCCAGCATTATTATTGCCGTCACTTATCAATAAAATATTACTGTCTTTTTTAATATTTGATATAATTCCATCTCCAAGTCTAGATTCTTCACCGCTAGCTATAAAAGAAAATTCAACAGGAATTTTTTTCTCAAGTTCAGTCCTGAAACTATTAATGAAACTAAAATCAAATAATTCTATAGAAGTAGAATTATCTACTAAAATCGTAACTTTAGGATCGCCTTTGACTACTTTTGTAGTCTCAATATAAGGAGAAGCAAATGCAACCAAAAGCAATAATACAATTACTGCTCTAGAAATAAAAATAAATATCTTTAATTTTTTCCTTTTCTTTTCATGCTCTTCGCCTAAGTACAATTTAACAAAGTTCTTTCTTAACAAATAAATCCAAATAAAAGTTATAGGAATAACAAGCAAAAAAACATAAGGCCTCTCAAAATACTTAAATAAAAATCCAAATAAATCTATCATATCTCACCTCTAAATTTAATATAAAATAATTCAAATAATATCAACAATAAAATCAGACTACTTAAATAAACAGCTAAATCATAATCTACATCACTCTTGATCTTATCCAACTTTGCACTCGCAGTTTTTATATCGCTGGAAACATCAACAAAACTAATATCAGATTCTTTTTCATTTAATAAATTAATTGCAATAGGTTTACCATTTAAATTATGCAAACCCTGTTTATCAAGAACAACAGTTTCATTAAGAAAACCAAATACGGTGCCGCTTTTTAAATTGACATTATTCAGGTCTTCCCTGCCTACCAAGAAATAAATCAAATTATTCCAAAAAACAGGATAGCCTGGAGTTAATTTAAAGTCACTTTCACTGTCTAAAATACCATAATAAACAACGCTGCCTCCTCCAACCTTGAACAAGGAAACTAACCCTGTACCATTAACAGAAACTAAGTTAGTTCCATCAGCAGAATCTACATTAAAAATATTTTTTATAATCCCAAAATCAATGTCTTTTGTAAATCTATTAATTTGCTGGACGTCTACCAAGCCACCACTAACAAATCCATTAAATCTAACTGGTAATAATCCTTCATAATTCATCTTATCTGAATCAGGCTGAGCAACAACTACAGCTGCCTTTCCTCTGTCTCTTACTTTTCTCATCACAGATCCAAAATTATCAACAACAAGTTTATTTTTATCAACGCCATCAAGAATATAAACATCGTATTCATCATCAGGAATTATAGGCGGCTCAGCAAAACTGACAACAACATCATCTATAGAAGTAAATGCCGCTTTCAAAAATTTAGAAGGCTTATTGCTGATAAATAAGACTTTTATTTTATCTAAATAAGGTCTGGTAATTACAACTTCATTATCTGTTAAAAAATCATCTTGTTCAATAATCTTAGCAATTGTTAAATTATCGTTTAAAGTAAAAACAAAAGGCTCAACACTTAAAGGTCCTATATGAATTTCACTCACTTCTTTATTTACTTTAAAGGAGATATCCTTAGCAATATTATTATAGTTCTTAAGGTACAGATTAACATCCTCACCCCTAATAATCATATCAACAATTCCCACATTACTTCTTAAATCTGTCTTTGTGTCTAAAAAATCTACATGAATGCCTCTGCTCTCTAATACATTTTTTGCAACGTCAGCACTAATGCCTTTGCTTACAATTAAATCGCTTACAACAACTATTCTTCCCTTGGAACTACCAAGAATTTCTCCTCCTAAGCTTATAGCAGAAGCTATATCTGTAGTGTCATCTGTAGGCTGCAACCTATCTAAATATCTTAAAAGAGAAGATCTACCAACACTCTGAAGCGCAACTACTGGATAGGATTTTAACAAAATCAAAGAGTTCTTAGACGTAGCTAAATCTTTTATTTTGTCCTTAGCTATCTCAAATCTTGTCATATTATTTGATTCTATAACTTTAGAGCTTGCGCTTACATCAAGTACGAAAACAATATTGCTAGAAACAACATCTCTATTTAATACAAGAACTGGCTCTACTATGCTAAAAGCCAATAATAAAAATATCAGTAACTGGATAAAAAACAATAAATCATTCTGAAAATGTCTAAACAAAGATTGTGCTGTGCTTGTATTAACATTCTTCATAAAAAACATCAAAGAAGGTATCTTAAGTTTAGTTGGTCTTGGTTTTATTAAATATATTATTATCAAAGGAATTAAAGCAAGAAAAGTATACCACCCCAATATATTCCCAAATTTGAAAAGCATAACACTATAAGCCTCTTTTTATTATTTAAATCTTATTAAAAAACTAGAATCAAGCTAAAACCACTATTAATTTTCCATATAGTAAAACACATTAAAAGAAACATATAAATAAGTGTATCAATTCATATTATTTATGCAAAAATATAAACATGTTATTTGGGAACTGGTTCTTATTCTCGCATCTGTATTGTTTTTTAGAAGCCTCTGGTTATTGATGGATAAATACCTTATTCATCCAAATGAAGATTTTCTATTATGGTCTTCATTTATAGCAGGAATAATTCTTGCAGCTATTTCAATTCATATTTTAACCCATGAAAAATAAATACCTGCATAAATTATAGAACTTATTCTAATTATCTAGCTAAGGAAAAACGCCGCGAGCAGGATTTGAACCTGCAAGTCCTTTCGGACACCGGTTTACTTTGTACTTGGTTTGTATTCAAACTTTTTACTTAAAAATTTGATTCAAGACCGGCGCACTGCCGAGTTATGCGATCGCGGCTTAAAAATAAAACAAGAATAAATTACTTAAAAATCTACCGATAATAACAGTAGATAGGAAATTGCAAAGTGGGAACTGAATGGAAAATCTCTTTGTTAGAAGGCTTAAAGTCCTTGTTTTCAAGGCATTGTAGTGCGAGAGCCTTCTGTTTTATTCTGTAATGTTGGATCATTCCATAGGTTTTCTCATCATATCTCTATTCTTAACCCTATAATTTTTATTTTTGAGCTCTCTGCTTCTGGATTATTCTGCCTTCTTAATTTGGCTTTAGCATTAAGAATCTCTCTGTTTTTCTTGGAATATTCTTGTTTTCTAGTTATTTTTACAAAACCACAACTGAAACTCCAGTTTTCTCTAAAATTTTCTTAAAAATCAATGAGAACTAAAGATAGAATTTTATTAATATAACTATTCTATCTCTTAAATCAATTTATTTTCCTATCTACCGATAATAAAATAATTTAGAAAACACCTAACAAATTATAAGCAAATTTCTCACCAGCTTTTATAATGCCATTTCCTCCTCTCCCTTCAATTATAATACAGCCATATTGAGAATAAACCTTGGTCTCATCACCAACTTTAATATAAACAACTGCAATATTATTAGTAACATTTGCGCAAGTTATTGGTAAAGTTTTATTCTCAAAACTAGTATTATAAACATTAGAAATGTCCAAATTGTAAATGCCAAAATTACCAGTAAGCATCTGCTCAAAAGCAGCAATTCCCAATACGGAATCCGCATCAGTCATATTTGCCAATTCCACGTCCTGAGTAACGTACAGCTTCCTAATTCCTTTTGGCCTATTTAATTCAGAAATCAAACCAGGCTCTAAATAAATTTCCTCTAAATCTTTTGGATGATTTCTAAAAGAATAAATATACTCTTGATCTTCTTGAAAAACGCTAACATGATAAAAAATAACACTTCCAACCTTAGATTTCCAAATCTTGTACTCTCCATTTTTTCCTTCGTAATTATAATAACCATTACTAAGATAAACCCTAACAAAATAGCCCACAAGTATAATTAAGATAAGAACAACAAATATAACCAAAGCTACCCATAAAGTCTTTTTTTCTACTTTCTTACGTTTTTTATTTATTTTCTTAGTCAAGTTCTACCACCTATAAAATCACATAATATCAAGTAGACCATAAATAAACCTATTTATTATTATTGGTTCTTCGCCAAGTATAGCCTCAAGCACAAAACAACCACCTTCCTTATAAATCTCACTTTTATTGCCATTTCTTAAGTAAACAGAATCACTAGAACTACAATCAATTATTGGCAGATCTCCACAGCCTTTTTCTTTAATGCAAGCTAAAGAAGATGGGATATTTTTAGAATAAAAAACCTGCCTAAGTCTTGCTAATTCCAGACTATTCTCAGAAAATTCTTCTGGGTTGAAAACAAGATAAACTTTCCTTAAAGAAAGTACATTGCTCAAATCTACAGTTTTTATAGCCTCCAATTCATTAGGACTGTACTCAAAACTATAGTCAACTCCATTCACTTTAACCAACCAAATTCCCTCTTTGTTAATTAGTTCATAGCCATTGTATTCCAAACTATCACTATTTATTCCATTATCGTTGCCCAGACCAACAGAAAATACAGAAAGTATCATAATTAAAACAATTCCACCAACAACAAACAAAGCTATATTTCTCTTATTAAATAAACTGGTTTTTACCTCACTAATCGATTCAGTAGTGATTTTACTCTTGGAAAATTTTTTCTTTTTCATATTCTAAATTTCAATCATAAAAACAATAAAAAACTTTCTAAAATATAAAGAATTAAAATAAAAAAGAAAAAAGGTTGTTAACCTTTTAAGCAACTGTTATGCCTGAAACAGTTAATGACGTTCCAGTAACAGTAACACTTGTCTTGTCTTTCAACTGTGCCTTGAATGCATCAGGATTCTTTA
>JAGVZG010000025.1 GCA_018302765.1 Candidatus Woesearchaeota archaeon
GTTATTAAGTTAGAGAATGTAAATAACATAATACAGCAGTATATAGGAAGCACGTTAAAATATAATATACAATTGGCAATAATAATAACACAGATTGATGACGAAGGAGATCACACGCCTATTCCTTATGAAGTTAAGAAAGGAATTTATCCAAATGTCTTTGAAGGTATTAAAGAATTAATCTTAAGCGAACTTGATAATATATTAAACTTTATTTCAATTGACCAATCATCTAGAGATATAGTAATAAATAATAAACAAGAAGATAATATTAGAACAAAAATAATTAAGTCCTTAGAAAACAACCAAGTAAATTTCTCATATTCCAGAGGATTCCTGTTCTTTATAAAACCAAAAATAGAATTTTATCAGGAATGCCTTATTGACAGGAAAACTTTCAATCTGCCAAGAACTTATAAAATAACTTATCAGACCATAGTCAAGTCTGAAGGAAAACCTGGTAAGTTAGCCCTGCAAGCAGCAGAAGAACAAGTACTAATTCCAGAAGCTTCAACGGTAGAAGATCCAAAAAACTGGATAATTCTTCCAGCAAATAATAAAGTTGGGAATTCTTCCTATCCAAATATATTAGTTTCAACAGAAAGATCACACTCAAACAATAAATGGGGTGAATGCCAAACTTTGCTCCACAGTGAACAAGAATTTATGCTTACAATAAGGCAGTTTGTTGATTTCATCAATTTATTAAGGTCTGGAAATGTAAAATATGCAGACGGTTCTAAAATAGCTAAAAGAAAAATAAAGAAAATTTTAAATGAAATAATAAAAGTAAGAGAACCATCGAGAGCTGAATGGCTTGATGCTGGAATAGACTTAGATTACTGGCTGTCAAATTCAACTTCCTGGGGAATTCCTAAAACTAATATCCCAAATGGTAGTTTATATTATTGGCATCCAAGAGATACAGCTGTCGTTAGGTTCGGGGTCAATTCTGGCGGGGTCGGCTTGAACTGTGGCGGGAATCCTCGGGGCTCGGGCTCGGGGTTGTGGGTACGTCGCGCAAAAATTTTTAGGCAATAATTTTTTACACAACGTTTACATAGACTTTCTTAACGTCTTTTATTTTATTTATTCTAGAAATAACTTCATTTAATTTATCTAAGCTTCCAACATCTGCAGTAAATACACATTCAACATTACTGTCTTTTAATATTTTACATTTAGCACCATTTATCAGTACAAATTTATTTATACTGTTTAGGATTTCCTTAAATAAACCAGGCCTGTCTTTTGCATCAACTGTTATTTTAACAGGTTCTTTAAATTTTTCTAGCCAACTAATTTTGATCTTGTTTTTACTAATTTTTCCAATTGATGTACAGTTAATCTTATGAACCATCATTTTGACATTACTATTTTTAATTCCAATTATTTTATCACCAGGTAAAGGTTTGCAGCATAAAGCCAGTTTAACTTTTAGTTTTTTATCGCCTTCAAATACAAGTAAGATTTCACCAATATCTTTTTTAATTTCTTCATAAGTGGAATAAATCCTTGTAGTAATTTTGCCCAATTCTTTTAAGGCATGTTTGATTTTTGTTCTTCCCTTTTCTGTTTTTGCAAATTTCAGCCATTCTCTGCTTGGTTTTTGAGTCTTAGAAGTCAATACCTCAACAACGTCACCATTATCAAGCTTCTCCTTCAAAGATGCAAAAACACCATTTATTCTTGCACCTATACAATGATCACCTAAATCACTATGAACAGAATAAGCAAAATCTATTACAGTTGCGCCGCTTGGAAGTTCAACAACTTTTCCTTTTGGTGTAAAAGCAAAAAACTCATCGCCAAAGAAGTCAACATTAAATTTGTTTTCAGCATCTTTATTCTCAACAAGCTGTTTAAGCCAGCTTAGTTTTCTGTCAAATTCATTTTCATGACTGACTTTTTTGTAACTAAAATGTGCTGCAATACCTTCTTCAGCCACACCATGCATATCAAAAGTTCTTATCTGGACTTCAAATATTCTGCCTTCATTATCAACAACAGAAGTATGCAATGATTGATAGCCATTTGGTTTTGGCATTGCTATGTAATCTTTAAACCTGTTTGGTATAGGCCTAAAATTGTTATGAACAATCCTGAGGGCATTATAGCAATCTTCGACATTATTTACTATTACCCTAAAAGCTAAAATATCATAAATATCTTCTAAGTTATGAGTTTTTTCATTAATCTTCTTATAAATGCTATAAATATGCTTAATCCTTACTTCTAATTCTGCTTCAATTCCCTCTTTCTTAAGAGAAGATTCAATACTATTCTTGATCTTAAACAAGGCTTTCTCATCACCTTTTCTTATTTTTTCAACTTTGTTCAATATTTGGCTGTAAATCTTTTCATCAAGACACCTAAAAGCCAAGTCTTCCATTTCAGATTTAATCTTGCCAAGTCCCAATCTATAAGCCAATGGTGCATAAATATCCATAACTTCTTTTGCAATTCTCTTTCTTTCATTTTGAGGTAAGAAATCTATTTCTCTTAGATTCACAATTTTATCGCATAATTTTATTAACAATGCCCTTATGTCTCTGGAAGCAGCCAGCATAACTTTCCTTAAGCCTTCAATGTCTTTGGTATTTTTTGTTATATTTTTTTTAATTTCCCCCATTCTTTCTATATTTTCCAGAATTTCAGCAATGTCTCTTCCAAATAACCTTGTTATTTCTTTTATATTGCCACCTTTGTTTAAAATGCCATGCATAAGTGCCGCGGCTATAGAATTCTCATCTAATTTCAAATTAGCTGCTTCATAAGCAACATCTAAATAATGTTCTGTCCAGGGTTTGCCAGAAGCCCTTGTTTTTTCATCAACAACACTGCTGGAATATTTGTATGTTTTCTCAAGTAAATCAATATTAACTTCTTTATTATATCTCATAACTTTTTTTATTAAGTCTTTAAAATGCATATGAAATAATTACTTAAGAAGCTTTAAAAGTTTTGTCAAATGCCAAATTACCATGAGATACATAAGACAGGAACAATTTAGTAAAATAGGTAAAGAAAACCAGGAGAAGCTTCTAAAAGCAACAGTGTCTATAGTAGGTATAGGTGCTCTGGGCACAACAGTTTTAGATATATTATCAAGAGCAGGTATAGGAAGAATAAAAATAATAGACAGAGATATAATAGAACTGAATAATTTGCACAGGCAGATATTATTTACAGAGGAGGATTTAGGGAAGCCAAAAGTTGCTGTAGCAAAAGAAAAAATATTGCAGATAAATTCAGAAATAAATATAGAAGAACATTTGATAGATTTGGATTATGATAATATTGATTTAATAAAAAGTGATTTAATAATTGATTGCACAGACAATATTTACACAAGGTTTCTTATTAACGAATATTCAAGAAAAAATAATATTCCTTGGATATATGCTTCTGTAATTGGTTCTAGAGGCATGACAATGAACGTAACTAGTGAAACACCTTGTTTTTCATGCATATTTAAGGAACCAGGTCAGCCATTGGATACGTGCGACACTGAAGGAATATTAAACACAGTTCCGCATGCCTTAGCAGCAATACAAGCAACAGAAGCAATAAAAATACTTACAGATCAAGACTACAGCAAAGAACTAATACATTATAATTTATGGAACAATGAAATAACAAAAGTTAAAGTCAAGAAATCAAATGAATGCACAGTTTGTAATGGAAAGTATAAATATCTGGAAGGCAAAAAATCTCGTGGAGTAATAAAAATATGCGGTTCATGCAATTATCAAATAAAGATCGAGAATGTAAATATGCTGGACCTATTTAATAAATTAAACAAATTAAATAGCATAAAAACAACAGAAGATTGTCTTATATTACCTAATGTTATATTCTTTAAAAGTGGGAGAGCATTAGTAAAAGCTAAAACAAAGGAAAAAGCAAAGGCAATAGTAGATAGGTATTTAGGATGATTGTAAGAAGATGTTCAACCAAAGGAGCATTTGAAGCAATTCCTGAGAAAAATATAAACCTTAATCTATATAAAATTAAATTAAAATATGAAACTATAGCAGACCTCCCTATTTTGGTATTAATTAAATATAATAATTACGAAATCACATGTTATAAGAATGGCAAGTTGATCATAAGAAAATGCGAAATTAAAGAAGAAGCTGAAAAAATAGCAAATAAAATATATGAAGATGCAAAATGAAAGGAATAATACTGGCTGCAGGGTCTTCAAAGAGATTAAGGCCATTAACTGAAAATTTGCCAAAATGTATGTTGCCTGTATACGGAAAGCCAATTATACAAAATACAATAGAATTATTTAGAAATAATAAAATTAATGATATATCAATTATTAGGGGTTGGCAAAAGGAAAAAATAAATTTTGCTGATGTAAATTATTTTGAAAATACAGATTTCTGGAATAATAATATATTGTATTCATTGATGTTTGCAAGGAAAAAACTGGAAGAAGCAATAAAAACAAATGAAGAAGTGATAATTACTTATTCTGATATATGGTATAATGAAATTGTTGTTAAAGAATTATTGCAAGACAAGCACGATATGGCTGCAATTGTAGATACTGACTGGCAGGATTATTACATCGGAAGAACAGAACATCCAATTACAGAGGCAGAAAATGTTATCTTGGATGATAAAAAAAGAATACTGAAGATAGGTAAGCATATTTTTACTGACAATATTTCAAAGGAAAGACAAGGTGAATTTATTGGATTATGGAAATTTACTCCAAGGGGGACCACAAATTTTCTGCAGCATTTTGACAGATTAAACAATGTTTTGAAAGTGACAGAGCCTTATCAGAATACGAAAGAATGGCAGAAATCATACATTACAGACATTTTTCAGGAAATGATTGACAAAGGGGAAAATATTTATGCAGTTTCAATACAAAAAAACTGGAAGGAATTTGATACTGTGCAAGATTATGAAAGAATAAAAAACGAAAAAGAATTTAATATTTAGAGTTAAAATGAAAGGATTATTATTAATTTCAGGAGGATTTGATTCTGCAGTTGCAGGTTATTTAATGCAGCAGAAAGGAGTAGAAGTTCATGCAGTTCATTTTTCCTATGAACCATTTACAGATAATAGTCCAGAAATAAAATCAAAGGCAACTTCAGATTTATTAAACTTCAAAAGTTTTACAGTAATAAATATTTCAAAAGAAGTGGAAGAAATAGCAAAAAAATGCAATCACAGATTATATTTTATTTTATCTAAAAGATTAATGATGAAAAAAGCAGAGGAATTAGCTAAGGAATTAAGCTGTGATTTTTTAATAACAGGAGAGAATCTGGCACAAGTCTCTAGCCAAACATTGTCTAATTTGCAATCAATAACAGATGCAGCGAAAATGCAAATTTTAAGACCATTATTGACTTATGATAAGGAGGAAATATTAAAAATAGCAAGAAAAATAGGAACGTATGAAATTTCAAAAGGACCAGAAGTATGTGATTGTCTTGGACCAAAAAATCCAGCAACAAAATCATATTTAGAAGAAGTAAGGCTGGAAGAAAAGAAATTAAAAATATAAAATTTTAACCTACTCCTCCTAACATAAAACCAATAATTGGTAAGACAAATAAAAATAATAATTTAAAAAGTATCTCAATTATTGATATAATAATTCCTGACTTTGCGACTTTTTTTGCAGATGATTTAAGTCCAATTATTCCAAATATTATTGGGATGGTGGGTAAAATAAATAGGCTTACTGGGATGTGTTTATATGTCTGTCTGATAATATTTATATTGCCTTGTGCAGTTAGAAGAAAGAACTCAAGTGTTCCTAAAATACTAAATAGTGCAAAAGCTAATGAAACAATTGCATATGCATCTGATATTTTTTTCATAGTTTAAACAATATAAATTAATATTAAATACTTTTATAAGTTTTCTTATTATTTTGTTAATATGAAAAGATTAGCACTATATTTAGGATTGGTTTTTGCAAGTTGTAGTCAAGACACAACAGATATAGCAAGGTATGCATTAAAAAATGATCAGGATCTTAGAAAAATTGCAGAGGAATATATAACAGATTCCACTCCGAATATGTTCAATTATAGATTTTCTGATGAAACAGAATTAATATTTACAGATTATCCATCATATGAAAATTATGGTCATGAAGACACATTGTCAATTTTCTTTAAAAGAAGAGTGGATATTTCGGAGTTTGCTAGAGAAGGAAGAGTAGCTGATAATGGCCTGGATGGAAAATTAGAATTATGCGATCCTGAAGATGAATGTATTGAAACGTTAAAGAGAGTTAGACAAAGAATAAAATGAAAATTTATCTGGAAAAAACAAATGAATACAAAGATGTAGAAGCATCAACAGTTAAGGAATTATTAGCAAAACTAAAAATTAATCCTACAACAGTTATAGTAATTAAAAATAATGAATTAGTTTCAGAAGATGATAAGGTATCAAACAAAGATGAAATTAAGCTTCTTTCTGTAATTTCAGGTGGCTAATGGTTTGCAAAAATTGTCAAGAAAGACCAGTAATAAAACTTACTAATAGTAATATTTATTTATGTAAAAATTGTTTTATAAAATATTTTGAAAAAAAAGTAAAAAAGACAATATCTGATTACAAATTAATAGAAAAAAATGATAATATAATTATTGCAACTAGTGGAGGAAAAGACAGTACATCTTTATTATATCTTCTAAAGAAAATACTTAAAGGCAGAAAAGACATTAAAATTATAGCCATAGCAATAGATGAAGGAATTCATAATTACAGGGATAAAAGCCTAGAGTTCTTAAAAATATTCTGCCAAGAACATGAAGTTGAACTAAAAATATTTTCTTATAAAGAAGAATTTGGTAAGTCATTAGATGAAATATTAAAAACCTACAAAGGAATTCCATGTTCTATATGCGGTGTTTTAAGAAGGTATCTATTAAACAAGAAATCAAAAGAGCTAAAAGCTACAAAGTTAGCTACAGGGCACAATTTGGATGACGAAGCGCAAAGTATAGTAATGAACTATTTTAAAAATAATATAAAAATATCAGCTAGACTTGGTCCAATAACAGGAATAAAAAAAGATGAGAAATTCATACCAAGAATTAAACCGCTATATTTTCTTACAGAAAAAGAAGTTACAGCTTATGCATTTTTAAAAGGGTTTATGGACAAATTCAATGAATGTCCAAACAGCCCTTATTCATATAGAGGTCAAATAAGAGATATGTTAAATGATTTTGAAGCTAAATATCCAGGCACAAAGCATTCAATTATAATGTCATTCCTGGAGTTACTGCCTGTCTTAAAGGAAAATTATAGAAATAATCTACATGCAATAAATTACTGTGTATCATGCAGTGAGCCTTGTTCACAAAAAGAATGTAAGACATGTAAATATATAAAAACAGTTATCAAATTGTAAAAACCCAATTTAAGCTCAGATAAGGTCAAATTAATATGAAAAAATTTATATACTAGATATTACTAAACTTCTTGAGGTAAACTTAAAGATGGTTCCTGATCAAGATGTAATAATTTCATGCACAAGATGTACTATTAACGTCCCTATAGGACAGACAACTTATGAAACTAATAGTAGAAATTTAATCTGCTTTAATTGCTATAATAAACTGGCAAGAGGTTTACAGCCTGATAAAATAATTCAATCAGCTGAAATGCCTGAAAAAGTAATCTATAAATGTATGGCTTGTAGCTATAAATTTTCACGTTCAAGAGAATTTCAATTTGGTGGGCGTTGCTTCCATTGCGGAAAAGCAGCAGTTCAAGTTGAAGAAACAAAACAGATTCTTGCTAAAGATAGAAAAAGCTTATTAGATTATTAATTTATTTTCTTTATATGGATTATGATACAATAGCTAAAAGTTATAATGAGCTTTACATAGAAGAACAATTAAGAAAACTAAATATAATTAAAAAATATCTAAAAATTAAGAAAAACCATAAATTGTTGGATGTTGGGTGTGGCACAGGAATTTCAACAAATTTCTTTGATTGTAAAACTTTTGGCATAGATAAAAGTAAGGAAATGATTGAGCAAGGAAATGGAAACCTGATTCAGTCATTGGCAGAAGACCTTCCATTCAAAGATAAATATTTTGATATCGTAATTTCTGTAACATCAGTGCATAATTTTGATAATCCTAAAAAAGCACTAAAAGAAATTCAAAGAGTGAAAAAGTCAAAAGCACAGGTTGTTATTACATTGTTAAACAAATCAATTAAATATAATAAAATTAAAGAATTAATCAAGAAATATTTTGAAATAATAAGTGAAATAGATGAAGATAAGGATACAATATTCATCCTTAGATAAAATAATTAATTTTTTATACTGTTTCAATATGTTTTATTTATTGGGCTCGTAGCGCAGCCAGGAAGCTTCTCAAACCTTAGTTAAGGTAAGAGTATTGGTATATAGCGCAGCAGGTTCCTAACCTGTTGGTCGGGGGTTCAAATCCCCTCGGGCCCGCTTGTCTCTCAAAAGGAGTAAATTTATAAATTTATTCAGTTCTTTCTTATAAAATGGAACTATCAATAAAACACAAACCAGTTGCAACAGTTTTGTTTACAGGATTTCTTATAACATATAGTTTATTCTCTAATTATTTTTTATCAATACTTAAAAATCAAACTAATCAAGATACAGAAGTTAAAGTATATTACGTTGATGGAGCAAAAGTAGGGAAAAAATGTAGTAAGTATAAAGATAGTCTTAATCGTTCTATAGATTTGTGTCTTTATATAGCAGAAGGTTCTATAAATTTTAATTTTAGTAACGGTTCAAATAAAAGATTTGAAGCGCAAACATACATTTTTCTTAGAGATATTAATGGAAATATAACTGATTACGCACGTGTTGCAAATAGCGAGACAAGTAAGATAGATGGTAGAATTAAAACTTCAGCGTATTATTCAAAATATCCAAGACCAGAAATATTCATAGGAAGCGCACAACAATTAAACAAAAATATAGAAGATAGAGTAAAAGAAATACATAAAAAATTAGATAGTGGAATGTAAAGTAAATTTTTTAGCCTTCAATTTTTCTTTAAAATTATTCTCCATCAACAAACTTCTTCTCTTTTTTATTAATAACACTAACAAAACTAATAGGGTCTTTTCTTGCCAAACTTAAGAACTCTTTTATTTTGTTATAATTATCTTCTAATTCTTTCTTGCAAACGTCTAAGGTTAATGCGCTCCATCTTTCCTCAACTTTTTCTTCAGCCAATAAAAATATTTCTTCAAAATTATATCCTCTTTGCTTCCAGTTGTAAAACATTCTTAAAATTTTCTTAGGAACTAAGAATTTATAGCAGTCAGCATTAGCACAAATTTCAGATTCTATGTAACTAAACTTTTTGCAGTGGTGTTCCATAATACAAGCAAAAACTTTTTGCTTTACATCCTCTTCAAATGGATATTTACTTAAAAATTCCTTTGCAAATCCCAAGGATTTAGTAATATGTTCGTTTATTTTCTTTTCATTAGTAGCTTCACCAAGTTTAATATCTAGAAATCTAGATCCCAATTTTATTACAGATAAGTTAGCATTTAATTTTTTACCAAGTTCAATTGCAACATTAACTACATCATTATAATTATCCAATGTAGGGATATTATATTTCATTATTTCAGAAACAGCAAACTGGTCTAAATCATTTACAATATCATCAACGTAATCCATAAAATAAGTTAGAAAAATGAGTTTATAATTATTTATCTACTCTAAACGTTTTTTTAAACAATAGAATATATGAAAATCAAGACAAAGGTTTATAAGCATAGATAAATTAGTGATACCATGTTAAAGTTGTTAAATTAAAAATATGGTTATTTTTAAATAATAAGATTTAATATGAAAAGAAACTTAGAAATCATATTAATGCTGGTTTTATGTCTTATAGTTTTTATTATAATATTTGGGTTAACTAAATTTATAGACAATACAAATATGAAAAAAGAAGAAACATTTGATAATAATTCAATGATAATAAAGATATGTAAAAGTGAGTTAGCAACAATTAAACATTACACCAATGGGTCTGTTTTTTTATGTGGTGATAATTATAGAAAAGTTCCACCTTCAGATTTAGAGGATGCACCAGACGTTATTTTCAATAAAAGTGGAAATATTGTTGCATTTTGTGGCGGCATACCCACTCAAGAACAAGTTGAATATAATGAAAAGTGTTACATTACTTGTGAGAAAACAAATCTATGTAAAAATTTAATACAACAGAAATATGATATGAATAATGTAAATGTTATTGAAAGAAAATGTAGAGAAATATCAAAATTTGCCAAGCAGAATGCCCAAACGGCAGTTTTTATGAGATGCAAAGAGTATTATGATAAGCGCTGCACCAGTGATAGTGACTGCGGGCCTTTCCCTTGCAATGGCACTAAATGCCTGATAAAGCCTTGTAATGAGGATGCAGAATGCCCAAGGGTTTGCGGTCTCCATCTGACAGCGGTTCCGGGTTTTTGTACTACAAATGATGCAATATGATGTCAAAATAATAACAATAAAATTAAAATCAAGTAAAACTTAAAAATAAATTTTCTTTAATTTCAATATCTTACATTATTAAGAATAAGTAAAAATGCTTTTTTTATTTTTATTAATTTTATAATTGCTTAGAAATTCTTTCTTTAAATTATCAAACTCACAATTTTTTATTGCTTTTCTGCATTGTTTTATTAAGTTTTGCACAAAGAATAAATTATGTATGTTGCCGTATCTGTCCCTTATAGGTTCATAAGTTCTGTATAAATGATGGATGTAAGCCCTGCTAAATCTCCTGCAAGTATAACACCTGCAATTTTCATCCAAAGGATTTTCATCGTCTCTATAGCATGCTTTCTCAATATTTATTTTGCCTTCACTAGTAAATATTCCACCATGCCGAGCATTCATAGTAGGAAACCTAGAATCAAAACAATCTATTCCTAAGCCTATTGACTCTATAATATCTTCAGGGCTTCCAACACCCATTAAATACCTTGTTTTATCTTCATCTATGTTTTTTGTACTCCATTTAATGGCATTTGACATTAATTTGCTTCCTTCTCCAATTCCTAACCCACCTAAAGCTACACCATCAAAATCTAAACCATTAATAAATTTAGCACTTTTTTCTCTTAAATCTCTAAAAGTTCCGCCCTGACATATTCCAAATAATAACTGTTTTTTATCATCGTGCACTTTTATACATCTATTTGCCCATAAGTGCGTTATCCTTGTGCATTCACTAATGTAATCTTTTGTATGTCCATAATGTGGGACAAAATCTAAAGCCATGGCTACATCCGCTCTTATACTTTCTTCTATTTTAATTATGTCTTCAGGAGTAAAAAATCTCTTGCTGCCATCAAATGGGTTTTTAAAATAAACTCCTTTTTCATCAGCTTTATGTAAAAAACTTTTACTTAAAATTTGAAAGCCTCCAGAATCTGTAAAAACAACCCTATCCCATTTCATAAAACTATGTATGCCTTTAAATTTCTTTATAATATCAAGACCAGGTTTCAAATGCAAGATAAATGCATTAGCTATTATTGCATCGCTTCCCAATTCTTTTAATTCATCTTGGCTTATTTGTTTAGCAGTTCCTTTAGTAGCAATAGGCATAAAAAAAGGAGTTTCTATAGTTCCATGACTAGTCTTTAATTTTCCATATCTTGCTCCAGAATCTTCTGAAATTAATTTTAACATAAATTAATTACTTAGAAAATGTTTATAAATATGACCATACTAAATTTATATGAAAAAGAAAAAACATGAAACTTTAGAAGCATTATTAATTATTGGAATAAGTATTCATTTTGTATTTGGTATGAATTATATTTTTGACAAAATAGATCCAATTCCTCGCCTATCAGCATTAATAAGAAAGGAAAGTTACGAAATTACAAAATAGGACAACAAGAGAGAATTAAGCAAGCAATTGACAATGAATTTAATATTTATGATTTAAATAGTGACAAAAATTTAGATAGGGATGAATATTTAAATCTAGAAAAACTAACCATTAATTCATCTTATTTTATAAAATCTTTCAGCAAACCTGCACTTAGCATGAAATCCGGAAAATACAGCTCTTATTATAACAGGAATAATTAGTAGATAAACATAAAGCCATTGACTCTTAAATTTCTTCATAGCTTGTATTTTCTTCCCAAAAGTGTCAGATACATCAATATACATTCTAGGCTTTAATTCATTTAAAACATTCCAAACTTCAAAGACATATACATTTATTTTATATTTCTTGTCACATTCATATAAAGCGTCAAAAACAACTTTATTTGCAGCTCTGTGGTCTTTGTGAGGATCATATTTGGAATGTGTAAAAATACTTGTTGGTTTAAAATGTTTTATTATATTAATCACTGCTTTTTTTACTCTGGGATTTTCTATTTCTTCAGTTAGATGCATATCTTTTAAACCAAAGAATATAGTCTGTTTACTTCCTAAAAATACAGAGATCTTTTTTACTTCTTCTTTTCTTGTTTCAGTTAGATATTCCTTTCTTAACCAAGGGCTGCTATTTTCTCCACTGCTAAAAATTACAGTAATTACTTTTTTACCTTGGTTTGCATATTTAGCTATAGTAGCACCACAACCTATTGTCTCATCATCGGCGTGCGATGCAAATACAATAATTATTTCCTTATTATTTTCCATTGCTATTCTAATATAAAACCATAAATGCACTAGCCGGGATTTGAACCCGGATGAAGAGCTAACTTCTAAATACCATTGGAAGGCTCTCATGCTACCATTGCATCACTAGTGCTTTTAAATTGGTTCTCTAAACTAAAGTTATAAATCTTTCGTATTCCACTTACAAAAAATTCTTAGATATAAGTTAAAAATAAATAAACTAATAATAAAACAGTAAAAATTTAATAATAAAATTATTCAGATTTAGGTAGATATTCACCAATTTTATATTTAGGAGAATTCATGCAACCGTAAGCTTTAACTCCATTTAATCCAGCAAAGAATTTTCTAAGGGGGTGACCGTTAGGATAATTAATAAGGGGCTGATCTAGCTCTAAGACAAAACCTTCTCTTGCTTTTCTATCTACAGGATCTCTAACTTCTTGCAAATTAATAAATATCCCATCGTATGAAAAAGAAAGTTTTGATCTTCCATCTTCTCTATCAAATCCACATTCAGTCAAAATACTAACCAAATCCCGTCTAGAATTGTCTGTCCCAAAATATTCTTGCAAAAATGTCATTGTTGTGTGGCTAAAATTGCAATATTTAAGAATTATTTCACTACTATTATTATTTTGTAATTTACATTATTCGTTACATTAATAAACAAAATACTATAAATAAAACTTATGTATTATAAGAAAGAGATAGATGAAGTTCTAAGGGAATATAATTCAAGTGAAGACGGTTTAACATCAAAAGAAGCAGAACTAAGATTAAAAAAATATGGGAAAAATGAGATCCAAAAATTCAAAAAAATATCGTCTTTAAGAATATTTCTAAGTCAATTTAAAAGCTTTTTAATTTATATATTATTGGCATCAACACTTCTTGCATTTATTTTAGGGGAAAAAATAGATGCAGTAGTAATTTTAGTTATATTATTATTGAATGCAATTCTGGGTTTCTTTCAGGAATATAAAGCTGAGAAATCAATAGAAGCATTGAGAAGGTTAACAGCATTAACAGCAATTGTTATAAGAAATAAAAAAACAATGAAAATAGATTCTTCGGAGATCGTGCCTGGAGATATAATTATTATAGAAGAAGGAAGTTACATACCTGCTGATGCAAGGCTAATAGACACTTCTTCATTATATATTGATGAATCAACATTAACTGGAGAGTCTACTACAGTATCTAAAAATATAAGCACAATAAAACAAGATACTATAATTTCTAATCAAAAAAATATGGTTTTTGCAGGTACAATAGCAACCAGAGGGCGCGCGAAAGCAGTTATAATAGCTACAGGACCAAATACTGAACTTGGTAAAATTGCCAAAGAAATACAATTAACAGAAGAAAAAGAAACACCACTACAAAGAAAGTTGCACAAACTTGGAATTTACATAACAGCATCAATATTAATTATATGTGCATTAATACTTGTATTAGATTTCTTTAGAGGTGCCTCATTTATAGAATCACTTTTAACTTCAATATCTTTGGCTGTGGCTGCAATACCTGAAGGGCTGCCTGCAGTTATAACTATCACTTTGGCAATAGGTACACAAAGAATGTTAAAGAAAAATTCCTTAGTAAGACGTTTGTCTGCTGTAGAATCATTGGGCAGTGTAACTGTAATATGTGCAGATAAAACAGGAACATTAACAAAAAATGAAATGACTGTAAAACATGTTTATACCAATAACAAAAATTTTTTAGTAAGTGGAAATGGTTATGATACCAATGGCGACTTTCTTTTTGATAATAAAAAAATCAGTCCAATACAATTAAGTAAAATAATGGAAATAGCCACTTTGTGCAATAATGCTTCTTTAGATGGCCCAGCAGATCCAACAGAAAAAGCATTGCTAGTTGTTGCTAAGAAAGCAGGCTACAATAAAACTTATCCAAGATTAAAGGAAATGCCATTTAGCTCAGAAACAAAATATATGACAACATTGAACAAAATAGAAGATAAATTAATTTATCATATGAAGGGAGCTCCTGAAATAGTATTAAAGAAATGTAATAAGATATTAATTAATGGAAAGGAAATTAGTTTTACTAAGAAAAATTTAGAAGAAATACAGAAAAACTATGAGCAAATGGCATCTAATGCTCTAAGAGTTTTAGGTTTTGCTTATTCTTGTGATGATAAAATCTACACTTTTGTAGGATTAATGGGAATGATTGACCCTCCGCGTGAAGAAGTTCCTAATGCAATAGAACTATGTAAAAAAGCAGGTATAAGAGTTATAATGATTACTGGCGACTATGCACTTACTGCAAAAGCCATAGCTAAAGAAATAGGAATTGAAGGAGATATAATAACGGGAGAAGACCTAGATAAAATAGAATCAAAAGATCTGTCAATGGTTATAGATAATATAAGTATCTATGCAAGGGTTTCTCCGCAGCACAAAGTTAAGATTCTAGAAGCATTAAAATCTAGGGGACAGATTGTAGCAATGACTGGTGATGGCGTAAATGATGCAGTGGCTCTAAAAAGATCTGATGTCGGAACTGCAGTAGGTTCTGGTACTGATGTCGCAAAAGAAGCTTCTGATATAATATTATTAGATGACAATTTTAAGTCTATAGTAGATGCCATTAAAGAAGGCAGAGGAATTTACAACAATATAAAAAAATTTATAGGATATTTATTTTCATGCAATTTAGCAGAGGTTCTAGTTATATTTATTTCTTTATTAATAGGTTTGCCTATCCCGCTAATAGCAATACAAATACTTTGGATGAATTTAATTACAGATGGTTTGCCAGCTCTTGCCTTGGGTTTAGATAAAGTAAATGACGAAGTAATGTATAAACCTCCAAGAAACCCTAAGGAGAGCATAATAACAAAAAAAGATATGTTATTTCTTATAGTACAAGGATTTGCAATTACTGTTTTAACATTAGGATTATTTTACTACTATTTTAAAAATGGAAGTATAGATTATGCAAAAACAATTGCATTTTCAACAATAGTTTTACTTGAATTATTTAACTCAATAAATTATCATGTTGGACATAATAGTATATTTAATATAAATTTATTTTCAAACAAATACTTAATATTGGCAATTTTAAGCTCTGTCTTGCTGCAGGTTGTAGTTGTTTATGGAGCAAACTACATTTTCAAGACAAATCCATTATTGGTTTTCGATTGGATACTAATAATATCTGCATGTATATTTTTAATTGTAGTTCAGGAAATAACAAAATTATTTGTAAAACAAGATTATTAATGTTTTAAATGTGCGCCTTTTTCAATAAATTGTTGTTTATGCTTGCTTAATTTGGTTTCATTAATAACAGAATTTATTTGCATGTCATTCCAGCCTTTGCTCTTAAGGGCAACCTTTATCTTATCTTCACTTAGACCTTTATTTAATGAATCATTTACAAAATCTTTCACTAAATTATGGTCTTTTTCATTCTTAAATAATTTTTTCGAATCAAGAGGCATGAATTTTTTCTTTCTGAGTAAGCCTCCTTTAAAAAAGTATCCAAAATAAGCAACCAGAACAGCAAGTATTACAATAACTCCAATAATAACAAAAGGCAGTCTGCTTTTTTCTTTACAGTCTTTTGCACAGCCAATTTCGTCCTCATCACTTTCGCATATTTTATTACCGCATACAGAAGGCTCTGGTTTTACTTCTGATTCTTTTTGTGAAGCATTTACAGTTATGCTCTCTAAATTGCCAGGCAAAACTGCAGTTCTTGTTTGTAGAGCTTTTCCTAAATCTGCTGTGTCAATCTTATAAACAATTTGATTTGTAGGTGAAAAACTATAAACGTTAGGTGCAGGTGCTGAAACTACACCACCCACAAGAACATTCTCAGGGTTTATGGAAAATCCAAAAGGTACAAATTCATAAACCTTGCTTCCAGTACCAACTATATCTTTCTTAATAATCATGAAATTTTCTATTCTACCACTATTATAAACAATATTAATAATTCTTACTTCTCCTTCTACTCTCACTGATTGTTGTGCAGCAAGCATCTTGGTCTTTTGAATATCTGTAGTAAACTCACAACAGGAAGTTATTTGATTAAGCCCAGTAACCTTGCCGCTGAAACTGGCACTATCAGCAGTAAACTTACTTGGTATTTGATTATTAATTGCAATTGCTTGTTTGATTAAACTGTTTATTGTTTCGCTTATTTGAGCATCACTAACATTTGAGTCTGCTAATAAGGAATTATAGCTTTGTTTTATAGCAGTTAAGTTAGATTCTAAATTTGATAATAAAGCATTAATTTTCAACAAGTTAGCTGTATCTTTAATTTGTGCTGAACTTGAATCTAATTTGCTTTTAAACAAATTAATTGACGTTAAGGTATTGTTTACTATAGAATTTATATTCATGTTGCCGCCATTTTGTACATTAATAATTACTCTGTCTATTCCATAAACACCATCAGAATCTGTAACTTTCAAAGTTACAGTATAATTTCCACTTTGTAAGTAAATATGTTTTGTGTTTGTCCCGTTGCCAATATTATCATCACCAAAATCCCAAATATAAGAAACCAATTTTTTACCACTTTCTGCCTTGCTGGTACTTGCATCAAAATTCACTTCTTCATTAATTCCTGGATTAAAAGGACCATATCTAATAAAAGCGCTAGGTGAACGTACTACTTCAAAGTTAATTTTCTTGCTTTCAAGTCCGTTAAACTTAGCATAAATTGTACTCTTACCAAGAGAAGAAGGAGAAATCACATCATCTAATTTGTTTAAATCAACACGTATCTTGCCATCATATTTCACTGATTCAGGTATAAATATAAGGGACTTAAAACTTTTTTCTTCTCTTCTTATTTGATAAGAGTATTTCAAGCTTAAATCGCTTAATTCTAAACTACCAGTACTAGATACACTAATATTTAGAGGAATTAATAAACATTCATTATCACATCCTTCTTTATGAATATAATCATATATATATTGAACAGGAACATTAATACTTGTTTTTTGGGTTAATGCTGTATCATATGTCCTGTAATCATCATATACATAAAAATTAGCATCTCCTAAAGCCTCGCCGTTTGCATATGCACTAGAAGGCTTGTCATTGTCTGTTTTTATATAAAAGTAAGTAACACTTGGATCTTCAGCTGTAGGATATAAGCAAACATACTGCTTGGTTGGTTGATTTATTATTTTATTTATAATGCATTTAGTTTCACTAAAGTCATTGCTTGGATATAAAGTACAACATGGAGTTCTTGGATCACTACAACTTTGTGGGTTTACTAAGTCGCTCATTTCATCAAGCATAGTCACATTTATATTAATATTATTAGGAGTAGCAGAATTTCTTTTTACCAAAGCTTTTATATTGTATTCATTGGAGTCTTTCACGTCTATAAACTGGCAAAAAAAATCACCGCCACTTATATCTGCTGTCCCATCAGGTGTTCCAACTAAATAATCCTTATTTAATGCATTCCAGCTGCTTGGGCTTCCCCTATATTTATAGAGTATTTGATCAGCTAGTAAAATCACTAAATCTTTAGGGTTATTGTTTTTAGGAGTTATATTAAAAGATAAATATTCTCCTATCAAATTAAATTGATTTATGTCTCTTGGGCTTTGTCCTCTTAAGTCTATGCCTGACTCAACTTTCGATCCTCCTGAAGTGAACTTTATAGTAATATTTTCAGAACCGCTGCTTGTTGTGTTATACTTTGCTGCTAATACACTTCCAACAACGCCAGACAAATTAAGCAATTTCTTTAACACAACGTCTGTTTTTACACTGCCTACAAAAAAACCCATAGGTGTGTCTGTTGATTTATAGCCTGAAAACTCAAAATCAACAAAACCATCAAAAGGAACCCTAGGTCCTATTTTTACAGTTGTTAAATTTAAACTAATGCTGTCAGAAGCATAAACAAGATTGCTGAGTAATAATACAAATGTAAAAACAAGCAAACCCCTTTTAATTATTTTCATTAATCATTTTATATCATAACTGCTTTAAAAGTTTTCCCTTTTTCATGCCAACAACCTGTAATTTGGCATTTTTAAAATTTTCTTTGTAGCCAAATATTTCATAAAGAAAAATACCTAAAGCACTAACCTCAGAAATAGGCTGGTTGGTAACACTAAAATTAAAATCAGCAATGTTATAAAAATCATATTCAACCTTTTCTCCGCCAACAATAATTAATAAATTTCTATTTTTAATATTGTTTTTAGAAGATATAAAATCCTTGCCATACATTGTTAGATGTGCTATCAAGAAACCCTGCTTTTTCTTTTGTTCCAATAACGATTTTGGGTCTTCTAAATATTCAATTTCAAAAGGCCCGCCAAATTTTTCAGTTATTTTATTTATGCTTTTTTCCATGTTGTTGTCTTTTTGTCCACTATAATATATTTTTGAAGAACATAAAGCTCTTGCAGTAAGTGCAACATGGGTGCTTACTCTTGCATCTCTTCCAATCCTATGATTTAATCTTAGAACTTCTATTACCATTTACTTGTCCATTTATTATCTTTCTGCAATTTTTACTTCTACAGCTATATTTAATTTTCCTATGATAACATTATCAGTTATAATCATGAAAATCAACTTTCTTGGAAAATTATATAATTTTTATAATTAAATATAATTGTATATTTTTTCTTATTTCTAATTTCAAGTAATTTCTTAAATTCATTTTTTTAAAATATCAATAACTTCTTCCTCTATTTCGTCAACACTTCTGTCTCCTTCTATAATTACTGCTCTGTTTTTATAGTATTTCAGCAAAGGTTGAGTCTGCTCCCTGTAAACCTTGAATCTTTCTTTTATTGTATCAGGAGTGTCATCACTTCTTCCTTCAAGCTTAGCCCTTTTTAATAATCTTGCCTTCAAAACATGAAAAGGCACATCTAAAACAATAACAAAATCTGGAGGATTATAATTATCTAAGAACCTTGCCTGTTCCAGAGTTCTAGGATATCCATCTAATATATATTTATTTTTAGGTATGATTCTTTTTATAATGTAATTAAGATCTATAGGTGCTAATTCACCCTTTTCTATAAATTTCTTGATTTTCTTACCAACACTGCTGTTTTTTTCTATTTCTTCTCTTAATATATCACCAGTAGAGATATGTTTAATTCTAAGGTCTTTTGCCATTAATTTTGCCTGTGTGCCTTTGCCAGATCCAGGCGGACCAAAAATAATAATTTTCATCTTAATTTTTTAACCATTCTGTATTTTGCTATTTTAAAACCCCATTTTTTATATAAATTAACTGCAGGGTTTTTCACATTAACATCCAAATCAGCTTGTTTATATTTTCTTTTTTGAACTTCTTTTAAAAATATATTTTTCATCTTGGTTGCGATGCTCAAATTTCTAAATTTCTTTAAGACAAATAAGTCTGCAATATAACCCCTTTTATATTTATCATAAAAAATACCTTCAATATAACCTGTAATTTTTCCATTAAATTCAGCAACTACAAAATAATTCTTTAGTTTATCACAAAATTCATCTTTTATCTGTCTCTTCGAGAACTTAAAGAATATTTCACATATACTTATTTTTTTATATTCTTTTTCAAATATCTTATATAATCCATAATACTCTTCAAAATCAGTTATATTTCCCTTTCTAAAAATTAAAGACCTACCCAAAGTAGCCCTCTTCTTCGTCTTTTGTTTCTTCTTTCCAGACATCTTTCATTTTTTCAATAATAACAAGCAGTTCTTTTTTAAAATCTTGCCATTGTTTATTGACTTCTATTATATATTTAACATCTTCTTCATCAGAGCCACATTCAACGTCTAAAAGAAGAGAATTTCTTTCAATAATCATTAATTTTTTGTGTAATAAAACTAATTTTGTTTTTTCTTGTTCATTAAAAAAGCCGGCTTCATAGCCACTTATTGCGCTCTGTAAACTTGGATAAAGTATGTTCTCTATGATTCTGCAGAAAAATATAACCTTATCATTTATTTTTCTTCTTATGCTTCTAATTATAAAACTATTTTTATCAATTAAAGATATTTCAAAATCTTTATTTACTAAGTCAAAATTTGGAAGATATTTAAATTTTTTTCTGAGTTTTATATATTCTGTTTCAATATCAAAATTTTCTTTTGCCATTAAAAAAGCAATGAGTTATCAACATTTAAATTTTTTGTATATTTTTACTACGGCTTAGGAAAATGATTATAAAGCCCTGGGGGAGATTTGGACTCCCGATCTCTTCCTATTTGGCTTAAATACCAAGGAATTTAGCAAACTTTCGTTTTGTGCTATACCAGGCTAAGCCACCAGGGCAATAGAAATCAAAAATTTATTCTATTTTTAAAAGTTGTCGTTTTAAGATTAATCATAAGGATACAATTCATCTATATCTTCTTCAGCTATTTTTACTTTAGCTAAGATCTTATTTGCTCCTAATCTTATTTTTGTTTTGTCTTCAACTAAACCGCCAAATAATAAAATTAAAGGAACTAACATTACAAAAATAATCCAAGACCTTAAATTAGATAAAACTACGTCCACTCTTCTCGGAATTTTTACTAATGATTCCACATTTAAATCAATGTCTAATTCAGGAACAAGGACACCATCTTTTAAAACCATCTTAGGTTTCAATCTTGCAGTATTTCTTCCTTCATTAATATGAATTGTTCCACCTCTAACTCCAATAGTTACTGCTCCTGGCTTTGGAACTTCTTCTGGCTTCTCTTCTGGTGGAGAAGGTTTTTCTTTTCCGCCTCCCCCACCGCCACCTCCACCACTTGCTCTTTCTTGGCTCCCAGTACTAGGAACGTCAACAAATCTTACAACACCAAAACTACTAAAACTCGTTATCGGACCATAATTAATCCTGCCATTTAATAAGTCTATATTAGATCTTCCTAAACTAGACCATCCAGAAGAACCATATCTGGCAATTCTAATTTGGCTTAAAAGTGCACCTAAACCATTAGCTTTACTAGCATTATAAAACAACGTTAAATTTATACTTCCAGATTCGCTATTATTTGTAATATTAACAATATTAGAAAGGTTAGTTAATATATTACAACTGCTAAATCCACTAGATGCACAACCACTTTCCTGCACACCAGTGTTATTTAAGTCTAATGCTTTTATTGCAATATTAGTAGCACTGTCTATAATATATACACCATAATCAGTAACTATACCATTCATTCCAGAATCATAAACATATCCTCCTTCAGTAATGTTAAAGTCAGGAGTAGTATTATTTGATTGGCTTATATTTATAGTTTCTCTTAGGTAAGCTGTAGCATTATATATTAAAATTTGTGATATAGAATTATTTCTTAAAAACAAATTTGATATTGTGATATTATTAGTATTAAGGACAACAAGACCTTTGCTATTATTTGTAATGTTATTTACACTCAAAACATTATTAGGCCCAGATACAACAATTCCGCCACGGTCAATGTTAAGACTGCCTAATAAATTATTGGTAGAAATATAATTATATCTAATGTTATTATTTTGTGAATTGCCTTGAATACGTAGTCCACTAAAATTATTAATAAAAATATTGTTGCCTGTTATATTATTATTATCTGAAAATCCTGATAAATCAATACCATTTGAATTATTAAACATACTATTATTAATTAATTGATTATTTGATGAGTTATCAAGTACAACACCACCTTCTCTATTGTTTAGAATAGTATTCAATGACATATTATTTTCAGATCCAAAAATAAGATATAAGCCTCTACTATCATTATTCAAGATATTCAAATTTACTAAAGTATTATTACTATAATTTAAAACAACACTTCCATTGTTAAAATTAAAAGTATTATTTGTAATATTATTATAATACGAATTAACTATATAAGTTCCTTTGTTATTATTAAATCTTATGGTATTAAAGCTAACATTAGTATAGTTACTAAAGTTAAGATAGATGCCATAAGTATTATTCTCAATAAAAGAATTGCTGTATATATGATTAATAAAATTAACACCAGTAATATAAATTCCAGAAGCAAGCCCATTAGTATGATTTGTTATTGTATTGCTGAATATCCTGTTGCTATTAGGTGTTTCATTAATGTAAATACCACTTAAACCATTAGTTCCAAAAAAGTTTCCGCTAATATTATTAAAAGAAGAATTCCTTGATATTAACAAACCATAAACAGTATTATTTATCAGACTGTTGTTAAATATGCTATTGTTGCTAGAACCCAATTCAATACCATAGCCAACATTATCTTTAATTGTATTATTCGTAATGTTATTAAAGTCTGAAGTAGGATCAACAAAAACACCAGTATTCAAATTGTTATTTATAATATTAAATCCTAAAATATTAATTTCGCTATTGCTATCAAACTTAATGCCATGTCTTATTTGATTATTTATACTATTACTGCTAATATTATTATAATAAGCAGATTTTAACTCAAATCCATCTATACTACTTAATCTTATAGTATTATTTGTTATATTAGTATAGTTACTAAAGTTAAGATAAATACCATAAGTATTATTCTCAATTAATGGATTGTTATAAATATAATTAATATCATTAACAAGATTCAGAATTACACCGCTGCCTTCTAAGGTTGAATTTAAATGATTATATATACTGTTAGAATAAATTCTATTTCTGCTTGATGTAAAATTTAAAACAATACCATAAACAGTATTATTGTATATCCTATTGTTACTTATGTTATTATCAGAAGAATTAAGTAATCTTATCCCTCCAATATTATTGAATCTTATGGTGTTATTAGTAATATTAGTATAATTACTATGATTCAAATTAATACCATAAGTATTATTCTCAATAAAGTAATTATTATAAATATGATTAATACCATTAACAGTATTTACATCTATAGCCCTTCCACGTCCCCTATCCAAATGTTTGTATATTGTATTATTAAATAAGATATTTCCAGAAGCTCCTTCCCTAAGAGCAACCCCTATGTCTGTATTATTATAAATTGTATTTGAGTTTATATTATTAAATTTAGAATTTGATACTAATGATATCCCATTTGCTTGATTTTCAGATACGTTATTGAAACTTATAGTATTGTTTTCAGAGTAATCTAGTCTTAAACCATTAAAAGTATTACTATAAATTGAATTATTAGATATTACATTGCTTTTTGAAACATTAATAAGTATTCCTCTTCCAGTGTTGCTGAATATCTTGTTTGAAACCAAAGTATTATTATATGAAGTTGAAGCAATATTAACTCCAAAGTTATTTGAGCTTATATTGTTAGAAGTTAAATTATTAAATGTTGAATTTTCTATACGTACACCGTCATTAGTATTGGAACTTATCACATTATTTGTTATATTAGTATAGTTGCTAAAGTTAAGATAGATACCATAAGTATTACTATTTATTAATAAATTATTATATATATTACTTATATTATTAACACCATTTATGTAAACTCCGCTGGCTAAACCTTTAGTGTTATTGCGTATTTCATTAAAATATACTTTAATTTCAGCTGATCCAGTTGTTATAAAAACCCCAGCTTCAGAATTATTATAAATAGTATTATTATAAATGTTATTGCTCTGCGAATTTAAAGTATAAATACCATAGCTGCTATTACTAATATTAAGCCCATAAATGTTACTGTTATTGCTTTTTAAGTACACTGCACCAAGACTAGAACTACCAGAAGAACCGAAAATAGTTAAATTTGTTATATTAATACCGTTTGCGTCAGTTATATTTAAGGCAGGCAGGGAACTATTAGTTGCATTTAATAAAACACCAGATTGGTTTCCATAAATATTCATAGATTTATTTAACAAAACGTTTTCATTAAAAGGTGTAGTTGAATAACAACTAAGTATGGTGCCACCAGCGCTTGAATTATCTATGGCCCACTGAAGTCGTGTAAATGCTTCTTCACTAGAACTATCACAAAAGGTCCCATCTGCACTTGCAGATACATTGGTTAAACCAAAGCTGACAACAGCAAGCGGTCCTAAATTAGTTATTGACTTTAATGTAACAAATTTTGTAGTTGTATCAATACCTGTTCTCCTCAGGTTACTCCAGCCGCTGAAGGAAAAATTATACATTCCAATATTTATATTTGTCTTTCTTCTACTATCATTATAATTTATTATTGTTAAGTCTAGTGTGCCTAAACCGCTGGTATTTGTAACATTTATAACGTTCGAAAAGTTTGTTATAATCCTGCAGTTAATATCTGAAGAATTTGCGCACCCATTAAGAGTTGCTCCAGAAGCGCCTAAAGTTAACGCTTTTACAGTTATGTTTGTAGCATTATTTATCATATAACTGCCATAATCTGTAGTTATATTGCTTAAACTATTATTGTATAAAAAACTGCCAAAACTGATATTCAGATCTAAGGAAGAATTTGATGTTCTTGATATATTTATTACGCCAGAGATATTTACTATGGAATTTATAGCACGAATTTGCGCTAAAGTGTTGTTCACAAAAATACTGCGGTTAACAATAATATCAGTAACATTTACAAACAAAAGGCCTTCTACTGTATTATTTACTAAAATATTATCTTCTAAATTATTTCTGTCAGATGAATTTACTAATATTCCGGTAGCGCTATTGATTACTGTATTATTTGTAATATTAACATGCTTTGATGCTAATTCTAATACAATTCCATAGCTAGAAGCATCGTAAACAGTATTATTAAAAATACTTGTATTTGTAATTGATGATAAATAAATTCCATTTTGCTGGGCACTCCCAATAAATGTATTATTATATAAAGTAATATTATAAGAATTAGAGTCTAACAAGAATCCATATATTGTGTTATTTGTTACAGTATTATTTATTATGGTAGCATTAGATGAGTTGGATAAACGCAAGCCAGAATTAGAATTATTAATTAATGTATTGTAATAAACCCCAACAAGCATGCTGTTATTTATAAAAATGCCGTCTAAACTATTAAACCTAATTACATTGTTTGTAATATTTACAAACCTGCTGTAATTTATATAAATTCCATAAGTATTGTTTTCAATAGCAGGATTATCATAAATTTTATTTGTAAATGCAATTGAATCTACAAGATTCTGCTGTAAGAATATGCCGGCTGCATTTGTTCCTCTATGTCCATGAATAGTGTTATTGAAAATAAGATTTGTATCAGCACTAGTAGTAGTTAAATAAATTCCTGCTAAAGAATTATTGTAAATCATATTATAGGAAACATTATGGCCATTAGCAGAACTTCCTAAATTTATTCCATATCTTGTATTATTCGCAATTGTATTATTTACAATCACATTATTATCATTAGAAGCTATAGTAAATCCATCTGTATTATTATGAATTAAATTACCACTGTAATTATTATTGTCTGCCAGTATAAAAAAACCATTAGTACTATTTGCAATTAAATTACCTGTAAAATTATTATTTTGCGTATTGCTTATAACTTCAAAGCCATACCTAAAACAAAAAACAACATTTAAATCAAGAGTGTTGTTTCCTCCACCACTTAAAGTAACGCAGTCACCAAAGCCTCGTACAAGATTACTTCTGAAAATACTATTATATGCAGTAGTAATATACAAACCAGATGTTTGTGT
Organism: Candidatus Woesearchaeota archaeon; assembly: GCA_018302765.1. Lineage (GTDB taxonomy): Archaea > Nanobdellota > Nanobdellia > SCGC-AAA011-G17 > GW2011-AR18 > JACPCE01. The sequence goes on from JAGVZG010000025.1 coordinate 26,299, forward strand.
TCCAGTGTATCTATTAGTGATATTATTATTTGTTAAATTAGTATTGTTTGTAAAATTTAAGTAGATACCATATGTATTATTTGCAATCAATGGGTTATTGTAAATATGATTTGTTCCATTAATAAGACTCAAGTAAATACCTGCAGCCAAACCTGCAGTATGATAAGCAACAGTATTATTCTCAAAAAGTCTGTTATTATTAACTGGCCCTTCTTTGCTTGCATCCATATAAATTCCAGCTTGTCCATTGCCTGAAATATTGTTTCTTGAGAAATTATTCAGGCTTCCAGAAACAAAATAAAATCCATAAAACCCATTCTCTGTTATATTGCTTGTACGAAATTTATTGTTATCAGAATTATTTGTGACATAAATTCCATAATAAGAGTTATTTGAAATCCAGCTAAATTCTATTTCCATAAAAGTAGTATTCTGGTAAAGAATACCATATAAACCATTATGGCTGATGTTGTTGTTTGGTTTAAATGCACCATTGGTACAAAAATAACAATGTAAACCTATCTGAGTATTCTCGCTAAGATTATTTTCTGATACTCTTGAATTATTAGTTGTATTAAAATAGACAGCTATGCTATTTGATTTAATATTACTATATGAAACATTTGTAAAGTTTGCATTATTATCTGAAACGCCATAAGTGTTGTTTGTTATGCTATTGCTGTATAAAAAAGTTATATTGTTAATCAGTTCTAAATAAATTCCAGAAGCAAGCCCATTGGTATGATTATATATTGTATTGCTAAAAACACTGTTATTGTTTGATATTTCTCTAATAAATATTCCTGATTGACTATTATTAAATATAAGATTATTGCTTAAATTATTAAATGAGCTAAAATTTAAGAAAATACCATAAGCATTGTTGCTAATGTTGTTGCCATTAAGTAGATTAGCTGTTGCATTTCTTAATGGGTTTACACCTCCAAAAGGTATTGTATGATCTAAAAGAAATCCTTCTCTATTGCCAATAGCAATATTATTGCTTAAATTATTGTCCTGTGCTTGAATTGAAAAACCAGAATTTGTTATATTAGAAGCGCGACTGCTATCAATAGTATTATTTGTTCCATTGCCGTCAATATTAAAACCAGATCTTGTGTTATTAATAGAAGTTATATTTCTGATTATTACATTAGTAGCGTTATGGATTGTTATGCCATGGTAGCTAGCATTGATTGTACCGTTGGCGACAATTGTTCCAAAAGCTGTAGGGGCAATATATATAGCCGCCTCGCCATTTTTGCTTGAATTGCTTATAGAGAAGCCAGCCAAATCAAAAATAATTCCTGTAGAAGTAATATTTATGCATGCAACACCAGTAGAAGACACTAAACTGGTGTTTAATGTGTATGTTCCAGCACTGCTTAATACTCCACAAGAGTCCACACCAACAGTATAAACAAGAGGTAAAGTTAATAGAAAAATAACTATAAAAATTAATCCTCTTTTCATGTTATAAAGTCTGTTTAAGAACTTTAAAAACATTACTGTGAAGAAATATAAGTGCGGGGGACAGGATTTTCTCATAAGTCTAGGAGTTGATAATAACCTAGGTTCTTATATTTGAACCTGCGTAGGCCTTAGCCACAGGATATCTTATTGCCTGATCTTAAGTTTAGCAAAGCTTCTCTAGCTTACCTGCCCATATAGTCCTTCTTACGAAGATTGACCAGGCTCTGGCACCCCCGCTTAAAATAAAAGAATCAGATATTATTTTATAAAGTTTTGGATTTGTTCTTAGTACTGTTCAAATAAAAATCATCCAAAATATTTAAAAAAACCAACGAAATATTGAATTTATGTCTTTGCCATTAATCCAAGAAACAGTTCAAGAATTTAAAGTTCCTAATATAAAATATGAAGAAAATATAGATATTTCTACTTATCAAGGCTATAAGAAAAAACTAGAAAAACAAGGATATAGATTTATTGGCGAACATTCTGCAGTTAAAATATGTGAGTGGACTGCTAAAAGCCTTAAAAATCAAGGTCATTGTTACAAGCAGAAATTCTACGGCATAAGAAGCCACAGATGCGGTCAACTAAGTGTTGCAGTTAATTTTTGTGATAAGTCTTGCACATACTGCTGGAGGGAAAGAAATAATTTTCCATTTACAAAAATTGATAATCCTAAAGAATTATTAGCAAAAATACCAGAGCACCAATTCAAATTGCTTAGTGGTTATGGTGGAAACCAAGATATCAATAAAGATAAATGGAATCAAATAAAGGAAATAAGTCATTTTGCCATAAGTCTTACAGGTGAGAACTTATACTATCCAAAAATAAATGAGTTAATTAGAGAAATTAAGACACAAGGCAAAACGAGTTTTGTTGTTACTCATGGTGGATTTCCAGAAGCAATGGAAAAATTAGAGCCACCAACCCAGCTTTATTTAAGTATGGATACTGTGGATGAAGAAAATTTCAAAGAAATACAAAGACCAATTCATAAAGATGCCTGGAATAGGTGGTTAAAAAGCTTAGATGCTTTGAGGAATATTAGAAATAAGACAAGGACAGTAATTAGATATACATTAATCAAAGGACTTAATGACGTTAATCATAAAAATATAGCAGACCTATTTGAAAGAGGAGATCCTCATTTTATAGAAATTAAAAGTTATATACATGTTGGTGCTAGCAGGGAAAATCTACAAAGAAAAAATATGTCAACAATAGAAGAAGTTAGGGACTTTGCTAAAGAAATTGAAAAGCGCTGCAGCTATAAAATAATAGATGAACATATTCCATCTAGAGTTGTTCTAATGGCAAAAGAAGACTATCCTTGGAGAATTATAAAATTTGATGATTAAAGTAAATTTTCATTTCAAAACATCAATATCATGTGCATGACTTTCTTTTAGACCAGCAGATGTAATTTTAACAAACTCTGCATTTTTCCAAAGTTCATTCATATTATGTGCTCCACAGTAGCTCATTCCACTTTTTAATCCGCCAACCAACTGATAAAGAACTTCCGAAACATTACCCTTGTAAGGGACAGTTCCTTCAACACCTTCAGGAACAACATCGCTTAAATCATCATTTCCATTTTCTCTTTGTTTTCTAGACATTACAGATCCAAACCCAGCGCTGCCCCTATAAATTTTAAATTTTCTTCCCCCTCTTATGATTGTTTGTCCCGGACTCTCTTCTGTTCCTCCAAGTAAATTTCCAAGCATAACGCTAGAAGCGCCAGCAGCTAATGCTTTAGTTATGTCTCCAGATTGTTTTATTCCACCGTCAGCAATAACAGGAATTCCAAATTCATTGGCAACTTTTACACAGTCTAAAACAGCACTAAATTGCGGAACTCCTGCGCCAGTTACAATTCTAGTTACACAAATGCTACCACCACCAACACCTGTCTTGATAGCATCAGCACCAGCATTAATTAAATCCAAAGTTCCCTCTGCAGTTGCAACATTACCAGCAATTATTTGAACATCATCAAATTTATCTCTTAATGCTTTTATTGTGTCAACTACAAATTGTGAATGACCATGAGCAATATCTATACATAAAACATCACACTCTGCATTTATCAAAGCCTCTGCCCTTTCCAAATAATCACCCTTTATTCCTATCGCACCCCCAACCAATAATCGTCCTTTTTTGTCTTTTGAAGCTAAAGGATGCATATCTTTTTTCATTATATCTTTTGCAGTAATTAAGCCTTTAAGCAAACCATTTTTATCAACTAAAGGAAGTTTTTCTACTTTATATTCTTTAAATAACTTCTTGGCTGCTTCAATGTTAATATTAGGTACGGAAGTAATAGATTCATCTTTTGGAGTCATAATTTCAGAAATTGGTTTTAATAAATTATCTTCAAACATTAGGTCTCTATGAGTTAATATTCCAACGTACCTTCCAACGTTGTCAGTAATTAGAATTCCAGTTATATTTTTATTTTCCATTAAAACTTTAGCATCCTTTATTATATGTTCAGGAGTTAATGTATAGGGTTTTTCTATTAAAATACCTTCAGACCTTTTTACCTTTAAGATTTCATTTGTCTGATCTTCAATTGTCATAAATCTGTGGATAATCCCGATACCGCCGTGTCTTGCCATTGAAATAGCCATAGAGGATTCTGTTACAGTATCCATATTTGCACTCACAATTGGAAGATTTATCATTATTTTTTTCGTCAAATTTGTAGAGATATCTACTTGTTTCCTTGAGTTTATATTTGAAAATCTAGGTACTAAAAGAACGTCGTCATAAGATAATGCTTCTCTAATTTCTTCAGCCACTTTTTACCCTAGCAACAACCAAAGTTTATATTTTTAAGTATTATTGTAATTCAAAAGTATAAATAAAATATATGAAGTAAGCAATCATTCAAAAATTATCTAACAATGTTTGTTTGTTTCCATTCAATAAAGATTCGAAATCAGTATTAAAAAAAACCAAAATAGAATTAGCTATGGGTTTAATTTGTTTTTCTATGTAATGTTTATAATCAATTTTATGTTTAATATGCTCAAATGGTTCTGGTCCATCTTCTGTCATTACATATCTTATAATATTGGATTCCAATTTAATTCCAGCACCAATAAGTTTTTTAGCTGCCTTTTTATGGGGTGTCTCGACAGCATAATCTTCTATTCCTTTCCTCATAGTTTTTTTATAAACCAACAAATCGTTGTATTTTCCATTGTTTAAATCATCGACAAATTTCTTAGTATAATTTATAACCTCTTTATTATGAAAGACTCTATCTAATAATTCTTGCTGATATTTTTTTGCTAAATTAGTCCAATCACCCCTCACAACTTCGAGGCCGGTAAATTGAATTTCTTCTTTTCCATTTTTTATAACCAAACCAGCATATCTTTTTTTAGCACCAACATCAGATTTTCTTAGTTTAGGCATTAAACATTTAACAAAACACTTTTCATAGCTTAATTCTAAAAAACTTTCCCTATTGTAATTATTTTTAATAAATTTTTTGTAAAATTCGTTTATATATTTTGCAATATTTTTTCCAATATTTTCTGCTTCTTCTAAATCTTTAGCCTTTGAAATTACAAATGAGCTATCGGTGTCCCCATAGGCAATGTCATAGCCTAATTTTTTGATTTCTTCATGCGTAATCTTCAAAATATCCTGTCCAAAATAAGTTATTGCATTTGTCATATTTATATCAAAGAACCTACAAGAAGGATTGGCTAAAACTCCAAAAAAACTATTCATCAGAATTTTAATGGCATACTTTGTCAATTCATCTTTTTCTTTTCTAGCTTTCTCTCTCTCATGGTATAATTTCGTTAAAATTTCAGGCAGAACACCATCTTCATTTCTAAAACAAGCGCCATTAGGTGCTTTAATTAGGTTTTTGCCTTTACAATCTGAAACATAACTATATGGATCTATGTTAAATGTTCTCATCATGCTTGGGTATAGGCTCTTAAAATCCAAAATTAAAATATAGTTATAAATTCCAGGAAGACTTTCTCTTACATAACCACCTTTAATTCCTTCTTCCTTAACAACAAAATTTCCGCTTGGCGCAACTATATTTCTTTTATTAAGTTCTCTTAAATACAATGAATCAAAAGATGCAATTGAAGCATTAACTCTGTCTAAAGGCATTCCTGTTAATAAACTTCTTAAAATACTTAATTCAAGAACTTTTGTTTTACCTAATATCTTAATGACTAATTCAGCATCTTTTAAATTATAATCCACTAATTTCTTCTTATTATTCTTAAACAATTCATCAATTTCTTTATACTTATCAGGACCTTGTGCCTCTATTAATTTTCCTTCTCCAAGAATAGATTTTGATACAGTGTCTAGTTTGTAGTCATCAACTTTTATAAAAGAAACCCTGAGTAAATTCAGCCCATCCAAAACTTGTCTTCCAGATATGTCTGCTTTGCTTTCTCTAAAGAAATTCTCCTCAAGTCTTATTTTGCATTTACTAGGTTCTCTTCCAATATCAAAGCCAATTTTTAATTTTTTGCATTTTTTGCTTAAATATGCCAAATCAAAGTCTATAACATTCCAGCCAGTAATAATATCAGGATCTAGGATTAAAATCTCATCTATAAATTTTTCAATAACTTCTTTTTCACCATTGCATGAAACCGCGCCTTCAACATTTTCTTTTGAGTTAATAAAAACTTTTTTTATATTTCCGCAAACTAGTCCAATACAATAAAGCAGGTCATTTTCTGTTCCATTGCCGCTTTCTATATCAAAAGATAAGACCTTTAAGTTTGGTTTGTAGTCAAAGCATGCTTTAATTTCAGGTTCTTTGTAAACCCTATCTATTCTGTCGCCAATAATATAATCTCCTTCAATTTCAAAGCTTCCTTGTATGCTTTTATCCATCATAAAACGATAAGCAAATCTCACGTCAGCTTCATAGCACGCTATTTGGTTCTCTTCAAATTTTCTTCTTAGTTTTGGAACGTCTTCAGGAATATCAAGAATTATTTTTACAACTTCTTCATTTTTAAAATTCCTAAAGCCGGTTTTTAAATAATCAAACTTTTGATTTAATGCCTGTGCAAATTCCAAGTCTTCTTTTTTTATATAAAAATAAGGTCTGAAGTAATTTATAGTAAGAAAGCTCTCTCCATTATCAAGCTTTCCAAATAAATAGACATAAGCCCTATTTTCTATTATTTTATATGTAGGATAAATTACAAAACATTTCATAAGATAAAAATATAATGAAGATATTTAAAATTAGCTAAATTAAAACTACCCTTTCTAATTTTTTACCGATTTGTGATTTCATTAATTTACCTATAAAAATTGGTTTATCTGGGGTTGTCTCAGCTATGTAATAAGTGCTTCCTCTATAATTTACAAGACCATCGAGATGTAAGCCTGCAGGTGCACCGGCTACTTGATTCGATATGAAATCTAAATTGACTCCAACATTAACATGGTTTGGAAAATATAAAAAAGCAGATCTTATCCCAATATAGCTTAATAATGTAGAATACAAAACAGATGTGTCTTTACAGTCACCCTTGCCTTCACATAAAGTTTGCTGTGGAGTTCTTACAAAATCTAAATCATCATTTCTTAATGTAGCTTCTACTTTTTCTTCATCATATTTTATTCCTGTTTGAACAAAACATAAAAGGGCCTGGGCTTTATTTTGATCAGTTTTATATCTACCAGTTAATTTTCCAACAAAATCATCTAATAATTTATCTCTTCTAACTAGATACTTTCTTAAATCAAACTCTACGGTTTGATAAACTTGAACTACGCCTGTTGATTTGTCTATTTGTTGTCTTTCAGATGGCTCTGTCCTGAGTCTCTAGAACAATACCTAACAAGTTATGGCAGATTAGTCTGCCATATATTTCAGCCTTTATTGTTTTAGCACTTTTAGAGCTTAT
>JAGVZG010000026.1 GCA_018302765.1 Candidatus Woesearchaeota archaeon
CGCTAGGTTCTGGGCTGATTCTTATTGTGTTCACCTGTTCTGCGACTGGAATCCGACTAGCTCGAATGACGATCTCGGAGTACGTCGCGCAAAAATTTTTAGAAAGTAGAAAATTCTAAAAGAACCATCTGCAAAAACTTATTAAATCTAATATTCTTAATTTTAATACAAAAATGCCAAAAAAAGAGGATGTTAAAGATATTCTGGAAAAGTATCGTTCTAAAATCGAAGAATATGTAGATGTAGAAACAGAAGGGCAAATTGAATCTGAATCAACAAAAGCTTTTTCATCAGAATACATAAAATTCAGAGAGGAAATATTATCAAAAAATATATCTAATTACGAAAAATGGTGTAATATTTCTGAAACCATAGTAAAACTAAAGCCGTCTGATAAAAACCTTCCAAGAATAGAAGAAGCAATAAGTACAGCCCATCTCAATATAACACCAACAGGAGCTGCTAGTTTTGCAGCATTATCAAGTTTATTGATTATTTTTCTAGGAATTTTCATATCTGCAATATTATTTCTGTTAATAGGAGAAATTCCAATATTTACTCTTTTAATGTTTCTAATTATTGGATTGGTTGCTTTGATGTATTTTAATAAAATGCCACTGTTTATAGCAACAAAATGGCGTCTAAAAGCCAGCAACCAAATGGTTCTAGCTATATTGTATGTAGTAATTTATATGAGGCATACTTCAAATCTAGAACATGCAGTAAAATTTGCAGCACAGCATATTGATGCGCCACTATCTTTAGACTTAAGAAAAGTATTTTGGGATTTAGAAACAGGAAAATTCTCAACAATAAAAGAATCTCTAGACAATTATCTAGAATCTTGGCGTCATTATAATTTAGAGTTTGTTACAGCATTTCATCTAATTGAATCATCTTTGTATGAACCAACACAATCAAGAAGAAGTGATCTTCTGGATAAAGCTCTCAACGTAATTCTAGAAGGAACTTATGAGAAAATGCTGCATTATGCACAAGATGTAAAAGGGCCAATAACAACGCTGCACATGCTTGGAGTAATTCTTCCTATATTAGGTTTAGTAGTATTTCCTTTAGTAGGTTCATTTTTGCAAGGACTTGTAAAATGGTATCACTTAGCATTTCTTTATAATATAATACTTCCAGTTATGGTATTTTCTCTGGGTATGAATATACTTTCAAAAAGACCAACAGGGTATGGGCAGTCAAAAGTAGCAGAAAGAGTATACCAGAAGGGATTTGATCCTTTTTGGTTGTGTTTTTTCATAGCTACATTACTTATTGTAATTGGATTCCTGCCAATAATGTTTAAATGGGTCACTCCGCCAACATTCTTAGAGAACCAAAAATGCGCTGTAGGAGATATAGACCTAGGTGACTCACTAGGCTGTTTTTTTGGCTACTTTGAATTTGGAGGCAAAGCATTCGGCCCTTTTGGTATTGGTGCATTAATTCTTAGTTTTTTTATTCCAGCAGGAGTTGCAATAGGTTTTGGATACTACAATAAATTAAAAAGTAAAAAAGTCATAGAGTTAAGAAATGAGACAAAGACATTGGAAAGTGAGTTTGCAAGTACACTTTTTCAGTTAGGAAATAGAATTGGTGATGGAATTCCAACAGAGCTTGCATTTAATAAAGTAGCCCAGACAATGGAAGGAACACCATCAGGCAATTTTTTCAGACTGGTTGATGCAAACATTAGACAGCTGGGAATGGGAATAGAAGAGGCAATATTTAATGAAAAAAATGGAGCGTTGCTTGCTTATCCCTCGCCATTGATAGAAAGCTCAATGGAAGTGCTCTTAGAAAGCTCAAAGAAAGGACCGCAAATAGTTTCCCAGTCACTTATAAGTATTTCAAATTACGTAGACAAAATACACAAGGTAACAGAGCGTCTTAAGGACTTGCTTGCAGAAGTAATTTCTTCCATGAAGTCTCAGATATCTTTTCTTACCCCAGCAATAGCAGGAATAGTTGTAGGAATATCAGCAATGATTGTCAATATTATAGTCGCTTTAAATGTAAAAATATCAAGCTTTTCTCTGGAAGCAACAGGAGAAACAGCAGGTGGTGCTACTGGTTTGACTACAATAGTTGATTTATTTAAATTAGAAGGAATAATACCTGGTTATTTTTTTCAAATAGTTGTAGGAGTTTACGTTGTACAGTTAGCTTATATATTAACAATTATGCAAAATGGCATTGAAAATGGTTCAGACAAAATAAACGAACAGCACTTGCTAGGTAAAAACCTAGTAATAAGTTTTCTTCTTTATGCAATAATTGCAACAATAGTTACATTGCTGTTTACTTCAATGGCGCAGGGTCTTCTTTCAAAAGAGTTAACAGGCTAAAAAGGTTTATAAACAAAGTTTATCATTTAAGAAGTATGTCTAAAAAAGGTGAAAGCAGAACTACACTATACGTAATATTTATCCTGATAGCAGCATTATTATTGCTGTTTTTATTGTACAAAATTATACAGCTTAAAGTACTTGGAGGAATATTCAAAATAATATGAAGAAAGGAATTGAAGCTATAACTGTTGTTATAGTTCTAATAGTTTTTTTGCTTACCTTAGCTATATATATTTTATTTAATAAAGCCTATGGAGGAACTTTAGTATCTAGCACAAATCAAGCAGCAATAAATTTATGGGTTAAGGAAAGGTCAGCATCTTTTGGAACTGACAAAATTGTTGCAGATTATCCGCCTGTTCCAGAACTTGAAGATCCATTGGAAATTAAATCAAGAGATGATTTATTATGGAAAGGAGGCAAACCTCCCAAAGCGTATAAAGAAATAGGAGATAGTATGATTGATTGTTGGAAATCATTTGATAGAGGAAAAACAGATTTCATTAATACAGTAGAAAGAACACCATTTTGTTTTAAGTGTAGAGCAATATCATTTTCAAATGAAATAAAAAAAGAAAAAGTTCAGATGCTTGGTTTTAATAGATATTTAAATGAGCAAAAGGTTGGTAGTAAATCAACGCCAACATACATGCAGTACTTTGCTAATGATAATTTCTATAACTTATCAGAAGAGGAAATAGGAGAGGACAAGACCATAATTGAAAGAGATTTATACGTATACTTATTTGCAGCTTCAGGAAGAGGGATTGCTAATATAATGTCTAATTTGCTTGGAGCTGGTGATATAGTACCAGAAGAAGTGAGCAAGGCAAAGACATCAACACTAGCAACCACAACAACAATCAGTGAACGGGCTGAAATTTCAGCAGCAACATCAGGAGTTCTGGCTGCAACTAAGGCAGGCACTTATACTTTGAATACTTTACAGAAAGCAATGCAGCAAAAAGCAGCTGAATCAGCAGCAGAGACTGCAGCAAGAGGAGCAGTGTCAGCTGAAGCTGCAACAATAACTGAAGCAAAACTTATTACAGTAGGAGAATATACTGCAGGAAGAACTGCTGCACAAGCAGGAGAAAAAGTTGTTGTCTCTGTAGCAACAAAAACAGTTGAAGAAAAAGTTGCAAAAACAGTAGCAAATAAAGTAGCAAGTAGTGCTCTAAGAAGATTGCTTGCAGGTGCCGGTTCGAAAGTTATTGGTGGTCCTATTGGTTGGTATTTAATTGTAGGAACTGCTGCTTATGGAACTTACAATATAGTTTTCGGAGAGAAGCCATTTTCAGCCAATGTAATGCTTGTTGATCCAGTAGAAGCAAATGCCTTATGCAATGCCAAGGCAAAAGAATAAATATGAAAAATTCAAATAAGAAAGCAGATTTTGAAATTGAAACAGTTCTAAAGATATTATTAGCGCTTATAATTTTACTAGTTATTATTGGATTAATATTTTTATTAAAAGGAAAATCAATTAATATCTTAGAGCAAATAAAAGAGATATTAAGATTAACTTAAAAAATGGCAACAGAATTTCATTTAAGGCCTGTAGTTGTAATAGCTATAGGTTTAATAGTTGTAATTTTTATTTTAGGTTCTATTATTTATGGAGGAGCAACGCCTTTAATAAAATCAATAGCAGATCTTTTTCCTTCAAATCAAACAGAGACAAACATTGCAGAAGTCAGCGATAACATCCCATTTTACAATGAATTTATAAAAAATTACAAAGAATGCAAATTATCTCCTTCTGTAGATTGTTTTTGTTCATTGACAAATCCAACAGTGCCTGAAAATTACATAATTCAAGTAAAAAACAATCCAAGTTCAAAAACAACATCTATACTTCTGCATTCAAATGCAAGACTAAACAAATGCAATGCAATTTCACCAACAAAGGAATTAAAAGACATACAAACAATTCAAACAGATATAACAGACGATTTATTATATTTCAAGAATTATGTTTTTTATCCAACAATAGCACAGGAGCAGACTAAAGAAGTAGAAGTTCCGTCATCCAGTGGAATATTGGCTGGTGTTTACAGAAGAGCATACTTAAAAGAAGAGCCAAGTAAAATACAGCAGGCACAATTAGGAAAATTAAAGAAAGAAGAATTTACACAAGCAGATAATTTGTTTTTATACAATCTAAATTTATGTTCCTCAAAAGATGTCTCAGGCAATGATGAAATTTCATTTACAAAAGGGATTATTTATAAGTTTAGCAATGAAGAAACAACGCTTATTTCAGGATTTACTGGTTTAAAAAGATGCGCAACAATTAAGGATGCATTGCCAGCAGACGAACAGTTTATCAAATTGATTTCAACAATAAATGAATGTAAGCAAGGGCCGTGCGCTTTTTCCATAATATCTGCTGAAGGAATTGAATCAGTTATTCCAAAAGATTATGAAATTATAATTGAAGGTCAAAAGTTAACATTGCAATATAAGGAAGAAAAAGTAAAGACAGCAGAAATAAAAAAAGAAATGTGTTTATTTTCAGACTTTAGAGAAATAACACTAGAGAATTCAAAGCCATTAACAAAATTAATTTTCAATAATTATATTGGGGCTGAATTTTATGCATTTGATAACAAGATATGTGTTCTTCCTTATACGCCTGAAATAAAAAAACAAAAAGATTTACTGCTAGAAAAACTCAAAACAAGGTCTTTAATCCCAACGTAACCAAAAGCTTTATATAGAAACATCATAATTTATGAATTATTAAAAGGTGTGATAGATGTCAAATAGAAAAGCACAAGGTATGCCGATGAATGTTATAATCATTGCAATAATTGTGCTAGTTGTTCTTATTATTTTAATTGCATTCTTTGCTGGTGGCTTTAGTAGTGTTGTAGGCAAAGTAAGGGATTTATTCACAGGAACTACTTCAGGTCAGTCAAGAGATGTAGTAATACAAACATGTCAAAATCTCTGTGATACAGCCAAAGTGTTGCCTGAATCATCCCAAAAAATCTCAGGTTATTGCAAGCAGTCTTTTGTAGTAGACATGGATAGTAATCCAACAACTAAACCAGAAAGAGTCGTTTGTGGTTCTCCTGCATCAGCTATTACAGCAGAATTTAGTAAATATAAAGAAGATCCAAAAATAGATAACACAGGTAAGAATAACTTAGGCGTAGACTGTCTAGAAATAAAGTGCGAAAATGTCTAAAAAAGGTGTTTCTTTATCTCTAGAAACTATTGTTGTTACAATTCTAATTCTTGTTGCTCTTATTCTAATAATTATTTTTGTATTAAAATATGGCGGTCAGTTAAGTTCTAGTATTGGACAGCAAGCAAAGACTAGTGCTTCTATGCTTCCAAATATAACAACACCATAACAAATAAATACCAATCAATTCTTTAAATTAAAATATGAAAAATAAAAGGGGTACAGAGGATATATCACTAAATATTTTCTTTGGTGTAATTGCTGCATTGCTGATTGTTGGGGCTATTGTCTTAGCAGCTAACAAATTAACTATAAAAACTGGAAAATTTGAATGCCAAAATATAAATTTCTGGGATGGTTTTAATGGTTTAAAGGAGAAATTAAAGCAAGTAGACAGTGGAAAACATACAGAATTTATGTTTTATAACAAAGATTGTTATTTAGTCAGTTTCAGCTTTCTGCAAGCACCACAATTAAATAAAATAGAATATCCACAGCCTTTGCCAAGGGAACCGTTGCTTTGTCTTTGTAAGATAGAAGAAAGCAAATGCAAGCCATACGATTGCTACAAATTTGAAAATTATGAAAAAATAAATCAGGAACAATTTTTAACAGAAGACTATGACAATTACCTGTTCCTAGAATTTATCAAAGAAGGTAAAACTTTATACATAAAACCTGTTGGATATAAGAAACCAATTGAACCAGCATCGTACACAAAGTCAGAAATATCAGAAAAAACGGATCCAAAAGGGCTGATTAAAGAATTAAAAATTACGTTCAATGTGAAAGATATAAAATCATTTAATCCTTTTGTAGATGTTAAGGAACCAGGGCTGCTATTGCCAGCAGGAATTCCAAATATGGAAGGATTTACTCAATTATTTGATATAAATATATCTCATCCTCCACTGTATGGGCAATCTATTGAAGATTATATAGTAAACCCAAGGCCAATAGATATAAATGTGGTAAAATCAGCTTACATTTTAATATCTTTGCCTAAAAATAAATATGAAATATTAACAGAACCACAGAAGCAGAATATAAATTTATATTTTAAATTAGGTCAAGAATGGAAAAAATCAAAAATGCTGTGTCAGGAAGCAGAAAATGAAGTCTTATGTGAAGCAAATATAGAAGGATTTTCACAAAATTTTGCTATTTCTATTGAAGAGCAAATAGAAATCACAACAGGCGAATGTGCTGGCTTCGCACCAGGTTTAATTCTAATACAAAAAGACAGTAAAATCTCATGTTCAGATAAGGTATGTTGTGCTCATCCAGAAGCTGTAGCTCAGATCGAGAAAACAAGAAGTTTAATTGAAAAATCAGATGACTATTTAGTAATTTTTGACGCTGCAAGAACACTAGAATCTCAACGTCTGGCATTTTTAGACTATCTTTCCGGAGGTTATGAAGCAGCAGGTCCAGAAGGGATAAATAAATACAGTTTAGCAGCTGAAGTTACTAAGGCATTCAAAACTGAGTTCGGAAACATTAAGACTACAAAGCAGCAAAAAATTGACTTTGCTTTAAAATGGTTATCAGAAAATAAGCCAGAATTACTAGTAATAATAAATGATCTGTCAAAATATATTAAAAATAGTAACCACTACAATGGTCGTGCAATAGATATTAGATTAAAAGCAATGCCAAGTGATTACAGTAAAGCAAGCAATGATGATGTTATAAGATTACGTAACTTAATGTGTAAATTAGGGTGGGCAAATTATGGCGGTGAATGGTGGCATTATGAATATAAAACAAGTGATTATGAAACAGCTAAGAAAAATAACCAATGTTTCTGGTCAAAGGATAAATATGCTGATGCTGCAGCAACCGTACAACCAAATTATGCATAAATATGAAAAAAGGTAAAATACAAATAGGACTGGAATTATTTATACACTTGGCCTTATTATTAATAGTTATAGCTGCATTTTTTTCTGTTACTGGATTAATAAAAAATAATATTTCTCATGATTTGCGTGCAGAAGCAAAAGACTATGTTCTTACACATGATGCAATAATTTCTTATTCAGACAATTTAAATTATGTCTATAATCCAAGGGAAAATGTAACTATTATATTTGATGAAGCTAACTGTTTGGTTGAAGCAAGGCACAAATCAGAATTAACACAGCCAGTAAGGTTTTTTTGTGGCACAGATAAGTCTGCTTTTACAAAAGCTGAAAGAATCAACAATAAAATTATTATAAAAAATGAGCAAAAAAGGGATATTTAATATTGTAGAATATATTGTTTATTTAATATTTATTATAATTGGGGCTTCATTTATAGCAATTGTGGCATTTGGATATTTAAATGAAAAAATAGACACAACAAATTTAGAAGCTTTTATACTGACTAAAAAATTAATATATTCAGAATCCTGTCTTGCATTTAAAGATAATTTAGGTTTGCATAAAGGTATTATAGATATACAAAAAGTAGACACAAGCAAGATAATAAGTTGTTTTACAAAGCCAAACTTAGGTTACATTGTAAGTATTAGTAATTTGGATGGTAAAATAATAAAATCAGCATCAAATTTAAATCTAAAGCAACAATTAGATCTTCCTGTTTGTAAAACAATAAAACAATATAAATGCCATAGCAGAACGGATATAATATTATATAAAGAAGGAGAAGAAACTAAAACAGGTTTTATAAATATAGAGGTGATTAATCTTGTGGGATAAAAAAGGAGATTATGGCTTTCCTATTTATTTCGTGCCTGTCTTGGCTATTTTTGTAATAGTTTTAATTATATTTTCAGCATTGTTTTTTGCATCTAATATTATTAAAAGTCCGAACTTAATAATAAAATCTGTAAAATATCAGGACAGTTCAAAAGTTTTAACAATATTAAAGTCTGTAGTGCCAGTAGAAAATAAAAATATCACAATTGCAGAATTAATATCATTAGCTTTTGAAGATTCTAAATATGAAGGAAAATTAGGTGAGGAAATAAAAACATTTTTATCCAAATTACCCAAGCCACAAAGAAAAGAAGATCTTACTGAATCTAAATTATTAATTATAGAAGCAACAAAGTCAAGTTTGCAGAAGGCAAATTGGATTTTAGAAATAGAGTCAAATGGCAGAACTATAGCTTTTGGAGAAAAATCCACATTTGGAATGAAATATTTCCTGCAAAATGCAATAATTCCTTTATCATTCAATAACATAGCGAAAATTAAATTATACCTAGATTGTTTTTCATGTTCAGAGGAGGGAATAAATGCAATTGCATAAAATAAACAAAAAAGGCCAGATATTTCTATTTGGTTATGTGATAATTTACACCATTATACTTATCTCATTATTTTTTACAACAATATCAGCAGCCAATAAAAAAGAAGATATTATTGGTCTAAGGGCAATAAATTTAATAAAAGCAAACCAGGAATCTGATAATATAGAATTGTATTTAGACATGGCAGCAAAATATTCTTATGAGAATTCACTGAATAAATTGGCTGAAAATGGTGGTTATTCAGAGGAAAATAGATGTGAAAAAACACAACCAACAATTATAGATAGAGAAGAATATGTAATACTAAATACTTGCCAAGTTCTGGATTCAAATGGAGAATTCCAAAGCCAGTTAAAAAAAGAAATAAAATATTACTTAAATATTTATGAAAGCAGTTATACAAAAACAAGTTTTAAAGACGATTTCAATATAGAAAAAGAATATCCTCGTTTGGAAGGAGTACCAGAAAAAATCAAAGATGACTACAATTATATTTATACCCAAGCTATTAAAAATACAAAAATTGAAAAAATAGAACAAGGCAGTAAAAATTTAATTATAGCATTTTCAGATGTTATTCTACCTATAGAAAATGACGAGATTTCATACTTAAATTTAAAGCCAGAAATTTCAATAGACAAACCAGATTTTACAATTTATAAAGAAATACATCTGGCAATAAACAATTATTGTATAAAAAAGGATAAAAAAACTTGTGAAGAAGCACTAAAAATTAAATTCAAGGATATAAATATTTATACAGAAGGAATACTATTCAAAATAATAATACCTTATAATAATTATAAAATTAAATTGGCATTTTATAATGATAAGATGATTCCACTTATGCAAGATTTGACTAATACCGTTTAATAAACATATATTTTGTATAAAATAAAACATTAAAAAAAGATTAATTGTGAAATTAATATGATAAGTTCAAAAAACACATCGATCTTGGTTAAAATAATTTCAATTAGCTTTGGTTTGATTGCCATAGTTACTGCAAATAATACTTTAGGGTATAGAAATCAAATAGATATACTGAGAGATATTGAAGCAAGGCAAGGCAGTAGTGAAGCTATAAAGCAGGCAGAATATTGTTCTGGGCCTAAAGATGAATTACTTTATAGAATAACTGGGGGCATGTTTGATTATGGAAAATGGACAGCATGTGAAGATTATCTCTATAAACACCAATAAATGCTTTCTTAAGTCATTATAAAATGAAACAAAATCTTTTTAAAGATATTAAAAACAAAACCATTTATGATTCTTGGTTACGAAACAATAATAAGTAAAATAGTTGATGCAACAGAGATTTCTAGGCAAGACATAGAGTCTAAAATTGAACAAAAACTTAAAGATCTGCAGGATTTAATATCTAGAGAAGGCGCAGCACATATAATAGCAAATGAATTAAATGTAAAACTATTTGATGCAACAAACAGGTCACTAAAAATAGCTCAGATACAACCAGGACTGAATTCTGTTAACATAATATCAAAAGTTATTAATGTAAATGAAGTAAGAACATTCCAAAAAGAAAATAGGCAGGGAAGAATAGGATCTTTATTAGTGGGAGATGAAACTGGCACAATTAGATTAGTGATTTGGGATGAAAAACTTATAGATTTATTAAAAGAAATTAAACAAGAGGACATTTTAAAAATCAACAACGCTTATTCAAAACAAAACAATAACTTTAGAGAATTGCATTTAGGAAGTAAATCTCAAATAATAATAAATCCAGAAAATGAATCAATAGCATCAGTAAAATTAACTAACACATCAAATAGAAAGCAGATTAAAGATCTAGTTGCAAGTGATTTTGTAGAAGTTTTTGGTACAATAGTGCAAGTATTTGAGCCAAAATATTATAATTCCTGCTCTGTATGTAATAAAAAAACAATACAGCAAGGAGATTTATTTAATTGTCCTGAACATGGTTCAGTTCCTCCAAAACAAACACCAATACTAAACATATTCTTTGATGACGGCACTGGTAATATAAGAGCAGTTTTATTTAGGGACCAGGCAGCTAAATTAATATTAAATAAAGAGGGTTTTGAAGACATAAAAAAAGAAGTATTAGGCAAACAATTAATACTAAAGGGAAAAGTAAATAATAACGAAATGTTTAACAGGATAGAATTGGTAGTTAATAATATAGAAGAGCCAAAACCAGAAGATATGATTGCTGAAATGCAAAATGATGTTTAAAACCCACCTTGCATTTGGCCTTCTAATAAGTTTGTTAATTGTCAATACAATTAATGTTTCATATCCTATTATTTTTGTTATATTGGTAACTATATTTACTTCTTTGCCAGATATAGATCATCCAAAGAGCAAAATAGGAAGGAAATTATTCTTTATATCTTGGCCCATAAACGTGATTTTTAGTCATCGTGGATTTTTTCATTCTATATTTCCGCCTTTGATAATTTCTTCAGTATTGTATTACATAGGTCTAAAGTTTTTGGCTTTAACATTGACCGTTGGTTACATTGCACATCTTTTGGGTGATTCAATAACTAAAGAGGGAATAAATTTTCTGCATCCATTTACAAGATTCAGATTGCAAGGGCCAATAACAACAGGCCAAACATTTGAATATATTATTTACATATCTATTTTATTTACAGATTTATTAATTACCGCAAAACTATTTAACATAATTTAATAATAAATATCATGCAAACTCTAAAAAAATATACCAAAGAAGCATTTATGGCAATAACATCTTTAGGCACTGTATTTTTTTATACAATAATATTTTTATTTTTATTTTTTATAAAGGAATTTACAATAGCAAAACACATAGCAATAGGATTAATATTGTGTTATTTGTTTGTATTTGTATTAAGAATTTTTTATTTTAAGGAAAGACCTGAGAAAGAAGAATACTACAATTTATTTACCAGAATTAATGCCTCTTCATTTCCCAGCCTTCATGCAATGAGCTCAATTTATGTAGCAATTGTTCTGGCAAACCACATAAAAAAATCAATAATTTCAATTTTTTTAGTTTCAATTTCTTTGTTAATAGCGTATTCCAGGATATACTTAAAAAAGCATTATTTTGTAGATATTATGCTTGGTTTAATACTTGGAATAATTGCTTCAATTATATATTTATTAATTATAAATTTTAGTTAGTCTTTTAAATCTAATTAATTACAAAAATATATGTTATCTGTTATAATACCTGCATGTAATGAAGAACAGTATATTAAAGAGACAATAGAATCAATAAAAAAACAAAATTATAAGGAATATGAGATAATTGTTGTTTGTGACGGATGTACAGACAAAACTCCTGAAATAGCATCAAAATTGGCAGATAAAGTAGTTACTCTGAAAACAAGATCTGGACCGGCAATCGCAAAAAATAAAGGAGTAGAAATATCTAAAGGCAATAAATTAGTGTTTTTAGATGCAGACACCCACCTAGGTAAAGAGGCATTATCAAATATTTCAGAAGTTCTTGATAATGATATAAATACAATCGGAACATGCAAAATAAAACCATCAAGCAATAAAACAAAACACAAAATAATGATGTTTCTTAAGAATTATTTAATATCTCCATTAGGGGTATCAAATGGAATAATATTTTGCACCAAAAAGTTATATACTAAATTTAACGGATTTAATAATGGATTAAAGAAAAGAGAAGATGGTGATTTTATTAGAAGAATAAAAAAGCAAGGGAATTTTATAATATTAGATAACTATGTAGTAAGTTCTACAAGAAGATTTGATAAAAAAGGATATCTAAGTCTTTGGGTTTATTGGTTAAAAGAGTATATAAAACCATCAGATGACCATTACGAAATAATAAGATAAAAATTAAGTCACAAACTTTATAAATATTATTTCTTCACATTAAAACATGAGTAAAGCTGAAAATAAAGAGCCTAAAATGGACAAAATAGAAAATGAAAAGTGTCCGATGTGCCAAAAGAATACATTAACTCTTTATGAAACAGAACAGGACGTTCCTTACTTTGGCAAAGTGTTTCTTTTTGGTATGAGTTGTTCAAATACAGAATGTAATTTTAAGGAAAATGATGTGGAATTAGAAAAGCAAGGTGAACCATCTAAAATAGAATTTACAATTTCTAATTCAAAAGATCTTAATGTTAGAGTTATTAAATCTTCAGAAGCAACGGTAAAAATTCCACAGTTAAAAATGGAAGTTGAGCCTGGAGTTGCTAGTGATGGCTACGTAAGTAATATAGAAGGTTTATTGCAGAGATTCAAGAAAATATTAGAAGCAGAAAGAGATACAGCAGATGAAGACGATGTAAGAAAAAAAGCAAAAAACCTGCTTAAAAGACTCTGGAAAGTAGAATGCGGGGATGAGGAACTTAAAATTATAATTAAAGATCCATCTGGAAATTCAGCAATTATTTCTGAAAAAGCAGTTATTACACAATTTAAAAACAAAAAGAAATGAAAGATTTTAGCGGAAAAGAAAACTACAGAGATTTTGGCAATTTGAAAACAAGAAAAAATTTCTATTCTAAATATTGTAATCCATTAATAAATTCTAAAGAAGAAGTTTTTAAGTTATTGAATATAAAAGGAAATGAAAAAATTTTGGATGTTGGTTGTGGAAATGGTGATTTTCTTGCTTATATTGAGGATAAAGGTTGTTCAGGAGAAATGATAGGCGTAGATATTTCTAAAGGTATGATAGAGGAAGCTAAGAAATTAAATATAGACAAACCAATTTCATTTATTACTGCAAATGCAGAAGACCTTCCATTTATTAATGAATGCTTTGATATTGTAGTATGCAAGCATATACTCTATCATTTAAATTCAATAGAAAAAGGCATAAATGAAATATATAGGGTATTAAAAAATGGAGGGTATTTATGTGTGACTCTAAATTGTATGTATGGAAGAGAAAATATTGAGAATTTTAAGAGAATTATTGCTAACTCAATAAAAAATAATAATTTTTTAGATAATAATAAGCGTATTAATTTTGAAAATTATAATAGTTTTATATCTGGGTTTAATATTTTAAGAGAAATAAAATTACACAGATATTTAGAATTAGAAGATCCAGAACCAATTGTTGAATATTTAAATAGTTTTAGAGGATTTTGGCAACCTTTACCTCCAGATGAAGCATGGTACAAAGCATTAAAGATAATTAAAGAAGAAATAATAAAAATAATTCAAAAAGAAGAAAAATTTAAAGCAGATCTTGCCTTTGGCATGATACTATTACAAAAAATTTAACTTTTTATAATATCAACAACAGTTTTCCACAACTCACTCCCTTCTCTATAATCAGCAGGAAGAATATAATTAACATCATTCTTTATTTTTTGTGCTTTATCAAAAGAATCATTTTTATTTGGATCATAAACGCATATTGCAGTTCCGTTTCTTTTTTTAACAAATCTAAATGCAGGAATGTCTGTCATTCCATCTCCAAAATAAATCATGTCTTTAATAGGAAATTCAAAATCTGTTTCGCTATTGCCATAACTTACAGTAACAATAGATGATATTTTCTCTGAAGACGAAGTGGTACTTTTTATCTCATCGATAGCTAGACCAGGAGTTAAATCATCAAAAAAAGTGTATCCAAATATATAATTCATATATTTATTTAAACTAGAACCTTCTAACAAAGGTTTTATTCCAACACTAACAATATTAAAAGAGATATTATTTTCAGAATTCAATTTTCTAATCTTATCAAAAAATTCAGGAATTCCAGGATAATACAATTTTTCTAAATCTTTGCCATCATTTCTTAGGTCTTGTAAGGTTAAACCTCTTAATTTTCCATATCTGATTTCATTCATAAAATGTGCAAGATAAATAATGTCTAGGTTTGTTTTTTCCCCATTATTTTTTTCAGCTTGCTGCAAACTAGAAACTTTCTTCCAAAACTGATCAATATCAACACCTCTTTTTTCTAGTATAATGCTTGGGTGGTAACCATTAATTAAAGTATAGTCAACGTCAAAAACCAAAGCAATGTTTTTTACCATAATAATTAATATAATTTAATAGTTATATATTTTGGTGGAGAGATAATTCACCATTTTTTATTATAGGAAACCATATTCAATTAAGTCTTCCCATTTTAATTTACCAATAGCAACCAAAGCTTCTCTAAAAGTAACTAAAGTTTGATCATATTTTTCATGATCTTCAATAGCAATTCTAGGACAAGCAAGCTCAACAAAAGCACTTATACCATGAAAATTAACTAATTTGTCTTTAGTTATCTCAGTCATTGTAATTATAACAACCTCTTTTCCAGCATCTTCAAATTTATTTTTTATCACTTTAAAGCTACCAAACTTCTGCCCTGGTTTTATTCCAACTATAATTCCAATTTTATTAGAGTTTCTAACCTTCTCAATAGCGGCAAATCTTTGTTTTATCACCTTGTCTCTTAATTTAGTCATGTCAACAACTTCTTGATTATAAATATCAAGTAAATAAACTTGATTTCTAACAGATAAAGCAGCACCTAATGAATGAAATTTATTTCCTATAACTACAAAAGCATCAACATCACCAGATATACTCTTTAAGGAATTATATTCACAACCAACAATATGTCCATCATAATAAGCATAGCCTTTTTTATTTGGTATAATAACTTTCTTGCCAAGATTTTCAAAGAAATTTTTGGCTTGTTCTAATTGGTAAATATGTTGAACGCTGCAAACAAGTCCAATAGACTTAAATTTAACAACATCTTTCTTCGATTTCTCCAATAAACTATAAATAGGTGTTTTATCTTTCATTTCTATATAAATAACAGGAAAATCAACTTTTTTCATAAAAGGAGCATGGCCATAATGCACTAATAAGTCAGCACTCAAATTCTTGGCTTCATCTAATGCTAAGTCACATCCACCCCAGCAAGTTTCTCCAGAAATAATAATTTCTGATTTTGTTTTGCTTTCAAAATATTTAACCAGCCTTATAGCTTCTTGCTTTAAACCTTCAGGCAACTGAACCAAAACTAATTTAGATTTTCTATTGTTAATTTCATTAATGACATAGTCTTCCTGAAAATCAAATTTACTATTCATAAATAAACAAATAGAATAATAGTTATAAGCTTAACGATGTTTCTAAGGATCTCCAGATTTAAATGGATAATCAAACAACAAACCTAAATTTTATAATACTTCCTAAACTTTAAATACAAGTAATTTAACTTCTAAGTTAATGGAATCAAAAGAAAAATCAAGATCAGAAAAGATAATGGATATAGTCACAAAACGTGGTTTTATTTATCCATCTTCTGAAATATATGGAAGTAAAGCTGGATTCTGGACATATGGAAGTTTAGGTACAAAAATAAAGCACAAATGGGAAAACTTATGGAAGTCTTATTTTTTATCTCTCAATACTAATTTTTATGAAATAGATGACTGCAGCATAATGCCAAAAAAAGTATTTGAAAGCTCAGGACATCTGAAAAATTTTACAGATCCTTTAACAGAATGTGAAAAATGTCATTTTAGATTTAGGGCAGACCAATTAATAGAAGATGAACTAAAAATTGATGTAGCAGGTTTAAAAGAAGATGCATTAACAAAGTTAATTAGAGATAACAAGTTAAAATGCCCAAAATGCAAAGGAAACTTAATAGATGTCCGATTCTTTAACATGATGTTTGATATAAAAGTTGGAGCTACAGGCGACGATATAATGTATTTAAGGCCAGAATCAGCACAGTCGCCATACTTGGCATTTAAAAGAGAATTTGAAGCAACAAGAAGAAAATTACCTTTGGGTTTAGCTGTAATAGGAAGAGTTTTCAGAAATGAAATAAGCCCCAGGCAGGGTTTCTTTAGGCTAAGAGAATTTATACAAGCAGAATTGCAGATATTCTTTGATCCAGAAAAGATAAATGAACACCAAAATTGGAATGAAGTGAAAGATTACTCATTAATTGTATTTTCAGATAAGAAAACTAGAAAATTAACTTGCAAAGAAATGAAAGATAAACTAAAATTTCCAAAATTCTACATATACCACATGGCTAAAGTTCAGCAGTTTTATTTGGATATATTAAAAATACCAGAGAAAATATTTAGGTTTAGAGAATTAGGTCCAGATGAACGAGCATTTTATAATAAAATTCACTTTGATGTAGAATTAAATCTTGAAACTTTAGGAGGTTTCAAAGAGGTTGCTGGTTGCCATTACCGTACAGATCATGACTTAGGAGGCCATCAATTAGGTTCTGGAGAAAAACTAGAAGTTACATTGGATGAAGAAGGAAAAGTAAAAAAATTTATTCCACACGTTCTTGAATTAAGTTTTGGCACAGATAGAAATATATGGGCTTTATTAGATACGTTCTACAAAGAAGAGAAAGAAAGGAATTTGTTCACATTTCCAAATAATCTTACACCACTAGATGTTGTAGTATTTCCCTTAGTAAATAAAGAAAATATACCAGAATTTGCAGAGAAAGTATTTTTAGAATTGTTCAAAGAAGGATTTACAATTTTCTATGATGATTCTGGAAGTATAGGAAGACGTTATAGAAGGCAAGATGAAATAGGCACAAAGTTTTGTATTACAGTGGATTTTGATTCCTTAAAAGATAATACAGTTACAGTAAGAGACAGGGATTCAATGAAACAAATTAGAATAAAATCTGGTGAACTAAAATTGAAATTAAATTCTTTAATAAAAGAAAATAAAGAACTAAGTACTTTTGGAAATTATATCTAAATAGTTATCATCTTATTTTTTATGATTCTTTTTAGCCATTTATTGTACAACCTGCAATCTGGTAGTTCATCAACAAATAATCTGTTGTATCCTTTATATTTAAAATTCATTTATCACACCTCCGACATTAAAAAATCTATGATGAGTTGTTATTAATCGATTATTAAAGAGAAATCCAGAAAACCAATATAGATTGATCTTTCACAACATTTAAAAAACAAAAATCAGTACTACAAATGTGGGAAATTTATATATAATACCTGACTGGTTTTTTGGTTACACAATTATTTTAGGTTTAATTTTTGGTATAATAACTTTAATAGTTGGGGTATATGCATTAAAGATTTACAAATTATCAGCCCAAAAAGCATCAAAAAATTTTGGAATAGGTTTCATTTTCATATCTATAGCTTATTTTATTCAGACAATTTTAAATTTGGTTTTATTTTCAAAACTACAGATACAAAAAGTAATATCCCTTTCAACATTTAATATGTGGGGTAATATAGGGATTTATTTATACATGCTGTTTTTTCTTGCAGGATTAATAACTCTAGTTTATGTAACTTTAGGAGTGAATAATTTCAGAGTTTATTCTTTATTGTTTATTTTGCTAATGGGTTCTTTAATAATAACACCATTTAAATTAAATATATTCCATATATTTTCTTCTATATTATTTGTATATATAATAATACATTACTTAATTAATTACTTAAGAAACAAAAATTACAAAAATTTAATAGTGTTCATTGCATTCATATTTTTATTGTTAAGCAATATACAATTCATATTTTCTCTAAAAAATGGTTTGTATTATGTAATTGGAGACATACTTAGTTTTGTGGCTTATTTACTTATATTAATTAACCTAATAATTGTAGCAAGGAAAAAATGAGCAGAAAAAGGGATAGACTACAAGTAATTTATGATATACTTAGTGTTATAAAGGAAAAAAATGGAAAAATTAAGCCAACACATATATTATACAAATCAAATCTGTCTCATCAAATGATGGAAGAATATGTAGGAGAATTAATTGGCGGTGGATTTGTAATAGAAAATAATACTGCATCAGGAAAAACGTACCAATTAACAGAAAAAGGTTTTGACTATTTAAATAAATACAAAACAATAACAGATTTTCTAGATTCTTTTGGATTAAGTTAGATATTTAAACCAATCTTAATTTAAAAATATATGGGCTCGTAGTAGAATGGCAATACGCATCCTTGGCGTGGATGAAACTGCGGGTTCGATATACTCACGAAAGTCCCGCCGAGTCCACTAAAATGACAAAAACAATAAAAATAAAATTATACAGCAAAGTAAAATCAAATTTAAATAAATTAAAAATAGACCCAAAAGACAAAGTATCAAAAGATAAGCATTTTTCAGTTGGTGCATTGATTAAAAATAAAGATAAATACTTGGTGATTAACAGAAATTTATATCCTCCAGGTTATGCAGGAATTGCAGGACATGTAAATAAAAGAGAAACACAAGAGAAAGCATTAATAAGGGAAGTAAAAGAAGAAACAAACTACAATATATTAAGCAAAGAGTTATTATTTCATGAAATTATAGAAGGCAATGAATGCAGGACTGGTTTTAAAAAACATGAATGGTACTTGTATTGGTGCAAATGCAATGGAAAACTTAAATTGCTAAAAAGAGAAGAGAAATCTATTAAATATTTAACTCAAAAACAAATAAATAAAATATATAAAAAGGGAAAATTAGAGCCAGTTTGGGAATACTGGTTTAAAAAACTAAAGTTAATAAAATGATTCTATTAACTACTAAAAATATAATAAACTAATTTATATGCAAGGCTTCAAGTAAATTGAAGCTGTTTAATTCCAAGAATTCTAATTGTTACAAGTCAATCTATATTTTATAGGACAATTTTCTTTAAAAATTAAAAAAATTAGTTCAAAGTTATGCAATTAGAGGATTTACTGTTAAGAAAAGAAGAGCTTCCAATATCGCTATCTTCAGATACAAATAGAAATACAGGATTTAGAGTCCCAATTTTCAGAGTACCTATATATCCAAGATTAATTTCTAGTGAGGTTAGTTTAGATCCAAAATTAGCAGATGGTGTTTTTGAAGAAGCAGCAAGACAGTGGTATGAAGATTTAAAATTATATTTAGATTCCCAAGATTCAAAGCCAGAAAGAGATTGGACAAATGAAACTTTTTACAAAAAAGGTCTTAAAATAGAAAAAAGAGGCGAAGTTATTAGTATTAATAATATGTGGGAGAATATGACAACAAATTTTGGAAATGGTTTTGTTGATACTCTATCAATAAACAGAAATGTTGGAGGAACTTTGTTTATAATTATTGAAAAAATAAGACCACAATATATTGGCAAACCAGAAGTACTTTTTTCTAAAGAGAAATTTAGATTATATAAAGGAAAAGATATTGACTGGGATTTTGATGATTCGACAGCAGGGTATTCCTATGACAGACATAACATAGATAATTATCCAGGTGCATTATTTTTGAGAAATTGGGCAATTCTGTATTTAAATGAAGCAATTAAAAACATAAAACCAGCATGATTTATAAATTATAAATTATTGATTATTTTTATGGAAAACTGTGTATTTTGCAAAATAATAAAAAAAGAAATATCATCTTCTATTGTTTACGAAGATGAAAAAACATTTGCTTTCTTGGATATTTCTCCTGCCTCACTAGAAGGAGGACATACTTTGGTGATGCCAAAAAACCATTATAAATTTGTTTCAGAAATGTCAGATGAAGATTCAAAAGCGATTGCTTTAACAATTAAGAAATTATCAAAAGCATTGCTTAAATTTGGCGAAGGTATGAATATAATACAAAATAATAATAAAATAGCAGGCCAGTATGTTCCGCACGTTCATTTTCATTTAATACCTAGATTTAAAGGGGATGGGATAACTATAGAGAAATGGTCTTCTCATAAGTATAAAGATAATAGAGCAATGGAAGAAATTGCTAACAAAATCAAAAGTCTTTTAAAAGATTAGTTTAGTTCTTTGTTTCAAGCCTCTGTCGTCTAGCGGTCAGGACACGAGTTTCATAAGCTCGATATCGTCGGTTCAAATCCGACCAGAGGCACTTTTATAAAATAATACTTTAATTATAAATTAATTTAAGCATATTGAATAAAAAATGCATCAACTTCTCCAATGTTTTCTAGAGAATTTCTATTAATTCTAGTTGCAGCTTTCCTTAAATTTTCATAATTATTTTCTTTTCCAAATAAACTATAGTCTTCTAATTTTATTATTTGAGTAATGGGATCAACAAATAATTTACCTTCAATTTTACTTTGTTGAGTATTGTGTCTTCGTTTTATAGCTTCTCTACTAGCTACAATTAAACCCATTCTTTTAACTGGTTTTTCTCCATAATTTATCAAGTACAATGCAAGGTCTGTTAATCTTCTATTAAAATAAGACAGGTCGTCAATATTTTCTTTAAAGTATCCAGTAAATATTCCTGAAACTGCTAATAAAGTTCCACCAATATTTATCGATGGGATAATTTTTAATATTCTATCTTTAAGTTTAATATCTATTTTGTGTTCCTTTGACTTACGTGATTGGCTAACAGAACTGCAAATGCCATCAGAGAATATTGAACCCCAAAAATAAATTAAATCAAATTTGTCTTCTCTTAACTCACTTTTTTTATCATCTAAAAAAGCAATGTCTCCCATATAGCAAGAAACTTCTCCATTTTTACCACCTAATAAGGGAATCGAGTCTCTTTTCATTTCTGAAAGTTTTTCAAAAGTGATATAGGTATGTCTATCATTACTCCAATCCGCATCTAAAGTATAAACTTTATTACCTAATTTAGATAGTGCTTGTGATGGTGATTGGTTATGGCCTGCCCCAACTTCCAAGCAAGATTTTCTATCTTCAAAACCTAATTTTTCACTAAGAGTTTTCATAATCTTATCTAAACTTTCTTGTTTACCATAATTTCTAGGAAAACCAATTTCAGGTTGCCCATCGTCTGGAAAATATTCAAATGGATTCCCAGAAGTTTCATCAATAATTAGTAGTTCCATAAAAAATTCTAAAATGAGAAGTCTATTTAAATGTTACTACTATTAAGATGTCACATAAACAACCTGTTCTTCCTAATTTCATCAACTAATTTTTCCCTGTAATTTTTCCCCCATTTTTTTATGCCTTTTGCATCCAGATGAGTTAAATAATCAGCAACTTTTTGTCCTGCCAAATATTCTGGGAAAATAACAAAGTCAACGCCTTCCCTGTATAATAATAAAGCATCCATTGCGCTGTGTGTATTTATAATAGTAATCAGGTTTTTGTTGGCAAATTTTGCAATCTTAACTAATCTTATATTGTCGTGTAAATTTGGCACAGTAGAGATTAGCATTTTTGCTTTTTTTATATTTAAGATTTCCAGTACATGTATGTTGCCATAATCCCCATAAATACAGTTAATTCCTTCATTCATTAATTGTTTTACTCTTTCTGGATTAAAATCAAGAACAACAAAATCTTTTCTCTTTAATTTCAAAGTTTCAATAATTCTAGAAGCCATTCTGTGAGCGCCAATTATTATAATATGATTGCTCATTTCTTTTTCTAGTCTTTCTATATTAAAATTCTTGGGATTTGTCTCAATTTTTTTAAGAATGGGATAAAATATAGAATAAATTCCTCTGTCATACTTGATAAGGTAAGATGTTAAAGTAAATGTAATGGCACCAATAATAATTACTAAGCTGAAAACCCCCTGACTTAGATGTCCAGAAGCAACGCCGCTTCCAGCCAATACTAATGAGAATTCGCTTATTTGGGCTAATGATAAGCTAGTACTAAAGCAAGTTCTATTGCTCTGTTTAAATGATTTTAATAACCAAAAGATTATGAAAGGTTTAATAATTATAATTAGCAATAGCAATATTAATAACAAATTTATATTTCCGTTAAAATTAAAGCCATTTATCTGCATTCCCAATGATACAAAAAATATTACTAAAAAGAAATCCTTCAGCGATATAACTCTTCCAACAATCTCAAAACTATAAGGCGATGATGCCAATGCAACTCCAGCTATAAAAGCACCAATTACAATGGAAAATCCAAGATAATAAGCTAAAGCTGCATAAGTAAAACTAATTGCCAGAGCTACAACAAACAATAATTCAGGTAGTGAAGCAGTTAAACGCAAAACATAATTGAAAATATATTTTCCTATTAAATAAGATACCAAAATAAGTCCTAGACCTTTAACCAGGGAAATTAATGCAAAGAAAGAGCTGTTGCCAATTCCTTGCAATAAAGATAAAGCTAATACAACTAGTATATCCTGAACCAACAAAATTCCAAGAACGATTTTTCCATGCAATGTTTGAAGTTCATTTTTATCTTCCATCAACTTTACAACAAGCATGGTGCTAGAGAATGCAACAATTAATCCTACGTACAAGGCTTCAGTAGTATTAAGCCATATAGTTGCAATTAAAGTTGCTACAAAAGTGACTAAACTAACTTGTAGAACACCTACAATGCCAACAACCCAACCAAGCTGCTTAAACTTACTTATATCAAGCTCCAAGCCAACAATGAAAAGAAGAAAAGCCACTCCTAATTCAGCTAGTTGTTTTATTAGTTCTGCATTAGTAATCAGACCAAATGCTAATGGACCAATTAAGATGCCAGCTAGAACATATCCTAATACCAATGGTTGTCTAAAGAATTTTACAATTAAAGCTAAAAAAGCAGCAAATAATATAATTAATCCTATATCAATTAATAATGAACTTACCATAAAACCTCTTTTTTATTAAAATAAGAGAAAATCAGTTAATAAAACTTCTTATATTACTTATATACAGCAAAATCTGCCTTTTCATTACAATCTAAAATTGATGCAATATAAAACCTCTTTTTTGGAGCCATAATTTTAAGCAGATTTTTAATTGGTGGAAGTTGTGTTCCCTTCCATATTACATCTTCAACTATAACAACAGTGCCTGTATAATCTTCCTTTGTAAAATTAGTCCTCCAAAGTTTTGCTTTACCTTTTATTATATTTGTCCATACTTCATAATAAGCAACATTTATTCCTTCATTTCTTAGGTTTGAGGCAATAAGTTTAGATAATGTTCTCCCTCCAGAACACACAGCTAAAAGATGAATTGGCTGCTTAAGATTAAGTAATTGATCGCTTAAAATTTTTATAATTCTTTTCGTTGATTTATTCATATAAAAAAGACATTACTAAAGTTTTTAAATTTTGAGGTTGCTAAACAAACAATGGAATTTAATCCAAATTTATTATGGAACAAGGAAAATAAAATTTATATTATTTCATATAAAAAAGTAGAGAATACAAAAATAAGCTCAAACAAGAAAAATAAAAAAGAAATTATGAAATTGGTTGAAAGAATTGCTGACTTATTTAATTTTCATAAAGCAGTTAGAATAACAGGATCATTAAGCATATATACCCAGATTCCAAATAAGTCAAGATTAATATCAGATGTTGATATTAACATTAATGAATTGAATTTTATTCATATTACAAAATTAATAACAAAAAAAGGTTATTCTTTATGCAGATTAGCACAAAGAGAATTAAAAGATGGAATCAGAACGTGTGTATTTGAAGAAATTAAACCAAGTGAATTTATTATAAGGAAACCTTCTGTAAGAACTGTATTTCTAAAGAAAAATATTTTTAAGCAAAACCATAAGAAAAGTCCCTTAGATATAATAGATATTTTTGTAAATTATATTGATAAAAATAATTGGGAATGTACTTATGATCATAGAATAAACCCAATTATTCCTGAAGAATTTGAAAAAGAAATTATTTTACCAAAAGGCAACATAAGAACAGTTTCTCTTAAATATATGGCAGTAGTTAAATCAATATTATTAAAAAATGAAGATTTATTTGGAATTGGAAACAAATTAGATAGAGAGAAAAATAAATATGATCTAAATGTTATATTAAAAAATATAAAAAATGCAGAAGAGATAAAAGAAATATTAAAAAAACGCAAAACAATAAAATAAAAATTTACTTCTTTTTTAGTGTAATCTCTATAAAACTTACCCTTACGTTTTTTCCTTCTTTGTTTGTAAAGTCTTCACTCCCAATCTTTATGTCTGCAACTTCTACAGTACTATCTAGAAATCTTTTTGAAGCCACTTCTGCTACATCCACAGCTCTAGAAATAAATTTACCTCTTGCTTTAACAATAACTTCATTAGAATTCTGTGTTGTAAATTGCATGACGACACCCGTTACATAATTCATAAAAGGCTTTTCCCCTATGAACACGACGTTGCTATTATATTTTTTTTCAGTTGTTTCTGTTGTCATTTTCTATTTCTCCAAGTGTTTTTGAAGTGTTTCTTATAAGAGAAATTAGTGTTTATACTATTTTAACTTATTGTTCTTAAATTATTTGCTATGCTTAAGTAAATGTGTTATATAACCAGCTATAAGATTTCTCAATTTTTTAGAGTAAATATCTGCTACCTCATCCAAATTTTTCTTATTATGCTCAAAATTCGGCTGAAATCTATCAGGGAACTTTTTAACTAAATTTTCTCCAGTTCTCTTGACTAAAGTGGTTCTTATTCTTCCCATAAAAATATTGAAAATTCAAACACTATTTAAAGTTTACTGGAACCTAAATTTTTTCTAAAATATATATTTCTCTAAGTATTTTATTTTCTTTATAGCCATAAGGTACAGGCTTAAAAGCTAAAATAAAGCTGTTCTTTTCTGCAATAGCTTTAAAGTCCAAAAAGACAATTTTATTTTCTCTTGTCCTGATTTTAGGGATAATTATCACAACCCTGCACCCGACTTTCACAACTTTCCTTAGTTCATTTAATAAAGAAGTGTAAAGCCCTGATAGTTCATTTATTAGCATCTTGGCGCCTTCTAATGTAGGTAGTTTCCTTATATAAGGCCCCATATAAGGCTCAGTTGCTACACCATCAATACTGTTTTCTTTTATTTTTTCAGATAATTTTCTTGAATCATGTTTAATAAGCTGAAATTTTGAATTTAAACTATATTCTTTTACCAGCCAATTAAGATTTTTTTCAGCTTGTTTTATTGATTTTTCATCACCATCTATACCTATAACATTTATCTTATTAAGTAAGGCCTCTTGTAATATAGTACCAGAACCACAAAAAGGATCCAGTAAAATGCCACCATTCTTGACTTTTGTTAAATTTACTAATATCTTAGCCAATCTTATGGAAATAACTTTCATATAATCTACTTCTGGTCTTGATAGATCTCTTTTTTTAAATTCCAAAGGGTTACTAATTGCAACAACATTTCCAATATAGTTCCTAAAAATAATAATATTAATGCCTTTATTTAGTATATTTTTATTTACTAATTTTGATGGATCGTTGGTTTTTTTGTATAAAGCCTTTATGCCTATGCCTTTAAAATAATTTTTTAAATAGTCTTCAACAAAAGAACAAAGGTTTGTATTAAAACTGTCAATATAATACTCTATTTTATTATTTTGACCATTATACAGGTTAGCTTTTTCTAAATTATCTTCAATCTGATCAAATCTACCCGAATTAGATATTACTTTTGCTATTTTTATAATGCCGCCGAATTCTTTAATTATTTCAGGTTTTAACTCATTGCAGTCTATAATAAGAACATTTTTACCTTCATCACAAATTCTAAAAGTAATTTTTTCTCTTTCTAATACAGATTCTACTTCCAACCTTGACAATTCTGGGTCTCTGCCTAATAAAAATAAGTATAACATGTAAAGACAAAATAAACAACTTATAAAAGACTTGCTATTGAAAATTTTTCAATAAAACAACATAATTCTTTTTTAAGGAACTTAATTATATTTAATAAATGAAATACCTGTTTTTGTTAATAATTTTACTAATAACTCCTTCAGCTTATGCTTGGAAGTTTGAAACTCATCAAAATATAATAGAAACAATATATATTAACTTACCACAGGAAAATCAACAAAGCTTAAATTTGACAAAGCTTAAGGAAGGCTCTATAATTCCTGACAAAGATTTTAAAGATAATAAAAAACACCATTACCCTTATTCTTTAACAGAAGCCCAAAAATGGCTAAATAATGACACTGATTTAAGTATTAATTTGGGAATAGCCTCTCACTATATCACAGATTCATTTGTTGCTCCTCATAATATTAAAAAAGAGTCATATAATTTGCATTCAATGTTCGAAAACCAAGTTAAGAGTTATTATCCTATGGTAAATTGTAATAACCAAACATTTACCCTGATAGATTTATCAAAAGGTGTTAAGAATTCTAAAGATTGGTATGTTTGGCTGAAAACAAAAGATAAGAAAATACCAGAAAAAGAAGTTGACGAAGGAGCTCAATTTTTGTTTTCAATAATATTAAATAAATTAAGTGCAACATGTAAAAATCTTCAAGCAGAAGTTAAAGAAATACCTTATTTTACTGCAAATAAGATTATATTTTCTTTCATAGTTTTATCAATTGGTTTATATTTCCTTAAGAATTAGCTGGCCTTGCATTTTCTGCTCTATTAGAATGCTTGCTTTTTTATTTGGCTTACCATTTGTTAACAAAACAACAGGCATTTTTCTTAGCTGGCCTTCGCTAAAGGCCATTGAAATATCAGCTTCATTGATGGAAGGCTTGTTTTTAGCTTTAATCAAATACATCAAATTTCCAAAACTGCTAGGTATATTTACAAGAAAATCAAACTCCTTATCCTTTTTAATAAGTTCTTCCTTTAAAATATCAACACCGTTGTCTTTTATAAATTCTATAACTTTAGAATAGAAATCGCTTTCTTCTTTTGTTTTTTTCTTAGTTTCTTTACATTTTATAGGTTTTTGTTCATTTAAAGTTTCTTGTATTGTTTCTTTATTTTTTATTTCATTAACTAAAGAATTAACCACTTCAATTTTTTCATCTTCTAATTCCTGTAAGTCTTCTACTTTTGGTTGCAGATCGATTTTCGCTATACTCTCATTAGCTAAATTTTCTTGTTCTTGTATTTCAGGCCCATAAGCATCGCTAATAATTTCAGAAATTATCAATTTTGCTTCTTCATCACTTACTAAACTATGTTTCCAAAAAACCTCGCTGTTCCCTTCATTATTAACAGCTATTTGAACAGAGAAATCTTTCAAGTCTTTAACAGCAACTCTTTGCCATGGCTCCATTTCTTTTTCCCACAAAACTTTTTTTTCTTTTAGTAATTGATAAGCTTCTTTTTCTCTTCCATTTAGCGCAGTTGATAATCTGGAATCCATTAATTCTTCCTGTCCAGGCAAGTAATACAAAGGGCTGCCGCCTATTGAAGCATGAGTTATCCTCAATATCTTTCTTGCAACTAATTCAGATAAAATAGCAGAAGAAAACAAGATGTTTGTATTAATGTGTTTAGCAATTTGTACAGGCAAAACGGGACCGTTATATTTAATAAAATTTAATACATCATCTCTTTGATCTGGCATAGGTATAATAAATTAGAAGTTTATATAAACATTTTGTAAACTAAAAAGTATATTTAATATCACAATATAAGGTCAAGGCCTCATCCATTTTATTTCATAATAAACACAATCTGACTCATTATCTACTATAGCAATCAGCAATCTTTTCCTAGTAGAATGTGCAACCCTATTCTTAGCAGTAAATTCATACCAAGACTGCGAACTTGTTTCATAAACAGGATAAACAATCCACCTAGCATGATCTTCCCCAGGTTTAACACCTCTATCATAAACCCTAAAATCAGCTCCAAATTTCAAAGCAGTTTTAACTATGTATCCTCTTTTCCTTAAATCTTTGAAGACAACATATCTAACCCAGAAATTTGGTTCTAATTTTCTAGCTTTTTTAAGAAAGTCATCATTTGATATCTTTTTACTCTTATTATCAACAACATTAAATTTTCCCCTTTCCATTAAGTAAAAAGCTTCTATCAAAGAATACTGAAATTTTTTGTCTTCAGTAGGTTCCCCATATCTTGTTTTATCATAAAGTTCTCTGGTAACGTCATTACTTTCTGCAATAACCACTTCCCCAGCCAGATTTGCAGTTACAACCTCTTTGGTTTTAGGAAGATCATCAACCACTTCTCCTAATTTTTCTTCCTTTAATTCATTGTCTGAATTTTCTGATGTAAGATCTTTTTTTGTCATAAGATCATTACAGACAATCAATTTAAAAAGGTTTTTATATTTATATTCTCGAGAATATAATATGAAGCTAATATTTTTAGGTACTGGATCGATGCAGCCAACAAGAGAGAGAAATCTTAGTTCTATCTACTTCAATTATGAATCAGAACATATATTGTTTGATTGTGGTGAAGGAACTCAAAGACAAATGAGAATAGCAGGAATTAAACCAACAAAATTAACTAAAGTGGTTTTGAGTCACTTTCATGCAGATCATATTCTTGGCCTTGGCGGATTATTAAGAAACTTAGAAGTTAATGGATATAACAAAACACTTTATATTTATGGCCCAAAAGGCTTAGAGAGATTTTTTCATAACATAGTTAATTCTGCTTATTATGGAAATGGTTTAAAGGTAAAGCTTATAGAAATAAAACCCGGTAAATTTATAGAAGATAATAAATTTGTCATAGAGGCAGTGCAATTGGATCATTCTGTTCCATCTTATGGTTTTATATTTATAGAAAAGGACAAAAGAAAGATAAATATAGAATATCTATCTAAATTTGATTTAAAACAACACCCA
Organism: Candidatus Woesearchaeota archaeon; assembly: GCA_018302765.1. Lineage (GTDB taxonomy): Archaea > Nanobdellota > Nanobdellia > SCGC-AAA011-G17 > GW2011-AR18 > JACPCE01. Next base: position 29,343 of record JAGVZG010000026.1, read on the forward strand.
ATTCTTGGCGAACTGCAAAAAGGAAAAGATATTGTCTGGAATGGTAAAAAAATAACTGTGAAAAAAGCCACAAAACCAGTTAACGGTAAAAGAATAGGATTTATATTTGATACAGGTTATTGTATAAATTGTATCAAAATAGCTAAGAATGCAGATCTTCTAGTGTCAGAGAGCACTTTCTCTGTGGAAGAAAAAGAAAAAGCAAAGGAATACAAGCACTTAACATCAGAAGATGCAGCAAACATTGCTAAAAAAGCTAAAGTCAAGAGATTAATACTGACACATTTCAGCCAAAGATATGAAGATGAACAGTTATTAAAGAAAGAAGCTAAGAGGATTTTTAGTAATGTAGAATGTGCTAAGGACTTTTTAGAAATTGATATTTAATAATTCTTGAAAATAAACAGTGTAGACCAAAGATTAACAGAAATATCTATAAGTGTTTTAATAATTAAATATAAAATCGAGCTTATGGAAGTTAATGTAAATATACTTAAGTTATTCCATATAAGAGGGATTGCTGCAAACATCACACTAAAAATAAAACCAACAACACTAACAAAAACTAGAACTACAAAAGCACCAAGTTTATTTTGCTTAAAATGAATAATTGTATTTTGCAAGCATTTAACTGGATTTAATACATTTTTGATAAATAGTGTAGGATAAATAAAGATAAATAAAAGCCTAAATACAAAAAATAAAATCAATATTAAAAGAATACTAATTAAAATTAAGGGTTTGTAAACAATACCAATTGTAAGCAGAATAAATATAGGCACAACATATATTACTAATAGGCTTAGTTTTAGCCAGATAAGAGGAAATATATATCTATGTGCCTGTTTCAAGCTATTTCTTAAACTAATTTTTTCTCCTTTAATTATAGATGAGATCATTGCAAATCTAACCGTTATAGTTCCCAATCCAATAACTAGATTAATAAAAATTAAGACTAGAAAGCTAATAATTAATCTCAAAAGTAATGGCGTTGTGGAAATAATGCTTTTTATTTGGCTATTAAATTGAATAAGTTCACCGCCAAATATGCTTGTCAGATTATTCAACTGTAAAAATATAAAAGTAAGTATAAAAGCTGCTACAAAAAATACCAAATCTGGAACATACAAAACTAAATTTTCTTTTATAGCTTTTATAGAAAATAATACACCACTAAAGTAACCTCTATTTTTCATATAGTTCTCAAACACCAATAGAATTTATAAAGTTTGTTAATGTTAAATCAATATGGTTAATCCAATTCTGTTTGATTTAGGTCCAATTGAAATTAGATACTATGGTGTGTTGTATGCTCTTGCTTTTCTTGTTGGTTATTTTATACTAAGAAAATTAGCAAGAAAATTCAACATCAAAGAAGAATACATAGATGATTACATGCCTTATATCATAATAGCAGATATAGTTGGAGCAAGGCTTTTTGAGGTTTTATTTTATAATTCAGAATATTACTTTGCAAATCCACTAAAAATATTTGCAGTCTGGGAGGGTGGTTTGGCTTCTCATGGGGCAATTATAACCATAATTTTAGCAACAATATGGTTCTGTAAAAAAAGAAAGATTTTATTTTATAATTTTGCAGACATGATTTCAATACCTATAGCATTGGGTGCAGCCTTCATAAGGATTGGCAATTTTATAAATTCTGAATTGGTTGGGAAAATAACAGATTTGCCATGGGCTGTTCAATTTTTGGGCTATGAAGGATCAAGACATCCAGTGCAGATTTATCAGGCAACAGGACATGTAATAATTTTCTTTATTTTATTAAGCATGACAAAATTAAAAAATATAAAAGAAGGCACAATATTCTGGTCATTATTATTTATAGATTCTATATTTAGATTTGTTACAGAATTTTATAAAGATCTGCCAGCAGATTATGGTTTTGTATATTTAGGATTAAATTTAGCTCAATGGGCAAGTTTAGTTATAATTATGGTTTCAATAAAACCACTTTATGACAGATTTAAATTATTGAAATAAATTGCAAAAATATAATATTTAACGCATTTCTTTAAAAAACAAAACTTTATAATTCAAATTAATTCCTAAAAATATATAGTTATTAAGTTAGAGAATGTAAATAACATAATACAGCAGTATATAGGAAGCACGTTAAAATATAATATACAATTGGCAATAATAATAACACAGATTGAT
>JAGVZG010000027.1 GCA_018302765.1 Candidatus Woesearchaeota archaeon
ATGCTCTAAACTTACCATGCAGAAGCGGATTTAAATTAGAATATATTGCTTCTGCTTCCACAGCAAGCTGTGGGGATAACCCCAGACTCTATTTTAAATAAGCAGAGTAAAGAAGGATACTGGCCGGGATTCCCTAAAACATCAAATCTGACAAACTTTATAGTTATTGATTCTATAAAAAAATACGAATGCAAAGAAGCACTTGAAAAAATAAAAGAATGGACGTTAAACCATAAAGCAAAAGATGGAATAGGTTGGGGTTTAAATGACGATGACAAGGATTCACAAGTAAGTTTTACAGTAAATGCCTTGCTTACATTGTTGCCTTGCAAAGAAAGTGCAAAAAGTAAAGACATAGAAAAAGCAATAGAATTCTTGGAATCAAAACAAATAAAAGACGGTGGCTGGCCTTCATCAAATTTAACATATCCAGCAGAGAGTACAACTTATGCAACTTCCCTAGTATGCTTAATACTACTAAGAACTAAAGACATAAATTCAAAAAACTTGGAGGCAAGTATAAAATTCCTAATAAATTCGCAGCTTCCAGATGGCAGCTGGCCGTTAAAAAAAGGTGAAGAAAAAGGAGTTCATTTTGCAACTTGCTTTGTTATAAAAACACTTAGATATTATCAGTATTTGAAGGAAAAATTAAAAGAACAAGATGTATATAACTTACTAAAAAATATAGAAAACAAAGAATTAATAATTAATTATTTAATAAATGAATTTGAATCAAGCATAAGAAAAGGATTTTTAATTATTAAGCCAGAAGAAATTTTAGACAAGATTCTTGCAACAACATCTAGTGCAGTAAAAAGAAGAAAAATAGTGCTTGAAATATTAGAGAATGAAGGTGAAAAAGATACAGCAGATATAATAGATGCTTTAAAAAGATTAGAAGGCTATAAAGGATTGCACAAAAAATCACATTTAGCGCAAATAAAAAATGATATGGATGCTTTACTAAACCTTGGATTTGTAGAAGAACATAACAGAAAATATTTTTTAGTTAAGAAAATTTGATAGAAAAAAATTTGAGAGGTATATAGAAAACGTTGAATTAAAAACTGAAATATATGAGTTATATGAAGACAGACTAGGTGATTAAAAATTATATTATTTATCTACAACAATTCCAGCTTTGTATTTAGTAAACATTATAAATAAAAGCAGAATAATAACAAAAATTCAATCCATAAATCTGCCCCAACCCCATCCTCTAACTTTTTTAAACAAAGCCCTGATTTTATGAGGATCAGCCCCGCAATGAACGCACTTCTTTGGTTCTTTATCAGCTTCCATTATAAATCTACATACAGTGCATTTCCATTTATCCATAGTAAAATAAAGTATTAGTGATTTATAACTACTACGTTTTAATAAAAATTTATTATTTTAATTTTTTTATAAGTTCAGAAACTGAAAGCATTTCCTCTTTTCCAGATTTCATATCTCTTAACTTAAATTTCTTCTTTTTAACCTCATCTTCACCAACAAAGACCACATAAGGAACACTCAATGTATTTGCATAATCTAGATTTTTAGAAATACTTCTATCCATTAAATCCATATCAGAATTAATATTATTGGATCTTAACTCTTCAAGAACTTCTAAAGATTTCTCAACTTGTTTTATAGGTATAACATAAACTTTTGTACTTGTTTTTTCATTTAATTTAACTGCTTTCTCTATTCTATCTAAACCAAATGAGATTCCAACAGCAGGATATTTCTGACCATTATTAAGAAAATCTCCAATGATATTATCATATCTTCCGCCACTTACAAGACTTGTTTTTATCTCAGCATTTTTTAAAAAAGTTTCATAAACAATACCAGTATAATATGCTAAACCTCTAGCTAAAGAAGGATCAAATTCTGCATCAGGAGCATAAGCTAAAACTTCTTCTATTTCTTTAATCCCTTCACTATTTTTTAAGAATTTCTTTATAAAATCTAATTTTTTCTTATTATTTCCTTCAATACAAATTAATTTAATTAATTTATCTATTTGATCACTTGTTAATTTCTTTTCTTTTAATTCTTTTTTTAGACCATCAGAACCTATTTTCTCTAATTTGTCTATTGTTAATGTAGCACTATTTCTTTTGTCTTTATCTATACTGCAATACTCCATTACTTCATCTAATATTTTCCTATTATTTACTTTAACAACAACAACTAAATTTAATTCTTTAAAAACATCCAAAATAATATTTATGTATTCAGCATCTGCTAATATAGAAGAAGTCCCAACAACGTCAACATCACATTGCCAAAATTCCCTAAACCTTTCAGAGGATATAGGCCCATCTCTAAATACCTTACCTACTTCATAACGCTTAAACGGAAGCTTAACTTGAGGATTTAATGATACATACAAACACATAGGAACAGTTAAATCATATCTTAAAGCTAGATCCCTATTACCTTGATCTTTTAATCTAAAAGTTTCTTTAAGTATTTCTGCACCACCAGCATATTTACTAGCTAAAACATCATACCTTTGTAAGGTTGGAGTTTCTAAAGGTAAATAACCATACAACTCAAAAACTTTTACTAATACATTCATAACTTTATTTCTAACTAACTTCTGTTCAGAATTTATATTCTTTGTCCCTTTTGCTAATTCTATTTCTGCCATTTTTTTAAAATAATGGAGCGAGTGAGGGGAATCGAACCCCTGTCACAGGATGACTGTTTCTACGGTAGAGTCCACACTCGAGAAGATCAAAGATCTTTGTCCCGTATTCTACCATTGAACTACACCCGCCATACTCATTTAAACCTCCTTATCTTGATTTATTAAACTTTCTTTAGTGCCCAGAATCAAAAAGTCACTATACATTATTTTATCATAAACTTGTAAACCATATCTAAATAAAGAATTGCCAGTGTAAACAATATCAATAATTAAATCTGCAATTCCCTCACTGCAACTCATCTCAACACAACCATTAACATAAATTTTCTTAAAAGTGAAACCTTGATCTTCTAATGATTTAAGATATTTGTTTGCGACATTCTTATATTTATATGGCAAACATACTATAAGATTCTTAGGTAAATCTTGTAGAGTATAATTTTTAGAACCAATTAGACACAAAGCTGGCTTTCCAAATAAAGCCATTTCATCATCCCATTCAATCCTTTTTAATATTTCTAATTTATAATCTGTTTCTAAATTAAACTCAGTGTATAAATCCTCTCCTGTGAAACCTATAGCTTTTTTACCCTGATCTTGGAATTGTTGAATCCAAAAAGGAACGTCCTCTCCCCTAACTTCAAATAAGTTTTTACAATTTATATTAAAAATAGATAATGCCAATTCCCTGTATTTCTTAAGTCCTGAATTCTTAGGAACAACAATGAATACAATCAGCGTAATTTACGCTTGTATCCTCTAAAGGCTGATTTTTAGACTTTAAATTATTAAAAGAAGTTCTTTCAATGTTGATGAATACAATCACTTGCCATTGTGTGACAATATTGAGAAGTTCAAGTTATTTATATATTTTTTCATGTACTATTTTTATTGATTCAGTATTATTTATTACCTAAGATTAGATATGTTCACTAAAAACAATTTTAATCGCGTTTAAAAGAACCGCCAACATTGAATAATTTAAAATTTACTTCGACATGAGCTAAATGATCTTCACTGCCATTGTGAGAGTGTCCACAGTCATCAAGATAACCAACAACTAAATTTTTTCCTAAACGCTTAGCTAGGGCTGCAGCTTCAACAATATGATGTCCATAGCGATGCCCGCCTGAAGGTAAGTCATGTATGTAATGATCACAAAGATGATAAGCCAGATAAACAATCAAATTTGAACTACTAGCTTCTGAACAAAGGTGATCTAAGTCAGATTGCAATGTTTCACTATGAATACGAGGAGACCTAGAAACCTTCACATTGTCAATATCAAATCTAGATTTTAGCGAGTTGCCTAAGTCAGGTGCAGTTTCCCTCAAATCATAAGAAGGAGAGATTAGTACATACATTTTGCCATTTATAGGTAAACTATTTGTAACACTATCTAAAAACAAATTTCTATTTTTAATCCTCTCATTATGTGGAAGCTTTCTCGCATTTTCTATATAAGTTAAATCCATACATTACTAATAAGTAGTAAAATATATAAAGCTTATGATTAATTTCAAAATAAACAACAATGGACTACAGCATAGATCTATATTTAGAATTTGAAGAGCATTTTTTTCATACAAGAAAAACAGACACAAAAAGCCCAGATAAAGAAACAGAGATAAGAGAAACTGCATCTAAGTATAGAAGATTACTTGAACAAAATAGAAGAACTGTAGATGCAATTTTAGTAAACAATTCTGAACCAGAAGGAATTAACAGAGAATTTTATCAAGAGCTTAATGAATTAACAAAGTCAGAGAAAAAACCTGCAAATATATTAATAAAAAAATTTAATGCTGAACAATTATTAGAACCATATGGTTTTAATTCATTGAATGAAAATCAAAAGAGATACATAAATGGAAGACCGTTAAGTCATTTAGTTAGGCTTATACTGCCAAAAGTATACTCAAATGAAACTATAGCAATGGACGAAAATATCAAGGATAAAGTATTCAAAAATGATTTCCTTTCAGAATTTGGACAGGAATTTATAAAATATATGGCAAGTATAGAAACACCAATATCAGAAGTAAAAGATATCCATAATTTGATAATAGGTTCAGAAGGAACAAATGCGCAAATATTCTGGACATTAACCCCATATATTTATCACGATTTAAAAGAGAGAAAAAATACTCCAGAGAAATGTATGAAAAAGATTTTCAACTGGATAAAAAACGATTTAGAAAGAGCAAGAGGAATTGAAGATATTGATGTTAGTTATATAACTTCACTTTCATATACTGATTTTTATTATTTCAGTACTGGAACATCAAGAACTTTAAATACCGAGAAATTTGGTATTGACGAATTGGAAGTACTAGGCTATGATGAAAGAATGCCTACTCACTTAAGAGCAAGATTAATCTCAAAAGTTATATCTAGAGAATTATAATATTAAACATTAATTATTAATAAAAACCGCAACATTGCTGTACCTCATATTCACAACAGCAAAATCATCATCTCCATCGTTATTAAAGTCTCCAACTGCAACGTCATAAGAATCAACAAAATTACCTGCTATATAATTTATAGCTGGATTAAATATACCGTTTCCTCTATTGATTAACACACTTGCAGTTCCGCCAGTTATATTCGCAGTTACTAAATCTAAATATCCATCGTTATTAAAATCACCTTTTCTTACATTTCTTGTCTGCCAGTCTGTTGAATAATTCCCATCATGCTGAAATACTCCGTTTCCTATATTTTTGAAAATACTTACACTGTTTCCATTATAATTCGCTGTTGCAATATCTTCTAAACTATCATTATTAATATCTACATTCAAAGCTGAAGCAACGCCATGACCAGCATGATATTTTACTAAATTGTTAAAACTGCCATTCCCATCACCAAATGCCACTATTAAATCATCCAAACCACCACTTGTTAATGCAATATCTAAATTACCATCATCATTCCAGTCACATGAAACTATAGCTCTCTCATCAATTCCTATTGGCATAAATCTATAATTAGAATAATTTAAACCATTGTGAAAGGCAATTCCATTGTCAAAACTAGCAACCGCTACAATATCCAATAAACCATCATTGTTAAAATCTCCTACTGTAACATCAAATGGGCTTCTTTGTGTTGGATAAATATTTATTGTACCAAATATTCCATTCTGGTTTCCTAAATGTGTCAGATTATTGTAATTTGCATTTGCAGTCAGAATATCATTGCCTAATAAAACAATCTTCCATGGCTGGTATCTTAAGTTATATTTTACCTGTGGCTTAAAAGTCCCATTTCCATTTCCCACTAATACGCTAACTGTTCTTTCTCCATTATTTGCAACAGCTAAATCTATATTACCATCATAGTCAAAATCACTTGCAACAATGCTTATTGGCAAATATCCTGTAGGATAGTTACCTAATAATTGAAATGTTGGATTTTTTGGAATTTTTGAAGGAATATATAATTCTGGGGGGATAGTTAAATCCAAAGGCAAGGATAAGTCTTCTACTGTTAAATCAGGAAAAAATAAATCTGTTGTTTTCAAATCATAAGTTATTAAATCAGGCAATTCTGTTAAATCTTCAATCTTTAAATCTGGTCTTTGTAAATCTCTTCTAACTGCTAAATCCTGCTTTTTAGATAAGTCTTCATTATAAAAAGTTCCTTCTCCTGCACTGGCACAACCAAGCAATAATGAAGTTAATAATATTTTATTCATTTATATCTCTACATAGTAATAATTAGTTATAACTATATAAAAGTAATAAAAATATAAATATTTCTGTTTTAAAATTTGTAATTTACAAGTTACAAAATGTTACAATTTATTAAAAAATCCTTCAAGTAAACTATGAAACCTTATCCCAAATTTCTGATAATTCCTAACTAAACTCAAATACTGTTTATAATTACCATAGGGTAGAACTTCCCACTCAAAAGACCTCATCTTGTTGTGTTTAATTAACTTAAATATTAGATAGTCTCTCTTAGTTTTGCCGAATTTATCAGCTTCCTTTAAATCCTCAAACATCATAGAACGTATTCTTTTTGAATTTTTAGCTAACCAAACTACTTTTATCGTCCCTCTTTCTATAATCATAATTATACAGTATTAACAAAGTTTATAAAAATTTCTCATTGCTTTTACAATGTGGATTTAGAAAATTTGCCAGATTTGAAAGGAAACTTTGGTCCATTTAGAGTAATAGAAATAGCCGAAGTTACATGGGCAGACGCAAATAGAATAGGTATTTATTATATATTTGGAAAATTAGATAATAATATTTTAGTTGCTGCAACAGAAGTTAAATTAAATGGGGGAAAAAGAACTGTTAATCAAAATCAACAATTTTATCTAGAAAAAGTAACAAACTACAGAATTATAGAAAGATTTTAGTTTACTTTTTCTCTGTCAAAGAAACAGTAGAACTTCTAGCAGTAACAGCTCTTCCTAAAAGTAAATATTTAGCCACAGTTGCAGGCAGTACTAACTTACCCATAGCATTTATTTTTCCTTCAATCCTATAAGAAATTATCTTTTCCTCTCCAGGTTTTACTGAAGGTAAATCCCATACCAAAATTGTGCCGTCTGGAACAGCTTTAACATGAGAAGGCCTTAGCATCCCATGTTGTGTGGGGGACTTAATTGCACTTGGTACTCTGTCAACAATTCTAAGATTATTTACAGTTAATCCGCCCCTATTTCTAACGTTTATTAAAACCTTCATAACTTTTACACTGCCAGTTTCTGTATGCATAGCAAAGACCCTTTTAACAACAACAACTGCATTTCTCTGCCTTACAACGTACCACACTAACAAAGCAATAATAATAATTAATAGAATAACTATTGGCAGTCTGTAATTAACAGCGTAATTTACACTCTTATTACTCTGAGCAGGAACATTCAAGTCCCATTTTACAACATAACCTTCATCTGTTTTCTCAACGCTACTAGGTTCAGGATTAAAAGAAGCAAATTTATACGAAAACCAACCAAATACCCTTGTAAGTGTTTGCGTCACAGGAGTGTTACCTGTGTTTTCAAAAGTTACTGTTTCTCCAGTCAATAAAAATCTTGTTTCAGGTAATGTCAATTGCTTAAGCTCTTGATATTCCTGAACAGAATAAGACAATAATTTATCTATCATTAAATTATTTCCAAGACTTATTTTTACATTAGTCTCATAATTTCCTCTAAGTGTATCTGGATCTAATTTAACTGGAAATTCCAAGATTGTATCTTCTGATCTGCCCAAACTTAAAGTCTTGGTAAACTTAAAATGTTCACTGCTTAATTCTAAATCAAGATTATTTAAATTAACAAGGTTTTTATTTTTAACATATAATTTTATAATAGTTCCTCTCCTAGGATCTATAACTGTATCTGTAGCAAAATTTACATCCAAAACTTCTCTATATCCTAGAACTTGTGCAGTCAAAAGTTTTTCAACATTAGTTAATTGTGTAGAAACAATAATCCTTACAATATAATTACCAGCCAAGATTTTATTGCCGCTTAAAGGTTTAAATGATATTGAATAATCTTTTGTCTGTCCTGGAGCAATAGTAAGTTTCATACCTTCTTGATCAAGTAGCCAGTTCAAGTCTGGAGATCTAAATTTCAGCTCTAAACTTGAATCCTCATTGTTTTTAAGGTGTAAAAGATAACTGATTTTATCGCCTGGAAGAGATTCAGATTGTACATTGTCATAAGTTACCTCTAAAGCAGATACTGAAGCTATTGTTAATAAAAAAGTAATTAAAACTAGTAAGCCTCTTTTCATATATGTTTAAATATAATAACCACTATATAAATATTTCTGAAACATAATTTACAAAAAAATATTTTGCTAATTTAATATTCAAAAATTTTAATTATTCCATCTTCTTCTGCTAGAACCTGAACGATTTCCAAAATGTTTCTTTTCTTCACCAAAGGACTTATCTCTTGAATCTCCTCTAAATCCAGTGTTCTTAGAGTGGTCTCTTGACACTCTAAAATTCCCATCGCCACGCTCTCTTTTCTCATGAAACCTCTGGAATTTTACCATTTCAAAATGTGGAGGAACTACTTTCTGTATTTGTATTGATCTGTCGCTTAAAACTCTCCTGAAATTTTCATGGTCTCTTTCAGTTAATAATGTAACAGCATCACCCTGCATGCCAGCACGAGCAGTTCTTCCAATTCTGTGAATATAGTCCTCTGAACTCTTTGGAACATCGTAATTATAAACATGAGATACATTTTTTATGTCTAAGCCTCTGGCAGCAACATCAGTAGCAACTAATACAGCATTATCGTTTCCCTTCAATACTTCAAGAGCTTTAAGCCTTCTATTTTGTGTTAATCCGCCATGTATAGGAACAGCTCTAATATCTTGCATGGATAAATTTCTACTTAAAACATCAACTTCTCTGCGAGTACCACAAAAAACTATAGCCAAACCTTTTAGATTTTTCTTAATTAGATGAACTAACAAAGAAAATTTTTCAGGTGTTTTAAGGTCATAATAAACTTGCTTTAATAAACACTTATCAACGTGTACATGGCCTTTTATAGTAACCGGAGATCTCAAATGCCTGTTAATTATATGCATAACTGTTGGAGGCAAAGTAGCGCTGAATAACAAAGTTTGTTTCTTACTAGGAATATATTTCATTATGTCTTCAACATCGTCAATAAAACCCATCTCAAACATTTTATCAGCTTCATCAAGAACAAAAAACTTGACATTGTTTAAATGAATTGTCTTTCTATTTATATGATCTAAAATCCTACCAGGTGTCCCAACAACAATGTCTGCTTTTTTTACAGCCTCAATTTGTGGTTCAATTCCTACACCGCCATAAACACTTGCAACTTTTGTATGTAAAAATTTTGCAAAACTACGTAAAGCTTCTGTAACTTGAACGCACAATTCTCTAGTAGGCGTCAATACCAAAGCCTGAATACCTTTACCACATTCTAACTTCTCAAATATAGGCAAACCAAAAGCTGCAGTTTTCCCAGACCCAGTACTGGAATGTCCAAAAATATCCTTGCCTTCTAAAATAACAGGAATACATTTCTCTTGTATTTGGGTAAATTCAGTAAATCCTAAATCATTTAAAGCCTTTAATAAATTAGGATTCAAATTTAATTCTTCTATTTTCATCTATATTCAAACTACTGATACAATACCTAGTTTATAAATAGTATGTTTTTTAGAAATGCATTTAAATTTTAACATTAATATAAAAATATTGGGAAAATTACTAATTGCAGGGATAGATCCTGGTACAGTTGGAGCATATGCATTATTGGATATTGAAGGTAATATAATACATATTGACTCTGGAAGAGAGTTTAATCTAAGTAAAATAGCACTGGAAATAACAAAACACGGCAAAGTGTTTATAATTGGATGTGATGTATATCAATGCCCCTCACTAACAAAAAAACTGGCAAGTATAATTGGCGCTAAAATAATAACTCCAGATCATGATTTAAGACACCTAGAAAAAATAAAAATAGTCAATGAGTTCTTAAAGACAAAAAAAGAATTTATAGAACTAAAAAATAAACATGAAAAAGATGCATTGGCAGCTGCTCTCTATGGACTAAAGAAAACAAAAACTTTAATCAAAAAAATTGACGATCACCTAAAGCAGAATAATAAAAAGCACTTGTTTGAGGAAGTAAAAAGAAGAGTTTTATTAGAAGGAACCCCAATAGCAAAAGCAGTGAAATCATTAAGCTGAAATTTTTAGTAATTCTTCTAAAACAATTGGAACTTTTTCAACGCCATCATTCTCAGTGTAATGGCCCTTATTCTTTTCAAATATAACTTTTGCATTTAGCTTTTCTTTAAATATTTTAGAATCAGTTAAAGGCACAAAAGGATCATTTTCAGAAAATATTGAAATAAATTTTTTGCAATGGCTCTTTGTCTTAGCTAAGTTTATTTTAGTTTTTAGCCAAGGCACGGCAATTCTCTCTGATTCTTTATCTTCAATATTAACTAGGTTAAACCAGCCTGCAACAAATATTGCACCGCCTATTTTAGTATTTATATTTTGCAAATACCTCATAATAGTCTGGCATCCAATGCTATGTCCTACAAAATAAGTATTTTCATCAGGCTTCACAACAATTTTGCTTAAATAACCAACCCAAGAATTAATTTTAGGTTCATCAGTATCTGGCATTGCAGGAACACTAATTTCAAATCTATTTTCAATTAACTCATTCTTCAACCAAGAAAGCCACTTTTCTTCAGGATGTCCTCCCCAGCCATGAATTATGAAAACCCTTTTTGTCATACAAACACAAGGATAATATAAATTATAAAACTAACTAATACTGCTTACATGTCCATCTTTTTTTATTCTAATAATATTATCAACAAAACTTTCAATTTTAGATTCATGACTTACAATAATAACTTGTCTCATATTTAATTCAGACAAAACACCCCTTATTTTATCCAACTGCTCAGAACTAAATCCATCTGTAGGTTCATCTAATATAATTAAATCCTTTGTATTCACTGATGACATAATAGTATTGATTACATGATTTAATGCAAGCCTATATGCTAAAGCGCAAGCTGTCTTTTCTCCACCGCTTAAATTTTCATATTCTATATCATGACTATTCTGTTCTATTAAAGGAGTAAATTCCTCATCAAGCTTAACTTTTATTATGTCATTGTCCATAAGCATAGAAAACCACTTCTGAAATAAAAGATTGAAATCATTGTGCAATTTCAACATAATTTTTCTTTCTATGAGATCAACAAGGTTGACAAAAAAACCATCTAGCCAGTCCTGCAATTTAATATAGTAATCCAGCTTTTCTTTAGCTTTTTCTTTGTATTCTATCTCAGATCTTATCTGTATTATATCTTTATTCAACAAATCATAGTCTTTATTGAATAAAGCAACACCAAGCTCTAATTTTTTCTGCTCATCTAACAAAATATCTAATTCATTCTTAGCTGACTTATAATTAATTTCTATATCTTTGAGTTTAAAAATATCATCTTCCAAATTAGTCTTCTTAAGTAATATTTCCCTAACAAGTAACTCAATATCTTCTTGCTCTTTTTTTAAACCCTTAATAATATCTTTCTTTGCCTCCAACTCAGCAAATCTAACTTTAGAAATCTCATATTCTTTCTCTTGACTACGATAATTTTGTAAATCTTCCTTTAATTGCTTAATTTTCAGAACCATATCATTTTCTTTCTTATAAAAAATATCTAAATCAGATTCAAATTTTTTAATTAATTCATCTTCTCTTTTACTAACTTCATGTTTGTGCTCCTGAAAAACGCCTTGTCTGCATAAAGGGCAAAAATCTAAATTTGTTATCTTTGATTTTATTTCTTCACTGTTTAATTTTTTGCTTTTTGTCTCTACTCTTTTATTTGTAATTTCTCTTAATTCCTTATCCAAAGTGTCTAGAAATTTCTCATTTTGAATTATTTTTTCTTTTAAACCTTCAAAACCTGATATCTTTATACTGCCTGACAAATCTAAGACTTGTTTTTCAAGAACATTTAATTGGTTTAAAATTCTTAATTTCAATTCATCTTTAGATTTTATACTATGATTTACAATCTCAAGTTCATTTCTAAATTCATTTAATTTAGCTATATTTTGCTCAAAATCTGTAATTACTTGCTTTTTAATAGCTATTAAGCTTGAACTAGCTTCTAATCTTTTTTTATTTATTTCAATTTTATCCTTAACTTTAATCAGCTCCAGTTCTATTTCTTTAATCTTTAATCTTTTAGACTCTAAATCAGAAACTAACAACAAATACTCTTTCTTCTTCTGCTTAACTTCGTTTAAAACAATCTTTGAATTTTCTTTTATTCTTTTATATCTGTCTATATTAAACACTCTTCTTAATGTTTCTATTCTATATTCCTTATCCCCAAGTAATATTAACTTCATCTCTTCCTGTGGGGTATAAACTGTATATCTATAAATCAATGATTTTTTAGTCAACATCTCTGGAGGATAATTAATTATGTCCAAAATCCTCTGCTTTAATTCAACAGGAGTTAACTCTTGAGTAATATCATTCAAAGTAATATAACCAGAATTCTGAACTATACCGTTAACAGTTTTCTTCAGTGTTCTCTTAATAATAACATCCTTTTCATCAATAGAGAAATTTAAAATAACAAACCCCTCATTCGCACCATTTCTAAGCAAGGCAGATCCAGACAATTCTCCTCTTCTTATTCCAAATAAAGCAAAGTCTACAGCCAATAAAATTGTACTTTTACCAGAACCTATGTCTCCAGAAAGCAAGGTTACTCCATCTGGAAAAACAAGTTCCTGTTCAATATAGCTCCTTATATTTTTTAATCTTATTTTTCTCAATAGCATTTTACAAACCTATCAAATCAGCAATATCCTTTACAACTCTATTATCAAAATCTGAATTTTTCTCTCCTTCAAATTTTTCTTTGTCCAAAACCTTGATAATATCTAATATTTTATATTCATCAAAAATAGATTGCTTAGAATGTTCTTTAATAACAGATATTTCTATGTCATCAACATTCCTCAGATCAACAGAAAGCTCATTAAATTCATTAGTAGTCAGCTTATTTGTATTTTTTAACACATAATAAGCATCTTTAAAGTTCTCCAATAAACCCTTAAAATTTATATCGCTTAATTTTCCAGATTTAATGCAGCCTTCAATTCTTAAAGTTAATATCTTACCTTTATAATTCTGCACTGTGTCTAAAATATCTTGCTCTACCTGTCTAGGAGTTTTATCATTAGCATCTATAAAATAAGATACAACTTCTAGAATATTTAACGGTATATGTTTTGCTTCAACTTTTCCTTCTTTTACATCCGCAATAAAAAATCCGCCATGCTTCAAACTCTCAAGCTCCTGAAAATTATTTGGATAAATTGGACCAGGGTAAGATATAAGGCCATAACTATTGTGGTATTTACTATAAACAAAATGAGGATGGCCGCCAGCATAATAATTAAAACCCATTGGCAATATTGACAAAGAACTAGCTTCAACCATTTCAAATTCTTTAGGTTTTAGCTCATTAATTAAAGTATGAAATAAAAATATCTTAAATCCATCCTCATTCTCAAGATGAACTTTATCTAATTTATCATAGTCTACTATTTCTAAACCTCCCTTTTTTCCATAAATACCTGTAAGTTTGACTCCTGTTTTGTCTGTAGTAAACTGCAATTTTCCCTCTTCAAATTTCATAACATTAGTTACTAAACCTGCATTCTCAAGAACATCCAGCATTGTCTTGCCAGAAGCAGAAAAATCATGCGAACCAGGAATTATATAAACAGGAATATCATAATCATTTAATTTGCTTAATATTTTTGCTGTTTGTTTTAAAATTTCAATAGAAGGCAAAGCAGTATCAAATAAATCACCAGCAATAATAACAAAGCCGACATGCTCTGTTATACAAATGTCAACTGCCTTTTCAAAACTTCTTAGATTAATATTCCTTAAAGTGTCTTCCCTCCATCCTCCTATATGGCAATCACTAAAATGAGCAAATTTCATAACTGTAAAAAATTCAAAACGTTTTTATAATTAATTATAGTAGAATAAATACTTCTGTTAATATTACTTAAGAACTTTGATAATTTTTACAGGACAATCCTTGGCAGCTTGCTCATTTTCAGCAACTTCAACCTGAGTTACATCACGAACATAAAAATCTTTTTTCTTCATTGAGCCTTTAAGTCTTGCTTTACCATCCAAATCAATAAACCAGCAGTCAGGCGTATGTTCTATACAAACACCACAACCAATACATTTGTTTCTATAGTGTATTATTTTTAACATTTCTATCTCTTAATAAAAATAATTTATCATTTTTTCTCACTTTTTCATTTGTATGAACAGTAGCTCTGTTTCCTTTAAAAACAGAATTTACAAACTCACCGTCTTTTATTATGCTTTCAACCTTAGACTGAACAACGCCTGTAGTAGGACCAGTAACAATAATTTCATCTCCAACACTTAAAGAACCAGATTGCAAAATAAATTCAGCAATTTTGGATTTAGCGAAATAATTAATAACACTACCAATTAAAAATTTCTCCTTTGTTGCCTGAGAACCATAAGCACCGCTCCATTCTCCTAATTTTTTTCCTAGATAATAACCACCATTCCAAAAACCCCTATTAAATACAGTTTCCAAGTGTTTTATCCATTCAATAACTTTGGCTTTTGTATAAGTCCCATCAAAATAAGAATCAATAGATTCCTTATAAGCCTTAGTTACTGCATAAACGTATTCAGGCCCTCTCCCTCTTCCTTCTATCTTGAAAACACTTGCGCCGGAACTTACTAGCTTGTCAATAAAGCTTATAGTACAAATATCCTTTGGAGACATAACATATTTATTATCTAAAACTAATTCATCTCCAGTCTCATCATCTATAACTCTGTAAGATCTTCTGCAATTTTGAAGACAAGCCCCCCTATTGGCAGAAGAATTGAACGTTGCCAAGCTCATATAACACTTTCCAGATATGGCAACGCACATAGCGCCATGAATAAAAATCTCTATCTTTACTAATTCTCCATTAGGTCCTTTAATTTTCTCTTTCTTAATTTCATTACAAATATCTGTTATCTGCTTCAAAGTTAGTTCTCTAGCCAGAACAATTATATCTGAAAACCTAG
This sequence comes from Candidatus Woesearchaeota archaeon, assembly GCA_018302765.1. Lineage (GTDB taxonomy): Archaea > Nanobdellota > Nanobdellia > SCGC-AAA011-G17 > GW2011-AR18 > JACPCE01. The sequence goes on from JAGVZG010000027.1 coordinate 15,327, forward strand.
AATAAAATCTAACAGCTTCTATATTGCTGATATTTAATTGCGTTGAGCAATTTGCGCTTAATCCAACTGAATTAGCATAAACCAAGGCAGCCATATCACTGGCAATAACAGCACTAACTCCAGTTTCCTTGGCTGCGTCACATATCTTCTTCATTAATGGAATGTCATGATCATACAAAACAGTATTAAGAGTTAGATAAGAATTTAAATTATTTTTTTTGCATATTTTCACAATCTTCTTTAAGTCTTTTATAGTAAAATTATCAGCTGACTTTGCTCTCATATTCAGCTGTTCTACTCCAAAGTAAACAGAATCAGCTCCAGCCTTTATTGCAGCCATTAATGATTCATAAGATCCTACAGGCGCCAATAATTCTACATTATTTTTAACCATAGAAAGCTGATCTGAATAAATCTATTAAATCTTTTGTTTACTATTTTTAGATTCTAGCATTTATTTTAAGTATCAAGGTTAATAATCTTTAAGCGCAAATACAAAATCTCACTTTTTTTATCAAAATATGATTTGTGAATAAAAAAATTTATAAATTTTTCTATTTGTAACTACTACATAATAGAATATTACTACCACTATAAGTTCCTTCATAATATCAAAAGAAAATAAAAGTAACTGTATTTGTATCTTCATTAATTTCAAACTTCAAGACAAAACATTTCATGATATTAATTCATTTTTCTCCTACTAAATCAAAACTTCAATCTCTGTCCATCACTAACGATATGAATATTTTCTCCCAATTTGTAACCTAAACCTTCAGCCATTTTAGCAACTGAGCTTTCCATTGCCATGTTTCCCTGAGAAGGAATTATGTGCATCGGTTTTACCATTGTTATAAAATCTCTTATGTCTTCAAGAGAAGCATGGCCAGAACTATGGACGTTAGTAAATATCCTAACTTTAGCTGATTTCAAAGAATTTTCTAAATTATCTCTGTTGGCAATATTCATAGGCACAGGTATTGTCCTGCATGAAAAAACTATAATGTCTCCCTCTCTAAAATTAAAAGGAAGTTGCTTATTTACAATTTTATCTAAAACAGAACCAGGCTCACCTTGCGACCCAGTAGTTATCACCAGATATTTTTCCCTTTTCTCATCTATCTCTTTAAGTTTTCTTTTTCTCTGTCCGCCATAACCTATTATTTCTGCGTCTCTAGAAAATTTTACAAGGCTTAAATGCTCAGCAGATTCATTGTATTTAACCATGCTTCTCCCAAGTATAACAACCTTTCTCCCTAATTTCTTGCCAAATTCTATAGCACTTTTTATTCTGGCAATATTAGAAGCAAATGTTGTAACAAAAATTGCTTTACCCTTGCTGTCTGTCTCTAATAAAACTTCTTTTAATAATTCTCTAGCAACTTTCTCACTTGGAGTTTTGCCTTCCACTAAACCATTGATACACTCAACAACTAAGGCAATTAAATTTCCTTCTTTACCAATTTCTTGTAATCTTTTGTAATTTGGCTTATCACCTAACACAGGATCATTATCAAATTTAAAGTCATTGGCATACAAAACAATGCCATTAGGAGTATGGACTGCAATCATTGCACATTGTAATGTAGAGTGGGACATAGAAATTAATTCTATCTTTATGTTATCAGAGATTTTAATTGTGTCATCCAATTCAACAGAAACAAATTTATTTGATAATTTTATATTATCATCTTTTAGTATTGACTTTAAAACTTGTAGAGTATAAGGAGAACCCATTATGGGGCACTTATATTTTTCAGCTAAAAATTGTACAGCTGCAATATGGTCATAGTGTCCATGGCCTAAAATAATTGCTTTTACCATGTGCTTCCAGTCTTCTATTTTTCTGTCATCTGGAATAGCCCTTATATCCATTAATTCTTGGGCAGAAAGCATTTTTGTAGAGCCTTCCTCTTTCTCATAAGTTGAAATGGCCTGTATACTTACACCCATATCTAATATAACAACTTCGTCTCCAACTCTAACAGCAGTCATATTCCTTCCTACATCAGAATAGCCGCTTACAGCACAAACCTCAATATCCATATAAATTAAAAAGAAAAGTCCTTTATAAAATTAGCTAAAAAACCCAGCAGTCAAAATCTGTATACCATATCTAACTAAGAAAAAAACCAACAAAGACAAGCCCAAAAGTACAGGCAGTAATTTTATTCCTTCTTTTTCCTTTCCCTTGCTAATTAGTCCTATAATAAACGCACCCATTATTGAAGTCGTTATCAATATCAATAAAGCAAAATTAAATATAAAGGAAGGACTAATATTTATAGCCTTCACAGCTAACGGTGTATTAAAACTAGCTGCAACACTAGAGGAAAACTGAACATTTTTTAAAGTACTAACTAAAATATCTACTAAAAATGTGCTTAAGCCAAGCAAGACAGGAGAACCAAATACTATTGCTATGAAAATAAATATAGTGTACATATTAACGCTAGTTCTTATCTTCTTATCAACTAATTTCTGATTTTTTAGTTCATTAGAACTCTGCTGAAGCAGATCTGCTAATTTGCCTCCAGATTTTATTCCAGAAATAATCAGATTTATAGTTCTGGACAAAGTTTCTGACTGCACTCTTTTTGTCATATTAAACAAAGCTTCCTCAATTGGCTTACCAGCAGTAATTTCCTTTCCAACAATATTTATTTCATATTCCAAAGGTCCAAACTCGGGCCTGGCAGACAACAGCAAAGCCCTGTCTGTTGTAAAACCAGCTCTTAAATTTGTAGCCATCAACTGCAAAGCATCTGGCAGAATCTCATCTACTAATCTAGCTTTTTTATCTGCATAAACTAACAGCCACAGATATAAAACCAAGTACATCAAAACAAAAATAAAAATTCCAAAAATCCAAGTATTCACATCATACAACCTACCAAACAATATTCCTAAGATTGCAGCAATCAAGAAATTAAACAAGAATATAAAACCCAAAAAACCATCAGGATTGACATTTATGTTTGAGTAAATTAACAAATTTGTATAAAAATTCTTTAACTGCCTGGGATAAATTGAAGCAAATAGTTTATACATTTTAAAAACCTATAAGATTAGGCCTCCTGGTCTTTATCATTCCTAAAAACATTATCTGAAAGAATAATATAAAAACATAAATTCCAAAGAAAACCATCTTTATAGTAGAAGCTTCCTGATAAACAAAAGAAGACAAAATTATCAGCATAGTCATTGCCAAAGCAGGCATTATAACAGCAATTATCATATAAAACATAGCCAGTGGGCTAAGCTGTGAGCCATACTGCTCTATTTGTATTATCTGTTCTTTTGAAAGATTATTCAGTGTTTCTTCCAAAACAGAAGAAATATTACTGCCTGCCTTCATGCCATTAGAAATCTGCCAAAGTGCCCTTCTGTAGTACAAGGAAGGACTATTAGTTGCTGAGTCCTCTATAGCGTCAACTGCAGCTAATCCAGAACTAACTTTTTTTACTATATTTTTAAATTCATTAGAAACTCCACCATAATTCTGGTGCGATATGGCAACCATAGTATCAAATAAAGGAACTCCAGAATTTATATGTATTAATAAAGTTCTTAATGCTGGAAGTAAGTTTCTATCTATGTCTCTTATGCGTCTTGAAGCAATTAACTTAGGATAAAACATCTGCTGCATAAAAATAAAAAAAGATATAATAAAAGAAGCTAAAAATGAAATAAATAAGAAATTAGTTGACAGTAAAAAATAAATTAATAAAAAACTAATAAAAAATATTAAAACAAAATAAACAAAAGTCACAACAACGCACATTGAAATATACTCACGCGCATTAAATCCTGAATCAGCTTGCTTTAAGTCCATTTCTAAATAAGGAAAAAAAGGCTTAGGCAGTTCAGCTAAGCCCATAGCTGATTTTGAAATAGACCTTAATTTATTCTGAGGAATAATGGAAAAAGGTATTTTCATCTTAGTATTTCCTTTACGTTACCTTTGTTCATAAGCTTAATTAAATTGTCTTTGTTTAAATAAAATTCCCTCATAACTTTCCCTACAGCATCAATCTTTCTTATGCTGTGCTTGACCATAAAATCAAGTATCTTAATTTTCTCCTTAAGATCTTGGTTGATTTCCTGCTGACTCATTCCAGTATGCCTACCTAAACTATCAAAAAACTTAACGCTTTCAGAATGCTTGATAATTTCATCAGTAGCTGGCTTCCATCTATAAATTATATTTGGCCTTACAACATTTACTCCCTGCTCCTCTGTTACTAAAAACTCACCAACTTGGTACAGCCTTCTTATTCCTCTGCGTCTATCTCTAAACATAACAACATTCAAATGCACTGCTTCTAAAAGATTTGAAGGAACATTGATTGGAGGGTTTATCAATCTGCTAATAGTTTCAGCTACACTGTCTGCATGCAAAGTAGCATATACACTATGTCCTGTATGCATAGCCTCAAATAATACTTCAGCATCCCTCTGCCTTCTTATTTCTCCCAATATTATCCTATCTGGCCTCATCCTTAAGCTGTTAATTAAAAGATCGAGCATGGAAACTTCACCTTTGCCTTCAGGATTTGGAAGTCTAGTAACTAAAGGAGCCCAATACAAAAATTTTGGCAGAAGCAACTCTCTTGTGTCTTCTATGCTTAAAATTCTGTGATTTAATGGTATAAAAGGCATACAAACATTCAAAAAAGAAGTCTTGCCTGAAGCTGTTCCACCACTTATTATAATATTCATTTCATATTGCATAGCAAGCCATATTAAAGCAAACAATTGGGAAGTAGCTGTTTTATTTTTTATTAAGTCTGTTACAGTCCAAGGATCGCGTGCAAATTTCCTTATTGTTATTGTATTTCCCTTTGAGGATATTGGATACAAAACAGCATTTGCCCTATCTCCTGTAACTAAATGCGCATCTAATAAAGGATCTAAAGAAGTAATCTGTCTTCCTACACGCCTTGCTATAATTTCAGAATAGTTATTTATTTTGGCTTCAGAATCAATAACTACATTTGTAATAAGCCATCCATATCTTTTATGATAAACTCTTACAGGCTCTTGTGAAGAATTTACTACTATTTCCTCTAATCCTTCATCCAACAACAAAAATTCAATATCTCCTAAACCAACCATTTCATTCATTAATCTACCTATTAAAACATTTTTAGTTGATTCATCTATATTCGGAACTTCCTCTTTCAGCATTAAAGAAACTGCAGTCATAAATTTCTCTTTTATCTTGTCTATTGACTTAGGATCAAGAATTTCAGAAGAACTAAGTGTTATCTTGGTTACAATGCCTGTTTTTATAGAATCCAAAAGAGCTAATGTAGGAACAGAAAACTTTGGTATTGATAATTCATAATTAGTTGCTCTGTTTTTTAAACCCATTATCTTTACTTGAATACTAAATCCATAAGATTTTATTGTATATCCTTCTATTGCTTCCATCTTAATTCCGGTTCTCCAAATGTGGGATAATGCGTATATGCTAAACTATGAGATTCAAGTATCTTTCCCCACTGCTCTATCTTGGAATTGTCAATATTAAATAATTTAGAAACTTCAGAAAACTTAACAACATGATATTTCTCAATCAGCCTGTACAGCTTATCTAAATCTGTTTCATATTTGTTATGCTTCAGTGCGATAAATCTTCTCATAGAATGTAATTTAACATCTCCAGAAACAGGCTGCTTTACAGAAATAACTTTCTTATTAATATGTCTATTTTTGCTGCTGAATTTAATCACAAAAAATCCAACAATAGTAAACAAAGAAAACAATAATCCAATATACAATAACCATAAATTAGAAAGCACCACAGAAAATATAAGTAATGAAATACTTACAAAATAAAACATTAAAAAATCCAGACTTTGTCTTCTTTCAGAAGTATTTTTCACACTATGAGAAGAACGCTTGTACACCTTTTTCATTAACGATTTTTTACATTGCAACGTTATAAATATTTGTAATTATTTAAGAATAGTTACACAATCCTTGGCTTGGCAGCTTTTATAAGTCCAAACTCAGGAAATGAAATATTCACAATGTTATTCATATGAACTTTCAGATTAGTGGCATTGTTAAAAGTAATTGTAATATTATAAAAAACAGAAGCATTCTGAAAAGTTTTTACTTCAAACAGACCAGCGCCATTTTTATTTAATTTGAGTTCAGAAGGCCCACCAGAAACTAATCTATTAAATTCAACATCAACGTCACTGCTTAAGTCAACATCTTTCTCCATTTGCAATGTTGAAGTTTGATTTTTAAATACAACAGTAAAGCTTGTATTGCCACTGCTAAATTCCTTCCAGTCTATATTGTCAATCATAATATCTGACTTATAAACAGTAAATACAACGCTATCTATATCTTTAAAATTTGTCATGTAAATACTATCATTGCTAAAATAATAATCTATATTAACAGGAGTTAAATAAATTCTAGTATTGGCAGTAGAGCTATTGTCTATAAAAACATGAGTTTCTCTGCTCTCAACAAAAGACTTAAAACCATCATAAAGCAAAATATACTTGTTTAATTTCTCGCTGTCAACTAACTGACTTATTGAAAGCTGTCCGTCTGCTAAACCAACACTAACTCCAGAATTTCCTAAGAATAAATTCACCAATGCTCCACTTAAAGAATCAAAAAGGCTGTTTGCCTGATTAAACAAAGAAACATGAATAGCACTTTCACTAGTATACTGATTCAAATTAAATATTAAAAAAACTAATCCTAAAAAAATAATACTAAGCAAAAATGAAATTATTGTAAACATTACTCCTTTACCCATATCCAATACCTCGCTTCTCCATAGTCTGAACCAACTGCAAAATAACGTTTTCCTGCACCAACAAATCTATCTGACAACTGAATATTCCCAGTATCAAAACTAAACCCGTCAGCAGTATATGCAGTTATCCTCATATCATAGCCTGCAGGAAGCAATTCTCTTGTCTTGTTATAAGTCAAATTAGCATTCAAACTGCCTAAAACCCCTGTATGGTCTAATAATGCTAATATATCGCTGCCAAGTGCAGTCATCTGAAGCTGGCTAAATCCATTATCAGAAGCTTTTGACACATAATAGACAGAAACAAAATATACCAACGCAAAAATAGTAATAGCAATCAATACGTCCAGAGTAAAGACAACTGCCTTACTTCCATAATGATATTTCAACATTTGCTACTCCATCTTTGTATATAACATTCCTTCTTAAGTTGACAGCCTGGCCAGAAGAATAGTTGCCTATTTCCACTATGCTCACATTATCCTTAACTAATAAAAAATAAAAATTATACAAACCAACATTAGTAGAATTAACTATGTTTGCATATCCTAAATTCTTAAAGGCCTCAAGTTTTTTATCAGAAATAATAATACTTTTGCTTGACAAACCTATTAAATCAGGCGTGGAATTAAAATCCTCCCAGTTTTCAGGAACTCCAGGACTTTTTAGTAATTGGTCTGCAAGCTGAAGAGTATAAAGCTCAACTTCATTACGCATCAAAGCGTCACTAAATCTTAACTGATATACATTCCAGCTAACAAAAAAAGATACCAAAAGTACAATAAACAAAAATACTGCAAAAAATAAATCCATAATTACTATTTGAGCTTTAAGCATTTTTTATAGTTACAAAACCATTATTGTTTATTATATTTACCCTCCCAGTAAAAGTTGAATTTATAATGTCGCCTCTATAGCTACAGACACTGCTAGTATTAAAACCTTCAACAATTATAGAACCACTATTGATAAAAACTCTGGAAGACACATTAAAATCTATAACAGCTCCGTCCCCTAATTCCACTGCGCTGCTTAAAGCATTAGAAACCCTAAAGCATTCTCTTTTTAATTTAATAACTTTATCTGAAACTCTAATGCTTGCATTTTTTTCTAGGTAAAAAGAAAAAAATATAAGAAAAATAAAAATCACTAAAGAAATAGCTATAATAAATTCTAGACTTATCTGGCCAGTTTTCATATAACAACACCTATGTCTGCCTCACTAATATGTGCAACCTTGCCATTCATTGTATTTTGCGGTGCGATCCTTAGTTTCACAAAGTTGCTCTTGCCTGTGAGCACCGTTTTTGTCACATTGATCTCATTAAAACCACGATTTATACCTGAAACAGCAATATTGTTCATAGCAAATGTTGTTGCATTATCAAGAATAATATTTTGTTCATCTGAAGAATAAGCATAAACAATCAATGTATAAGGCAAAACCTCTGAATCTACAGTCTTGACTCTAATAGCATATTCTCTAAATTCATTCCTAGTTTTATTTAACTGCAATATATAACCTTCATACCGATCTCCAACAGATGTATAATAAAACCTAGCAGAACTTGGCGGCGTATTCTTATCATCATCGCTTAAATCTAAAGTATATAACGTCAATGTTGACTGGTTATCTCTAGCAGTAATTCCCAAACCTGAAGAGATCTTAAAATTCCATGCAAGATCTGGAACTCTATAATCAAAAGCATTGCCGACAATGCCGCTAGATGAATACACATTAACCAGTGAATTTGGATAAGGACTTTGATATCCTGTATTTCCAGAAATATCACTAGCAAAGCTTGTATTAATGTACCAAGAACCAACACTTTGTAAACTTATGGAAGTGCCATAAATTCCATCTCCGGCAACACCAGCGCATGTTCCAACATCACTTAAAGTATAATTTAGCTCTTCCGGCAGAGGGTAATTAAAAGGTGTATTTATAACAACCCAAGCGCCATCTATAGCATCATTATCAGTAATAGTTGCATTTACACAAATAGAACTTCCTGCTGTTAAATTAATAGGACTAACCTTTGTATCGCTTACTGAAGGAGGACTTAAATCTAAATTAACCTTGAAATCAATCAATGAAGAAGAAATCATAACGTTGCCAAAATTGTCAACGCATCTTATATAATATTTATAATCTCCATTAGTCAATCCGCTTAAAGAATTAGTATGACTTATGCCAGAACCATCAAAAAAATTTAACATTGAGCTATAGCTCTTGTCAGTAATATCATATTTACATTTGGCAGGCTCATCAGTTGTTACAGACAAAGTAATATCACTAACCCTAACTGTACCAGAAGGAGAAACACTAATTACTACAGGCGCTGTTGTGTCATTAGCCAGGCCTACAACAACATTGTTGTCTTTTGCTTCAATAACTAATCTATAAACTCCAGCAACAACAGGTATTCTACCTGTTACATTAACACTACTGAAAGCAACTGCATCTCCAAGACTGTAAAATGAAAGTTTTATTGTTTTATTATATATAGAATAATCTTTGATTCCTTGTGGCACATTAATCCAAACATAATCCCTAGAGCCAGACCCCAAAGCATAAACTGCTTCTGATTTTCTAGCTAATATATTTACTATGTCACTTGCCTGATTTAATCTTGTTGTTCTGTTTGACTCAGACAGAGAATAATAAAAAATAGGTATTAAAACTAACAAAACAATGCCTAAAATTATAACATACTCTACTGCTGCTTGTGCCCTCATTCTAATTTTTTTTTATTCAGCAATTAAAAAGATTTGTTTTGACTATACAATAGTAAGACAAAGCTTAAATACGGCAATAAAACAAAGTATAGTGAGGCATTATAATTAATAAGAGGTGATCAAATGAAACAGAAAAAAGCTCAAGCAGCAATGGAATTTCTCATGACATATGGCTGGGCAATATTAGTAGTTCTAATTGCGATAGGTGCATTAGTCTATTTTGGCGTATTAAGCCCAGAAAGATTTGTGCAAGACAATTGTACATTAACGCCACCGCTAAGTTGTTCTCAGCTTGGTGACTTTGTTGCAACAGCATCTGCTGCTAGCAATGTTAAATTCCAAGTCCAAAATGGAGCAGGCAGTACTCTAAATATAGCATCTGCTTCTCTCATAGAAACTGATGGAAATATATGTACTAGAGTAGACATTACATCAAGCATTGGTGACGGTGGTAAATCAGAATTCGTATTTACTTGTAATGATATAAGTGCACAAACACCAAAAGGAACAAAGTTCAAAGGTGATATAAGCATTACTTATTCATTGACAGGTGGAACATACAACCAGACAAGTACTGGAAAAATTGCTGTAAGAATACAGTAATTTTTTTCTTTTTTTTTAATTAACTGCTATAGAAATATCAGGAATTTCTGCATGATATCCAACAAAAGATGCTTCATAGGATATATCAGAAAGACCATTTAATCCGAATTTACTAATAGATCCAAGGTACAAAAAACGAGCTTGTGATTTTTCAGGATTAAAAGCTGCAAGATTGAAAGGATGCCAAACTCCTAATGTTGACCATTTTATATGTACTGTTTTATCTATAAACCTCTGAGCTTCTTTTTTGCCTCCAGTATAAACTATAACTTGGGAATCTCTTACTTCGCCAGAATGATCTAGCAATCTTTCAACAGATTCATTACCGCTAATTGTTTCTCTAGCTAAACTCAATGGCCTTACTACAGCAAAAGGACTTGTATAGCCTCTTATTATCTTTTCTTCTAAAAACTGATCATAAGCTACCACATCTACATAAGTATTGTCAAGAAGCCTGCAATCATTTAACAACACCTTTAAAGGATCTTCATCAAATAAATCAGTAAGTACAAAAGATCTAACGTCACTAACTCCTCCAGTTTTTCTTTTATGCATTTCCATGGCTAGTTGTAATTTTTCAGGAGGCAAAAGCTTTATCATACCTCCATGCAAAGTAATTACAACATGATCTTCATTGCAATACTTATGTGATTTGTCTATTCCTGAAATATCTCCCGAATCTGTAGTACACCAGTTTGAATGTGGGAAATTTCTAATAAGTAATGGCATAATTGCAGGAATTAAATCTTTGTCTAAAACCTCTCTCTCAGCGTTAAAAATATTATTAACAGGAAGAAGTTTTCCCTTTAGGTCTTTATCAGTCAAGTAATCTTCATCATCTTTAGCTATTAAATCAAAGTAAATATCCATTGTAAAATCAGAAAAAATACTAAAAATTATAAGGCTTACTAAATAACATTCTCTTCTGGATAAAGAACTATTCCTTTGTCTTTTATCCTAAAAGGTATTATCTTCTCCTCAAACTTGGTTCCTCTCATCTTTATAATTTCAAAAACTCTTCTTCTGACGTTCCCCTTAGTAGTATTTAAAAGAATCATAACACTATCAACTTCAAAATCAACAAAACTAGCCTTTCGTTTATCAGGCTCAGCTTCCTGTTCAAGCGTTAAAAGTGTTGTGCACCCATATTTTGATATTAAGGAAAACAACTCAAGCAAAGCTTCTCTGCCAGCGAGCTCATTAGGAAACAACAAAGTAAAACCATTTATTGAATCAATCACTAAACGTTTTGCTTTTATTCCCTGCATAGCTCTCTCAATTTCCCCTCCGCCCTCCTGAAGCAATGCCTTAACCTGCTCAGGACTGTATCTTAAAAATATAAACTTCTTGGCCTTCTCCAAATCCATTAAATTCCAGCCAAATTTTGACATATACTTATAAAAATTTTCCTTTGTTTCCTCAAAAGAAACATACACACCATTTTCCCCAACTTCAATGCCTTTAAGCAAAAATTGCAGTGCAAATATAGTTTTGCCAGAACCAGGGCCGCCAGAAACTAAATTAGTGGACCCATCAACAAAACCACCTTGTACTAAATTATCTAACCCAACTATTCCAGTAGAAATACGTTTAAAAGCTAAATTCTTCTTTGATTTTTTATTCAGCTTGCTATCTTGCTTCTTTTTCTTTAGATTTCTTTTTTTCATGGTTCAACAAAGTAATTTCCCTTTCCATCAGAAAGATCTACTACACTATCACAATAACCGCTTAATTTTTTTATAAATGATTCATCTAACTCCTCTTTTATAGCCAGTAAGATAGTTGCTGCCTTTGACTTTTTATTCTTCTGGGACAGCAAATGAACAAACTTAACTAAATCATTAGTACTATTATACAAAGAAAGCGTTGATAATGAATCTATAACTACAAAATTATTTTTAGTGCTTTTCAAACAACCTGCAATATTAATTGAAATTTCAGTTAGGTCAGAAGGGTGATTAACATAAATAACCTTTGATTTGGCATTGATTGTATCGCCACCAAGTTTGCTTATTGTATCAATAAAACACAGATTGTTATAATCTACTTTATACTTTTTCAATAAATCAACAAAGTAAGAATGACTTTTAGTTGCAGAAACAAAAACCAGTTTCCTTGAACCGCTTGAATGTTCTTTAAAAAGCTTCAAAACAAAACCAACATAGTTTTTTGAATTTATTATAGCTATAACTATATCTCCATATTTAAATTTTAAAATATCATTAAATTTATTCATAGGCAATCACTTTATATCATGAATAACTATTCCGTCTTTGCTTATCTCAAGAGGATGTATATCTTCTTCATTTCTCGTTCTTCTCATTTTCTTGACTATTAAACTTCTGGAGTATTTACCACCCATTGGTTCAAAAGAAATTTTAATAACACCATCACACATAAATTCTGCCAGATCACTTTTATCAACTAGGTTTTCAGAAGATTGCTGAGTGAGTAAAGTAGTAATGCCATTAATATCTTTAAGCTTGTCAGTAAATTCATATATAAATCTCCTGATAGCAAAATCATTAACTTCATTCAATTTCATATAAGCTGTTGGGATTTTTATAGATAAACTAGACAAAGAATCTATAACTAATCTTTTTGCGCCAAATTTTTCAACTTTACTAAATAACTGCTCCATATAACCTTTTTTCAGTTCAAAAGTACGAATTGTTATTAACTGCAATAAACCATCCCTCTCTAACTTAGCTAAATCCCATCCAAACTGCTTTGCCTGTTCCAACAAACTGTTCCTATCTTCCTCCAAAGTTATAAAAACGCCTCTTTCATTAAACTTTTTCGCACCATTGAATAAATAATTTAATCCAAATATTGTTTTGCCTGTACCTGGCTGGCCAGAAAGCAACACTATAGAACCCAATGGAAAACCACCATCAACAAGTTTATCAAATCCCTTGATACCTGTAATCACCCTTCCCATAATGTAGTTTTCCATATCTAACTTAAAAATCATTTGGAATAACTCAATAGTAGTTAACTAATTTATTAAAAAGATAAAAAACATCCAAACCAATCATTAAAAAATTATAAGTTTAATATCTATATGAAAATAAAAAGAGTGACAAATAGAGGAGATTTGCTTGGGCACTTAAAAGCAAGATATAGTGCATATACTTTTAATAATTATTTAAAAAAAAACACTGATGGCTTAGATATAGATATTTATGATTTTTTTTCTGAACACCTGGTAGTTGTAGAAAATAATATGGTAATAGGGACTATGAGAATGATTACTACAAACAAAAGAACAGCACTGCAAAAAGAATTGGAAGATATTGTGTGGAGAACAAGTGATAGTTGCTTTGATAAAATTAAATATGCCTTATATAAAAATAGACTAGAAGAAATAAGAGTTAATCTACTTCCAACTCTAGCTTATTTTGACCTATTAAGTAATATAAAAAGTCTTGGTTATAGAATTGAAGAAACAGTAGAATTCAGCAGAAATAGTGTACATCCAGAATACCGTGGCAATGGGGTATCAAGAACTTCTCTTACAGCAATTTATGCACTAGCAAGAAACTATAATCCAAAATGTGTTATAGGGTCATGCAAACAAGGCGAAGAGCCATTTTATAAAAAACACGGCTATAGTGTAATTGATCATGATATAAAGCCAAATCCAATGAATGGTGTGCCATCTGTAGCATTAATTCTAGACTTCAAAAATCTGCCTAGAGAAATTAATGAAAAAGTAGACAGAATAAAATTTGATAGAGAAATAGAATTTATTTAGTAATAATCTTCCATTTTGTAGCTAACTGATTTTCATAATTTTTATTTAAAAATTTCTCAAATCCATTAATTTGTTTTTTATTCCATTTGTCTATCGGCTTGATAATAAACTCACAAAAAACATCTCCTTTGGCAATACACCTTGTTTCTAAACAAAACATTTGTTTTCCGCAAACACCTTCTAAGCAGCCAGCTGCCAAACCAGCCATAGTAAAATCAACAGGAAATTTTTGTAGGCCTACTAAAGATTTATACTCCTGAGCATATGTAGAACTTGTCTTGAAAATAAATTCAAGGCTTTCAAAATCTAATTTTATAATGTCAACTTTACCATGACCTAATAATTCAAACTGACCAACATTAAAATCAAGCAGCCTCTTTTTATCCAATAATGTGTCTGCATAACCAAACTTCTCATTTACTATTTTTACTCCAGTTTTGGCCTGCAATTTTGCTATAAGATACTGCAAAGGCCTGCATTTACTGCCAAATTCCTTAAGCAAAATAAAATTTTTATAAACTTCCATCTGAATTGGAGTAAGTATACAAGGAGTATCCCAAAGAACCAGGTCACTGCCTTTATATTGCAATGCTCTTAGTCTTGCTACTTTCTGTATTATTGGTGGTGGTAAACTAAGTGCCATTTTAGTTATTATCAAGTATTAATTAATATTTAAATTTAAGCAACTGTTATGCCTGAAACAGTTAATGACGTTCCAGTAACAGTAACACTTGTCTTGTCTTTCAACTGTGCCTTGAATGCATCAGGATTCTTTA
>JAGVZG010000017.1 GCA_018302765.1 Candidatus Woesearchaeota archaeon
TATGATAGGACTTGAAAAGTTCATCATAAGTATTTTGCTACGCATTCATACTTATAGGTTTATCCCCCAAGGCAAGACCTTGGGGTATTGACAAACAATGAATATTGAAACCTCTTTGATCAATGAATTGTAAAAATATTTATTGTTTGTAAGTTCTATCGCAGTCATGATATAAATCTAATTTATATTCTTTAGATACTATACAGAATTCATGATTTTTTATTATATCTGGGAATTTTTCTTTCAAGTCCAAAATTATTTCTTGGAATTTATCATAACTATCTATTTCAAAATCTATTTCTAGATCCCAGCTTCCCATAACTCTTTGTGGCCAGATTACTCCTTCAAGAGAAGAAGTATAACTCATCAAAGCTTTTAGCCTGTTTTGCGTTATATTTCCTAGATATAATATCGCCTTGCAGAAAATTTTTTCCAATGCCTTTGGTTCTATGTGAACTTTGTAAGCCAATATAATCTTCTTTTTTTCAAGCTCTTTTAGCCTATACTGAATTATTCTTGGTGTTAACTTTAATCTGTTTGCTATTTCAGTTACAGGCATTCTTCCATTATTAGCTAGAATTTTTAATATTTTATCGTCTGTTTCATCTATTTTTTCTTGATTGTCCTTGCTTGTATGGTAAACTATTCTCTCAACTTCTTTGTTTTCATTTTTTAAAAATAACCTATAATTGTGCACTAAATATACTGTTGTTGTTACAGCCTTTTCTGCTATAAAACTAGAAAACTTATTCAGCACTATTTGCACTTCATCATCAAACTCATTTACATTATGAACCAAGAATCCAGCTATAATATCCCATCTCCCTGTCAAAACAGCAGTCCATTCTGTTTTATTGTGATTATTGAAATATTCGGCAATTTCTTCTATTTTATTTTTATCAGCATTCGTAAGCCTTAGGTATAATTTGTATTTTACTATTCCCAATTTGAAGTAATTTATTATAGTATGAAACCTTATAATAACTCCCTTTTCAATCATTCTGTCAATCCTGTATTTGACAACTTCCTTACTCAGTTTGACTTTTTTGCCTATCTGGTTATTTGACTGCCTTGCATTATAATCTAATTCGTGCAGTAGCTTCTTGTCTTTTAAGTCTAATTCGTATACCATTATTTATTATAAATACAATTAATATATAAATATTGTTATTTTGATAAAATTATTAATGATATATTTTATATATTATGGACACTACCAAACAGTAATTAATTAAAATGAAAACCAAACAAAATACTAGAAAACCTGTAACACTTGAAGAGTATTTAGTATACAAAGCTATTAAAGATGGAGTACCGATTTTAGGATATGAAACCCCTTCAAGACAATTTAATGTTTTAACTAAAGTTGGATATATACGTGAAGCAATTGAATTAGTTCTTCCAGATGAGAATGTTGACACTTTAGCAGAGGCACTTAGTACTTTTAATTTAGAAGATGATGTAAAAAATTCTTTGGAAAAAGAACTTTTAAGAGGATTTATAGAATTAGGAAAAACAACTAGACAAGTAGGAAGTGGTTTTAGTTCACAACTTGTTACAACTTATGATCCTACAAGGGAATTATTAGAATCAGCAAAAAAGTATAGTGGTAAATTTCCAAAAGTTATTGAAAGTGTAGCAAGATTTTTGTTATATGATGAAAATTCTCCTATGCAGGAATGGGAGAAAAGAGTTACATTAAATCCATTAAATGTAAGTTGTGGAATTGAATTATTATTAAATTTAGACAAGCAAGTTTCAGAAATTGCTGTTGAAGTAGGAAATGCAATAAAAGGAAGAAAAGGCAAATTTAATGATATTCAAAGATATGTAGAGGGGGTATTACAAAATAAATATATTAAAAAAGAAGTCTATTGTCATTTGTCTTCTATTTTGCCAGAAGTACTTGCTCCAGAATTATTTTTTGATGCATTAAAAGAAATAAGAATTTCAAAAAAAGAATATGATAATGAAGGTTACCATTTTGGACCTACTTATTATGACGATATGAAATCGATGAAGGAAAAGGTTGATAGTGAACACCAGATGAGTTTAGCCAGTTCTAAAGATAAAAAAATGGAAATTGAATATGAAATAAGAAGAGCTGATCGTTTGGTAGAATCATTTATTTCATTTTACATAGAAACCCTAAATACAGCTTTAGGTGGTTTAGAATCTGATTTAGGACAAGAGAAGTTTAACTTAAAAGAATATTCTGAAGTGAGAAATAGTGTTAGTGCTTTAACTCAAGAAATAAATGTTATGCATGATTATGTAACTTCAAAATTGTTATCATTTGAAAAGGAAAAATCAGATCAGGAAAAATATTTAGAAGTAAAAAAACCTTGGTACAAAAGAATATTTTGATATTTTTTGATAAACTACAAATTTTGAGAATTAGAAATTGTTTTAAATTTTACTAAAGTTACATATTTATGCACATTAGGCTTGGGTCAATGATATAAACAGAACCTTTGCTTTAAAAGCAGATTTTGAAGAACGGTTGAGACCCAGGCATTAAATTACATAAATTCATATGTAAATCTTCTCTAGTTTATCATCAAAGTAATTACACCAATAAATGCCTGCCCTTTTTGAAATGTCTTCTCTTCTTTGCCTGTTCAATAATTTAACATTAGACCGCAGTAACTTTACAATGTCAGAATCTTTGGTTATTATTGTCCCTTTTTTCTTGATATTTTCTGAAATATAGTAAAACAAAGCAGCAACTAATGAAGTATCAGCCAAAGAAGTTTTCCCCTCAATTACCATATCAAAATCAGGCTTTGCATTATATGAAGGCAATGAACTAGTTAAAACTTTAATAGTACCAGCTAATCCTTTTATAATGGCAATTTTTTCTGCTCTTACACCTCTTATTCCAGCGCAGTCATACAAACTTTTAGAGAAATATTCTAATTCTTCTTTTATTGGGCTTGTCAAATGTACACATACATATCTTGTGTTTCGTCTTCTAAGCAAGTTACACCTCATACTCCAAGTTTGCAAAACTCTTCTAATAACGTCTTCTTGGATGTTTAATATGTTTGGAAGATACGGAGGAGCTAAAGATGTACTTCTATCAGGATAACTAAAAAAAGAACTGTCAATAAGCACAAAATCATAAGCTCTTATCACATCTTCTAAATTATACATTCTTAACTTTTTCATGATCTTAACAAAAATGAAATGCTTAAAAGTCTTTCTAGATTATTACTACCATAAAATAGTTAAACATATAAAAATAACAATATAAATGGTATTTAAGAATTTAAGGCTTGATGAATTATACAGGGAAACTGGAATAAATAAAAGAGTATTATTTGATACTTTAAAACCTTCAGATAAAACTACGCCAGGTAGTGGTTCTTTATTTCCTGCAAACATTGAAAGGAAATCAAGACTTTTCCCAGAAGAATATGTTAAGTACAATAGCTCTTGTTCTTATATGCAAGATTTACGCGAATTTTTAGAATTTAGAAATATTTGTATTGCTAGAGAAAGGGACTTATATTTGTATAATGCAAAATTTGTTCCACCTCCTAAAAACATAAATGAACTAAGGAAATTAGAAGAAAAATTAATCTCAAATGGTTATAAAAGATTAAGGCCAAAAAGAACTCTATTAGGATTAACAACTGTAATTAGCGGCTTGCTTGAAAATTCATTTGTTCATGGAAACAAAAAATTATCTGAAGTAAGATTAATAATTGATGAAGGTTCAAAAGGTCATTTGATAACTATAGAAGACAATGGCGATGGCTTTAATTATTCCAGTGTTATTGGTTGGTTAAGGGGTGCAGGCAAAGAAAGGCATAATAAAATTAGGACTATTAGACTAGCAGACTCATTGGATTTTATTATTTCTTACGAAGATCCAGGTAATACTGTACATATTAAATATTCTGGAGTTGAAGAAATAGAAGAAAAACTTGCAAGAACTAAATAATTTAATTCATTAATTTTATTAAATCAAGACCGTAAACTATTTAAATATGTTTGTAAAATTAATGCCCAAGCAATTTTTAAGCAAGGGGGTAAAAAATGAACACAAGAATAATAGGACAATGGGAAGTAAATCTATTTAATACTAATTCTTTAATGGTAATACCAAAACACAAACCAATAAAAGATGAAGAAGAGGACGATGACAAAGACAGGATTGAGGATGAAGATATTGAAGATGATGAAGATATTGAAGATGACGTTGATGATGACAGCACTGACGGATATGAAGTTGATAGTGGTGGGGATTATGATTAAATATTATTCTTTATTTTTATGAGCAAAATTCTAATAGGCTCAGCTGGTCTTGGAAGTCCAGCTATTGAAGGCCTAAGATTAATTCATTCATTAAAACTAAATGCAGCTGAAATAGAATTTGTTAGAGGTATTTATCTAGATACTGACAAAGCAAAAAAAATAGGAAAAGAAGCTGAAAAATTAGATATTTCATTAAGCATTCATGCTCCTTATTACATAAACTTAGCTTCTGAAGAAAAATCTAAAATAGTAGCAAGCAAGAAAAGATTATTTGACAGCTGCAAGATAGGATATTATCTAAATGCTAATTACGTAGTATTTCATCCTGCTTATTATGGAAAAATGTCTAAAGAAGATGTTTATGAACTAGTAAAATATGCTGTTTTAGAAATACAAGATGCTCTAAATGAAGAAGGATATTCAAATGTTAAACTATGCCCTGAAACTACAGGGAAAATTAGCCAATTTGGCAATATTGATGAGCTTGTTAAATTATCTAAAGAAACTAACTGTGGTTTATGTGTTGATTTTGCACATATATATGCTAGAAACTTAGGAAAAATTGATTACGACTATGTTTGTAAGTCAATTAAAAATATTAAATTTTTGACTGCACATTTTACAGGAATAGTTTTTGGACCTAAAGGAGAAAGACATCATAAAGAAACAGAGCCTGAAAGAGCTAAAGAGTTGTTAGGGTATTTAAAAAAATATGACATTAATATAAGAATAATAAACGAAAGCCCTCAGCCTGTTGAAGATGCGTTAATGATGAAGAAAATTCTAGAAGAAATTTAAATTATATATGGGTTAAGTCTAAGACTTGTAGATAATTAATTATTATTAAACTCTTTTCCAATTTGGATTAATTTTCCTTCATCTAAATGATCTCCTATTATCATCATTCCCACAGGAAGATCTTTTTCAAAACCTACAGGAACGCTTAAGTGAGGCAAGCCAGCCAAGTTAGGTCCAACAGTCATAATATCCATCATATAATCCTGCAATGGTGTTAATTTTTTTAGGTCTTCAAACGTCGGAGGCAGTATTGGCATTGTTGGTGTTACCAAAACATCAAAATTCTTAAGAGCATTTTTATATTCCTCAATAATTAAAGTTCTAATTTTTGCAGCTTTAATATAATAAGCGTCTCTAAATCCAGACATTCTAGCAAAAGTTCCTAACATAATTCTTCTTTTAGCTTCCTTGCCAAAATTTTTGCTTCTTACGTTAGTAAAATATTCATCAAAACTGCCTTTTAGTTCTTCAGCAGAGCCATATCTCATTCCACAGTATTTTGCCAAGTTTGTAGAAGCTTCTGTTGTAGCCAATAGGTAATAAGCTGGAACACCATATTTCATAGTTATAGGCAAAGATATTTCTTTATAATTACAACCATTAGTTTCTAATTTTTTAATTCCATTCCAGACATGTGTTGAAACTTTCTTGTCTACGCCTTCACTAAATGATTCTTTTACAACCCCTATTTTTATACCTTTTACTTCTTTATTGGTATATTTTGTATAAGATTCATGTTCTTTATTTATGGAAGTAGAATCTTTAGTATCATATCCAGAAATTACTTCTAGCATTAGAGCACAGTCATAAATATTTTTTCCTAATGGGCCAACTTTATCTAATGAATTCCCATAGTCTATTAAACCATATCTTGAAACTCTTCCATAAGTAGGAACTAAACCAAAAACCCCACAAAAACTAGCTGGGCTTTCGATACTTCCGCCAGTACATTCTCCAAGGGCAATATGTGCAAAGCTAGACTTTTGAGTAAGACCTCCAGCTCCACCAGAACTTCCGCCTGTTGCTCTTTTTTTATCAAATGGATTTAACGGAATGTCAAAATCTATTCCTACATTTGTAGAAAAACCACCAAATCCAAATTCATCCTGTGCAGTTTTTCCTATAACTATTGCACCTTCTTTTATAGCTCTTTCAACAGCTGTAGCATGAAAATATGGTTTATATCCTTTTAATATTTTAGAGCCTGCAGTGCTTTCTACGTCTTTAACGCAAATAGAATCTTTAATAGAAATTGGCAAGCCTGCTAATTTTCCTTTAGGATTTTTCTTTATGGCTTCAGCCTGCCTCAAAGCCAATTCTTCAGAAATATTATTCAGATAATGATATTCTTTGTTTATTTTTTTGCATTCTTCAATAACTTTATTTATATGCTCAATTATATCAATTTCTTTATTTTGCACTTTCTTAATAAAATCTTGAACTTTCATAGATCTACTTCAAAAAAATTTAATTTTCCTTTAAGCTTTATAGGCTTTTCTAGCCTCTGAACATTATCTAAAATATAACCATATGTTGGCAATTTTTTAGGAACTTCAACTAGGTGCTTATCAAAATCTTTTTTAAATTCCTCTACCGTATTATATACTTTCAATCCTGTAATTTGTGCTTTGCCAACAAGCGCCCCTTTAATTAATCTTTCTTTATCCATGTCAAATCTTTCTATCATTGATTTCATTATGCTATTTGATGCATGCAGGTAAAACTCTCCTGAAAAATTAGATTTCCAAGTCCTAGTTTCTATGGTTTTCTTTTTCTCTAAAATCAATTCTGGCACTGGCTGCATCATTGATAAGGCTTTCATAGTGCTTTCGGTCCTAAGAAATAATTGTCTTTCTTATGTTTTGCATTTTTTAATAATTCTTCAGTTGGAATACAGTTTCTAGGCTGGTCTTCCCTTAGAGCATTTCTTATGTCAACAGGATGGAAACTTGGCTTAATATCATCTGTTTTAACATTATCTAATTTTGAGAAGGCATTCAATATTTCCTTAAATTGAGGGACAAATTCTTCAGCCTCTTTGTCTGTCAAGCTTATTCTTGCATTCTTTGCAACTTTTTGTATTAATTCTTTATTAACTTCCATGAAACTTAACAGTAAATTGTGCTATATAAATGTATTTCTCTCTATGGCTCTGTCCTGAATCTAAGTTCTAAGAATATTTATTAACCCACGTAACCCGTTAGGGTTACAGGGGAAGGAGTTGTGGTCCTTCATGAAAAAAGAAGT
>JAGVZG010000020.1 GCA_018302765.1 Candidatus Woesearchaeota archaeon
TGAATTTGTTCCTGCCAATGATGGAACAAAGACAGTTCAGTTTATATTTACTCCTGCAAGAGGTGGCACTCCTGAAACAATTGAAGTTGAAATTGATGTGAAACCAGCAATAACTTCACACTTAGAGATAATAAATCCTATAACAAGAAACGCATCTAAAGCAAACCCTTACAATATATTTTATGATACTCCAATAAGAATTGAAGCAGGAAATCTAAGCTCAAATATAATTGAAGCTGAAATCGAATGGGAGCTGCTTGCCAATCATCAAGATGCCTATTATAATACAACAAAAGACTTAGGTAAAGGAAAAACTATAGACTTAAACTTCAAAAAAAGACTAATAGGTGGAACACCTAAAGGACCATATACGCTATTTGCAATATACAGAAATAAAGGCACAATTATTGCAATAGATTACATATGGATAAATGTAGACGAAAAACCACCTGAGCCAGAAGTTTCTGTAAGTAATATTACACATACAAAAAACCTTGGTTTAGCAACAAAATCTAAATCATTAGTCAATGCTGCAATTACAGGGGATATTATAAAGTTCATACCTGTGCCTCCAGACACAGATAAATATTACAATATAAAAACATCAGGAGTAAATATAACAGGAGATGACTTTGGACCGAGCGGTAGTAAGGGAGAATATTTATTAAGTATTAAGTCAGATGGTACAAAAAGAATTGAGTATGAATTCACTCCTAAATTTGGAGGGCCACCAATAAAAATAGTAACAGTAATTACAGTAAAAACCACAGCAACAGTGGCAGTAAACGTAAGTAATAAAGGAATTGTACAAACAATAACACCTACTACAACAACACCAATTAATGTAGAATTAAATGACAAAATAAAATTCACACCCGTAATAACTCCTGCAAGCAGGATTAGTGATTTTACTATAAAAGTACTAAATCCAACAATAGATCCAAGTGACGATAAATATGGTGTAATAAAAAGAGGAAATCCTGAAACAGGTTTGATTATTGGAAGTAATACTAATAAAGAAATTGCGTATAATTTCACAGACAACACTAATGGCACATCAACAACAATAAAAATACCAATAAAAGTAATATCAAAAATAAAGCCAGCAACTAGTGTGAACTTTGGAGTTGACATATATGAACTTACAGGTCCAGACTCAACTAAATCTATTGGAAGGGCAGGTACTGTTGGCAGATATCCAAAAATTGATGCAGAAGTGGGAGATAAATTCCGTCTATTGGCAAACGTTCTGCCTCCGGATAAAATATTAAATTACAATATAAGGCACGATATAAAAAATATTGATAAAACAAGTGAATATAAAAAAGTAAGCGAAGAAGAAATAGAATTATCATTTGATTCAGTAGGAGAAAAAAAGATAACTTTTATTATAGAAGATAAAACAAAAGCTACAGCAACATCTGTTTCAGTAGTATTTGAAGTAAAAATAGCAGAGCCAGAAGTAAAAATAATAAAAATTGATACAGAACCTGGAGCAACAGGACAAATATATCAAAGACCAGAAGGTGCAAAGATAAAATTCGAAGCTGGACTATTAGATTATAGTAAAACAGTTGAAAAATTAGTATGGGAAATAAATAAACCAAAAGGCAAAGACATAATAAAGAAAGATGCAAATGAAAAAGTATTAGAATATGAATTTTTAACATCAGGGTTTCCTATAGGAAAATATAATGTAGTACTTTCTCTTGAAAGCAAAGGAAAACAAATAAAGAAAAATATAACACCTATAATAGATACAATAACAATTGAGCTTGTTGGTTTGAAAAAAATTCCTCCTGAATTCCAGCCAGATATAAATGAACTGAAAAGATTGGTAGCTGAGCAAATAGAAGTACTGAAAAAAATTAAAAAATATACTGATGTAAATGATATTAATAATGCAGCAGCAGAAATAGACAAGTTTGAAGCTTTGGAAAGAAAAATAGCTGGAAATGGAAAAAATCTAACAAAAACAAAAAAATCTCCAGGTTTAACAATAGAAGACGGTACAGTATTAGATAAAATAAGAAAAAGGGCAGAGAAATTAGATGAAAAAACATATGGGACCATTAAACAAGGAATATTGGATTTACTCAATGAAATAACTTGGTATGATTACATGTATTGGACAGTAACTAAAATGAGAGAATTTCTTATAAAAGGAGCATTAGCAGATGCAAAGACTACAATAACTAATATAGTACATGGAAAAAGTGTAGGCTCATTTAACCGTAGAATAATTAATGTAAATAAGTTAGATAGTCTTTAAAAAAATTCATTTAGCCCTTTCTGATTTATATTTTTATTTTCTTCCCTGTATTTGTTAAGAGAGTTGTTAATTCTTTCCAAATTAAATTCATGTTTCTCAACTAATATTTCTCTAACCTTATCATCGTCTAAACTTTCCCATTTTAATTTAATATCTTCCTCAACAGGCAGATTTGCAAATATATCATAAACTTCTCTCCAATTAAAATCAACATTCAAATCAGCAAACATTTTATCAAAACCATTTAAGGTACTATAATTTTTTACCAACTTTAATGCCTTCTTTGGACCAATACCTTTTACTCCGCCAACATTAAAATCTGTGCCTGTTAAAATTCCCAAAACTATTAACTGTTCTTGTGTTAATCTCAATTCTTTCAAAACTTCCTCTAATTCAATAAATTCTAAAAATGTAAAAACAATCTTTCCACCCCTTACCTTTCTCTTCTGGTTCAATGTGAGGTTCCTAAGAAGCTTTGGAGCGCCAAATAATAATGAATCATAATCTTGGGACGCAGCAAAATGAACTAGTTTTTTCTTGCACATATAAGCAACCTGTCCTTCAGCTTCACTTGGCGCCTGAACAACAGGAATTCCTAAGGCTGAAACTAATTCTTTAGCTTCATCAATCATATCTTGATTAAGTCTCATAAATTGCTTGCTATATTTATACATATCTTCTATGTTTTCTTCAGCTATAGCTTCCTTATACTTTTGCTGGGCAATAACTTTTCTGCTAATTCTACTTTCCCTTTCGCTTAACTTAAGCTTTGGAGCTTCCCCATCAAAAACATAAACCAATTTTATTCCTTTGTTCATTAAGTTCAAAGTTCTTGCAAATAAACCTTGTAGATGCGAAGTAACTCTTCCTTGGGAATCCATTAAATAACTCCCATCTTGGCCTCTTATCGAACTCAGAAACTGATAAATTGCATTAAATGCATCTACGGCTACAGTTTTATTTTTTAAATATGAGAAATCTATCTCTTTTCTAGGCACAATGCTTCCTAAGTCAACGCCCATCTAAATCACAACATTTTTAATTACAGCCAAAGATATAAATTTAACCATGAACAATGAACTGGAAACTTGGAAAAAAGCAGGAAAATTAGCAGGAGAAACCAGGGAATTTGGTAAAGAAATAATAAAAGAAAATGTAAATTTTCTAGATGTTGCAAGAAAAATTGAGGATTTTATAATAAAAAAAGGAGGAAAGCCTGGATTCCCAGTGCAAATATCAATAAATGACATAGCAGCACACTATACTCCACTGCCAGAAGATACGTCAATATTCAAAAAAGGAGATATTGTTAAATTAGACCTAGGTGTTCATATAGATGGCTATATAGGCGACACTGCTTTAACAATAGAAGTTGGCACAAACAAAAACCAGGATTTAATTAAAGCAAGCAAAGAAGCATTGAATGAAGCAATTAAATTATGCAAGCCTGGTGTAAAAGTCTGTGAAATAGGAGAAGTTGTAAGTTCTGTAATATCTTCATTTGGATTTAACCCGATAAAAAACCTGTCAGGCCACAAAGTTGACCGCTATATATTACATAGTTATATATCAATCCCTAATTTTAATAATAATGATAAAACAATCTTAAAGGAAGGCATGACTATTGCAATAGAGCCTTTTGCATCGACAGGTATAGGGTTAGTAAAAGAAGGAAAACCATCAAGCAATTATAGACTGCATAATCCAAAACCAGTACGCGATATTATAACAAGAGAAATACTCAATTTTATACAAAAAGAATTTGTTACTTTACCTTTTGCAAAAAGATACCTAACAGAAAAATTCTCAATGCCTAAAGTTAACTTTGCTTTGTCAAACTTAGAAAAACAAGGCATTTTATATCAATACCCGCAGCTTCCTGAAAAACAAGAAGGGTGTTTGGTATCTCAACATGAACATACTATTTACATAAACGATCCGCCAATTGTATTGACAAAAATTTAACAAAATGAGAGATTAAATGAGATTAAAAGTAGTTATTGGAATAAAACCAGAAAAAGAGGGGTACTTTGTAGGAGAGAAAATAATTCTAGTTGCCAAATTAATGACTACTTCATTATTTTCCAGAGAAACGCATAGTTTTGATATTGGTAGTAAAAAAGATTCCTTGCAATTTAATTGGCAGATAGGAAACGAATCATTTGAAAATAAAGGAAATATAATAAATTATAAAATAGAAGAAAATGGTGAAAAAGCCAGGCTAATAACAGTTGAAGTGAAAGATAAAACAAGTTCAAAAATAAAACCAATAATAGGTAGAGTAATAATTAAAATAAAAAATGTAAAATTTGGAATTGATATTTACAATTATAATGAGAAAAAAACCTTAAGTAAAGAGTTCGGAAGCATTCTGCCAATAGAAGTAGGGAAAAATTCTACTTTAATACTAACACCTTTGATTGAAGGCGACGATATAAATAATTATTTAATAGGATGGGAATATAAAAATCAATTAAATAAAACACACGGTATAGAAAGCAATCAAAATGCCCTAGTACTAAAAGCTGAATCAAGAGAAAGAATAAAATGTAATTTTAATAAAAAAGACAACACAATAAAACAATACTTAGATCGTATCATTGAAATAAAAGAAAAGTACAAAGAAAATATAGAAATAAGAATAATAAAACCAAAAACAAAAGATGAGCTAGAAATTGAAGAAGATGTAGAATTTCCTGTGATGGCTAAAATTGCAGGAGATATTAATAATAAAGTAAAAGAAGTCTTCTGGGGAATTTTCAAAAGAACTGAACTCGAACCACTGCCTATTAAAGGATATTTAACAATAACAAAACCAAATGAAGAAATAAACTTTAAAATTCAAAAATTTCCATCTGGTGAATATTCATTATTGGCTGCAGGTATAGACAAAGATGGTAATATTATTGGAAAGTCAGATAAAATAAATATTTACATAATAGAAAAAAATGAAAAAATAGAGGAAGAAATTAAAGTAGATAATGAACAAACACAAAAAACATTAATAGAAGATAAAATAAAAGTTAAAATAATAAGTCCATCAACAAAGGAAGACACACAAATACCTTTTCCTATAGAAATAAATAAAAAAATAATAGTAATGGCTATAATAAATGAAGACACTAAAAATAAAGTAAAAGAGATTTTCTGGACAGTAATGCCAAAAGATGTACAAATAAATGAATTAACAATTAAAGAATATAATTATTTAATAAGTTCATATCCTAGTCAAGGAGAAAACCTAGATCTAAAAGGAATAAATTCTGGTGAATATATTTTAATTGCAACTGCAGTAGATGAAAAGAGAGAACCTATGAAATATTTTGATACTATAAATATAAAAATATTTGAGCCAGCAAAACTTCCAGAGTTCAAACTAAAATATAAAATACCGGGAACAAAAGACTGGAGCGAATTTAATGAAAAAGAACCACTAAATATAAAATCAGGAGATAGTATTGACTTTATACTAATTTTAGAGAATGATGATATAAATAATTATGAACTAAATTGGAAAGCAGAAATTACAAATAACGACATGTTCAGGCCTTCATTACTAGACCAAAAAATACCATCCCTTCTTTATGTTTCAAGCCAGGGAATAAAAAAAATAATCTGCCAAATAAAGGAAAAAAATAGCAATAAAATAATAGAAGAAAAAACCCAAACAATAATTGTTGCACCCAATGAATTAGAATTAAGAATTAATAAAATAAATTCTGCAAAAAAGACAATAGAAAAAGCTGCTAATAACTTCAAAATATTAATTGAAGCTGAAAAAATTAAGTACATAGGAAGGTTGCCACCTTGGACTGTATTTATAAAGTATCTTAAAGAAGAAAAAATAACACAAGAATCAACAGAATTGGAAAAGAAAGATTTTGATAATATAACTTCAAAAATATTAAAAGAATTAACTACTGAAATGGTTAATAAAATAAAGCCAAATCTTGGAATAACAATATTTAATAAGTATATGGAACCAATCCAAGACCATATAGCGATAGAGAAAGACAAAACTATAAATTTGGAAATAGGGGGAATAGTCTATATAATGGCAGAAGTTTCTCCAGAAAGCATAAAAGAAACTTATGAAATAAAGGCAAATTCAAATATGCAAGATGATGAATTTGTTTTTGACGAAGAAAACAATATATCAGAAGTTACATTAAAAAACGAAGGTAAAAAGTTTATTATATATTCACTTAAGAAAAAAAATAAAGACAAAGCAGAAAAAAGCATAAAAATAACTATAAATTCTAAAAAGCCCAAAATTAACTACAAACAAATAATAGAAATAGAAAACCTGACAGGCGAAAAGATAATTTTATCAGATAATAAAGAAAATATAATTGCAAAAAACCTAGGAGAAGTATTGGTATTGACACCAAATACAGAGCCACAAGAGGGACTAAAGGAATATAAAATATCAAGTAAAATTAGTGGCTTTGTAGAAGGAAAAGACAAAACAGAAATAATTAATAAAAAATTATCTAAGTTAAAAATAGAAATTTATACACCTAAAACAAAAAATATAGTATATAACTTTAATTCCAAATCAGAAAAAATCAGCATTCCAGTCACAATAAAAGTAAATCCATCCATAATAATGACAGACAGCCAAAAAAATATAATTTATGGACCAACAACAAATAACTTTACAATAAGAAAAATTATAGGAAAGCCAATATTTATAATTCCAATATTTAATGAGGACTTTAATTTTGAAGTAAAACAAATAACAAAAAGCTATGAAGACAAATTTGACATAAACAAAGAAAATAAAATATCAAGATTTATTCCAACAAAAACAGGAACTAAAAAAATTCTGTGTACATTTAAAGATAAAAATAAAGAAATAAATATAACAATAAATATAGAAGTCACAGCTTCCTGATAAAATACAGGAAAAAAACTAAAATAAATACTAAAATAATTATATTTAATCCATAATGAAAAAATAGTAAACTGAAAAAGAAAGAAATAATAAGAAATATAATAATTAAAAAGCTTAGTCCTTTTTCCATATTAACCCATGTAAGTTAAATGATCTTTTTCTCTTATTGCAGCACCTCTTGCTGTTCTCAAATATTCATCTTCTATTTCTTCATATCTTTTTATGTCTTCTGTATTTATTGACGATTTAACTTTATTTAATGCTTCTTCAAAATTTGACATATTTACCTGTTTGGAATTAAGATCTTTTCTCAAAGCAAGTATGGCTGCTTCCCTGCATAATGATTCTATGTCAGAACCTACAAAATTAGGTGTCTTCTCAACAATAATATTTAAATCAACATCTTTAGCAAGGGGCATATTTTTTGTATGTATTTTGAGGATTTGCAGTCTACTCTTATCTTCTGGAACTGGAACAAGTATTACTCTATCAAATCTTCCCGGTCTCAATAAAGCAGGATCTATAATATCAGGTCTATTTGTAGCACCTACCACAATAACTCCATTCAATTCTTGCAAACCATCTATCTCAGTCAACAACTGATTAACCATTCTCTCAGTTACGCCTGCATCTGAAGAACCTCTGCCTCTTCTGGGTGCAATAGCATCTATTTCATCAAAAAACACAATACATGGGCTCGCCTGTCTTGCCTTTTCAAATACTTTTCTTACACCTTTCTCAGACTCACCTACAAATTTATTTAACAATTCTGGACCATTCACTAAAATAAAATTTGCCTCACTTTGATTAGCTACAGCTCTGGCCAGTAATGTTTTTCCTGTTCCAGGAGGCCCATATAATAAAACACCCTTAGGAGGCTTAACTCCTAAATTCTTAAAAATATCTGGATAATTTAAAGGCCATTCTACAACCTCCTTCAAATCTTGTTTTATATTCTCTAAACCACCAACATCTTCCCATGTGGTGTTTGGCCTTTCTATAAAAACTTCTCTTAATGCACTAGGTCTTACAAATTTCAAAGCTTCTCTAAAATCAGACATATTAATTTGCAGTTTTTCTAAGAATTCAGGAGGAATTGGCTCGTCCTTTTTATATTTCATTTCAGGAAGTAATCTTCTCAATACAACCATAGCTGCTTCCTTACAAAGAACTTCTAAATCAGCACCAACAAAGCCATGTGTTATTTTAGATATATCATCTAATTTAACGTTATCAGTCAATGGCATATTTCTAGTGTGTATTTTTAAAATTTGTAATCTACTGTCTTGTTTAGGAACGCCTATCTCTACTTCTCTATCAAACCTTCCAGGCCTTCTCAAAGCAGGATCTATACTATTTGGTCTATTTGTTGCTGCAATTACAACAACCCTTCCTCTAGTCTTCAAGCCATCCATTGTAGCAAGC
This sequence comes from Candidatus Woesearchaeota archaeon, assembly GCA_018302765.1. Lineage (GTDB taxonomy): Archaea > Nanobdellota > Nanobdellia > SCGC-AAA011-G17 > GW2011-AR18 > JACPCE01. Next base: position 8,595 of record JAGVZG010000020.1, read on the forward strand.
AACTGTGCAACAACCCTTCTCTCAACTTCACCATAGCTCTCTTCTCTTTTGGAAGCAATGGCATCTATCTCATCTATAAAAATAATACTTGGTGCATTTTTCTCTGCTTCCTCAAATATGTCTCTAATTCTTTTTTCAGCTTCACCAACATACTTACTCATAACAGAAGGACCATCTAGATGTATAAAATGTGCATTAGTCTCATTGGCTACAGCTCTAGCCAGTAATGTTTTTCCCGTTCCAGGAGGTCCGTGTAACAAAACACCCTTAGGAGGATCTATTCCTAACTTCTGAAATAATTCAGGATGCTTCAAAGGCAGTTCAACCATTTCTCTAATTTTCTTGACCTCATCTTGCAAACCGCCAATGTCTTCATAAGTTACATCAACTACTTTATCTTCTAATAAATCAACAGCCTTAGGATTTAGAATTACTTCTGTATTTTCAGTAACTACTACTGCCTGCTTAGGATCTACACTTAAAACTATAAATTTCAAACCTGGAAATGCAAAAATTCCTAAGTCTGGCTCAAATATATCAAATATATCTTCAAAAGGACCGCCCTCCATTGCCCTTCTTCTTCTTCTGCCACCGCCAAGAGCAACTTGGTCTCCTTTCATTAATGCTCTTCCCAGTAAACCTCTCTTAAATATAATAGAGTCTGCTTGTATTGTTACCCCTTTTTGCGAGGGAGCAATAGTTAATGATCTTGCCTCTTTTACTTCCGCTCTTCTTACCTTAACAAACTCCCCTAAACTTGTTTTTGCATTTCTTCTTAAAATACCATCCATTCTGATAACAGCTTGACCAACGTCAGTAGGATAAGCCCTATCTACAATACCCACAGTCTTCCTTACTCCTTCTATTTCAACAATGTCTCCAGGCCTTACTCCTATATCTCTCATGGTCTGGCTGTCTATTCTAACAACGCCTTTGTAAGCCTCTTCCTGCAAAGCTTCCATAACTTTCAATTTCATTTCCTGCTTTTCCATTACATCACTCATTGTAAATCACAATTATAAATCTTTCCTCCTAATAAAAAACAAGCCTATTTTACCCCTACCCTCCAAACTTAACCTAATAAGATCATTAAATTCTCTTTCAAATTCTCTATGAAAATCTACTAATTCCTTAGGTATAGAAACACAAAAGCTATTTCCAACCATTCTCAATTTTACATTAAAATCTCTCTGTTTTAATCTTTTAAAATCATCATACTCTTTTAAATCTCCTGGATGATAAATTATTTTACTACATTGTGGGCACTCTAAAACTCTAAGCTCAAATCCATCTTTAACAGCACAGTTTTTTCTAGTTAAAACATTACATTCACTGCATAAAACCTTTTGGTCAAATATGTCTTGCATCTTAGTATATATTGGTTGTATATACATAAAATATATAAAGTTTATGTTCACAGGCTCTGGTGCATTCCTAAGTTTTAAGTAAAATAAGGCATAGCCTCCTTTACGTTGTGAAACAAAAGGAGTTGATACCATACCTCAAAAGAAATTAGAACATGAAGATTACTTAAAATTTGTGAGTGAAGCATTAGAGCTTGCTAAGAAGATTCCTAGATACTTTAGCAGGTTTTCAAACCATATTTATTGCAATCATCAGAAGCTAACAATCTATATTCTTATGCAGAAACTTAAGCTAATTACAAGAGACGTTGTTAGCTTTCTTAGAAGCAATTCGAATATTTGTATGCACTTTGGTTTATTTAGAATTCCAGGGCATACAACAATAGTAAGATTCGTTGCTAAGATTAAAAAACAAATAGATTTAGTGCTTGACATTAGGCAAGCACTAAGTGTTGCTGTTGATTCAACAGGATTTGAATTAGAAACTAAGAGTTATTATTACAGAACTACATGGAATAGTGATAAAAGACAAAAAGCCAAGTGATATTCTAAATTAAGTATCTGTATAGACACAGACAAACAACTTATTATGAAATATAAAACAAGAAGAAAACTAAGGCATGATAATCAAGACTTCAAATATCTGCTTAAAAATTTACAATTTAATCAAGTGGTAGCAGACAGAGGATATGACGATAAGAAACTTAGATCATATGTAATAAACAAACTGAAATCAATACCAATAATTCCTTATAGAAAAACAAGTGGAGTAAGAAGCTTGAAGGTAGGAAGGAGAAAACCAAAGATAGATGAGAATAAATATCATCAGAGAAGTAAGATAGAAACTATATTCTCTGTAATTAAAAGAAAATATGGTTCAGTACTTAGGAATAAAAGCTATGCAACCCAGCAAGTTGAATTGATAAGCAAATTAATAACTCATAATTTAGACAGAAAGCTAAATTATCTTTTGCTTATCCTAGGAGTTGCACCAGAGCCGATATTAAAAAACTTTAATATTAAACAAAAAAATCAACTTTTCTTAACAATTAAATTGTCCTACACTCGCAATGCTAGAACACCTATTTGAATTCTGAATAATTGATAGGCTTTTTCCGTTTCCTGTTATTTTTTCAAATTCCCCAATATTACATCTGCTTTGAATTTCTTCTGTTTTATTATAAGCTTCACCAGTACATGTATAATTATCATTGTATCGCTCTGAATATATTTTATTACAAGAATTAATTTTCACAGATTCAAACAACGAATTAGAGGTAGAACTAAAACATTTACTCCAACCACAATCAGTACCACCAGAAGAACACCATCCCCAATGATAAAATAATTCAAATGGTGATTTGCCTTTATATGTCCCTTTTGCTTTAAAATATCCACCTCGAGTATAATCAATGTCTATACAGTCTAAATTATAATCTGCTCTATCAAAACCAAATTGATATTTTATAGTATCATAAAAATTGTCTTGAATCTCTTTAATGTACTCTTTAGCTAAAGTCTGATTATCAATTGACAACTCAAGATTATCAAAAAAATTTGATCCACTACTACAACTTTTTACCATTGAGACTTCAACAGTAGCTAATTGATTTTTTGGATATTTAAAAATAAAAACTGAAGTGCCAAGAATCATAAACAAAATTATGATAATTAAAATAATGTTTCTTTTCACATTTTAACTCTACGATTTAGTATTTATATTATTATCTATTTTTCAAAATCAAGAGTTTTCATCAAAGAAGCTGCTGTTGCTCTTATGCTGACATATGAATGAGCTACATTGAATAAAGAAGTGACGTCCTCTCAGGCCTAAAGGCCTGAGCTTCCTTAGTTTGAAACCAAACAGTGGTGTGCATCCTGATTGTTCACATAGTCTATTGTTTTCTCCAAGTCACTAAATCCTACAGTTGCTGAGAAATATCCTTGACTCCACAAGTATCCTTTAGGATATCTTTTTCTAAAATTAGATACTAACCTAAAAAGTAAAAAACTAGTAAATCCCTTGAGCAAGTTTACTGCTTTTACATCAGACATTCCCTTAGGTAAACTTGCTACTGCATGCAAATGACTTGCTACTGCATGCAAATGATCTTCTTGTACATTTAGAGTCTTAAATTCTATTTCATATCGTTTAGCTGCTTCGTACAAAGCAATAATACAAAAGTTTTTATTCTTCTCTTTCCTAAATATCTTGTACCTATATTTAGGACACCATTCTAAGTGCCAGAAGTTAGTTCCAATAGAATGGTTAAAGTTTAGGTATGTGTTTTCCATTTTTAGCTCCTGCGTAGAGTTATAGTTAACACTAAGCAAAACTCAAGATGATGCACGCGCAAACTCCTCTACGCAGTTTTTATCTTGATTTAGAACTAAAAAAAGATTACTTCTACACCGCGTTCATCTCAGACCTAAAGGTCTATCCATCAAGCTAAAGCTTGACAGTTTTCTCGCAGACTAGAATAATAAAATCATCTAGTTCTGAAGGTTTTAAAACTAAACTTCCATCTTGAAATTCCCTTTCATATGTAAAAACTAAATTATTTTCTATAATATGTAGGTAATAAAACGAAAGATTTCCACGAACACTAATAACTAAATAAATTGTTTCTTTAGCAGAAGGATTCACACCTATAACAAGTATGCTCCTGACTTCTAAATTTATTCTACTAGTGTTTGCATTTGTTAATGAAATTAAAGAATATCCAAAGACAATATCTTTCTAATAAAGAACAACTACCTTCATTAGTTAAAATATTTAAAGGTATTTTTCTTTGTGCTGCATAAAAACCATAACTCGTAAAACCCTAGATTCTATATCCTGATCTGCATACAAACATTGATCAGAACTAATCTTAACAATATTCATCATACCTTCACCAGATTTAGCTGCACTAACTTCAAATGTTTTCTGATCAAATCTTAACATTTTAAAACACAAAAAGGAAAAACTATATAATTATTACTAATTGAATTACATCATGATACCAACAGGTTCAGAAGACTTAGATAATTTTCTTAAAGGCTATGAAGAAAATTCAATAAGTTTAATATATGGAGAAGCAGGCTCAGGAAAAACAACAATCTGTTTATTATCAGTAATAGAACAAGCATTAAACAATAAAAAAGTTCTATTTCTTGATACTGAAAGAAATTTTTCAACTGAAAGATTTGAACAATTACTAAATAATAGAGATAAAGAATGTTTAAAAAACATTTTGGTTCTGAAAATAAAAAATTTTAATATGCAACATATACAAATAAAAAACTTAGAAAATATAAAGAAAATATCTTTAATTGTTGTAGATTCAATAACGCACTATTACAGAAGGTTATATAGCAGAGAACCAGAATTAGCAAAAGGTATGCTGAACAAACAACTAAGTATATTAAATAAAATATCAAAAAATAATATTCCTATTTTAATAACAAGTCAAGTTTACTCAAATATGAACAATAACATTCTTCCTGTAGGAAAAGATATTATAAAAAAATTCTCAAATATAAATATAAAATTAGAAAAAAATCCAAGAAAAATAATAGACGAAACAAAAAAATTGTCAATAAATTTTAAAATAATGAATGAAGGGATAAAAATAATAAATTGAAATAGATAATTGGAAGATTGCTTAAAATTTACATAAAGCTTAATAAGTAATTACTATAAAAAATGCCATGGCAAATAAATTTATAGCACGAGATCTTAGCTACTACGAACAAGCAGGCTTAAAATATAATTTACCTATAGAAAAATTATTAGCTTCAAAAAGAATAACTGCCGGAGGATTACCAGAAAGTCTTGTTGGAGAAGGTCAGGCATATTTCGCAGCAATATTTCAAAGCGTGCCAAAAGAAGGACTATGTCTTCAGTGGACTTTCAATTATAAAATAAGAGGGACAAGAAATTTTATTAATAATCATTTAATACAAAGAGATTTTTATGATCCATTAAGAAATTTAGATATAGAAGCAGAAACATATCACTTCCTTTTATGTGAACCGGAAAATAATACTCCTAATCGTAAAATTGTTGCAGGTTTAAGATTTGATGGTAAAAATAGAAATGTTGAAGTTAGAAAAGATTTTCATTCTGAAACAAAAGAAGAATTAACAAGATTATTAGAAGTAGAATTAAAGTGTGAAGAAAAAATTGCATTGTCTCTATTACTAATTGAACAAATGGTAAACTTTTATGCAAATATTAAAAAATAATTATTATTTAGGTATTTTCTCTATATATTTGCATTTAGGATATCCAGGACAAGCTAAAAATGGTCCATAAAATCCATTCTTAATAACTAATTGAGATCCACAATTAGGACATTTTTTACCTTCAACCAATTTTCTAAGTCTTTCTTCCTCAGCTTTCTTACTTTCACAATTAGGATTTATACATAACTCTTGTGGTTTTCTTTTAGCTCTAAATATTAAAACCATTGGATAACAACAAATATCACAATCTTTTTCTGCGCCTTTTACTTTTCCATTTTTAGGTAAAGCAAAAGTAGTTTTGCATCCTTGTTCATACTTATCACAAGCAGCAAATAAACCAAATTTGCCTCTTCTCATCTGCAAATTTCCTTCTTTGCATACAGGGCATTTTCCAATAAAAACCTCTTTATCCCTTGTTTCAATTGCTGCCTGCCCCAATTCCTTTCCAATTTCCTTTTCTTTTTTCTTAAAATGATCTAATGCCTTAGTCAAAAAATCTTTGGCTTCAACTATAACTTCCTCACCTTTCTTCTTGCCTTCTTGTATAGAATCCATATCTTCTTCAAATTTCCTAGTTAAAGAAACATCCAAAACTTCAGGACAATACTTCTCTAAGGCTTCAACAGTTTTCATTCCTAAATATGTAACAACAATTGGTTTATCAGAAATATAATTTCTATCAAAAAGATTTTGAACTATTGTGCTCCTTGTGGCTTTAGTCCCAATATTATTCTTTTCCATTTCCTTAATAATAGAAGCTTCATTATATCTTGCAGGAGGTTTAGTTTCTTTATCGTGGATTTTTATTTCATTAATATTTATTTCATCTTTAAGATTTAACTTAGGCAATTCTTCATCTTCTAATTTAACAAATTTTTCATATAGTTCATGCCACCCTCTCTCTTTGGTTCTTGTTCCTTTAGCAATAAATAATTCCTTATTAACATCAATTTCAACAGTTAATGTCTCTCTTACAGCGTCATCTCCAAAAGTAGCAAAGAATCTTCTAACTATTAATTCATGCAAACTAGCTGCTTTATCATCAATTTTTCCAGGCAATTCACCGGTGGGGTAAATAGCAGGGTGTGCAGGATCTTCTTTCTTACCATTATTAGGAATTAATTTATCTTTATTCAATAAAAATAAGGTTTCTTTTGGAAAAATTTTAGATAAACCTTTCAATATTTTTTTATAACCAATACTTTCAGGTAATTTTTGACTAGAAGTTCTAGGATATGAAATCCAACCATTTGTATAAAGATCCTGAGCAATTTCTAAAGTTCTTTGTGGGCTTATTCCCAAAACAGCATAAGCTTCAATCTGCAAAGAAGTTAAATCAAATGGATTTGGAGTTTTTTGCTTGAACTCTTTAAGTTCAAGACTGCTAACAAATGCTTTTTTTCCTTTACAATTTTTTAAAACAATTTCAGCCTTGGATTTTTCCCAAAACTTATCTTGTTTATACCAAGCACTGATACCTTCTTTATTTTTATTTTCTCCTAATAATTCAATTTCCCAAAAAGGAACAGACTTGAAAGCAGAAATTTCTTTTTCTCTCTCAGATAATATCTTTAAAGTTGGACCTTGTACTCTTCCAGTACTTAATAATTTAAACATTCCAGTAGAATTTTTTACACTTAATGTCAAAGCTCTTGAAAGATTTAATCCCCATAACCAATCTAATGAATGTCTAGTAACTCCTGATTCAATTTGTGGAAAATCTAAATGAGGCATTGCATGTTCATAACTCTCAACAAGTTCATCTTTAGTTAAAGTACTATACTTCATTCTTTTGCCATCAGTTTTATCACAAATAAACCTAATAACATTAAATCCAATAGTGCTTCCTTCAATATCAAAGTCGCATGCATTAACCACTTCTCCAGCATCCTTAGATAATTTTTTAATAATATCAACATAAGATTTAGAAAAAAGAGCGCTTTTACTCACTTGGTAACTTGGTCTCCATTCATAAGAAAATATAGGATAGCTCCATCCTTTCTTCTTATCTTTTTCAGCTAAATTGAATAAATGACCTACAGCACAAGCTACAACAATCTTTTTCCCACCGTGTTCTATTTCATAGTAAGAAACCTTGCCAACTGTTTTTTTAATAGGTTTTTTATCTGCTAAAGCTTCAGCTACTTTTAATGAAGCATTTGGTTTTTCACAAATAATTAATTCATATTTCCCTGACATTAAAACAATCTCAAGAAAGAAAACCTATATAAATTTATATGAAAAATTAAATCTCTATAATTTTCCCGTTTCTTCCAACATTTACAACCTTTGTGTTCCCAATTAAATCTTCTACTCCCTCTGCCTCATGAACATGTCCACATAGTAACAAGTCTGGTTTTAAAATATCAATTGCTTTTCTCACACCCTTGCTCCCCCATCTAGGAAACATTTTATCTACAATTGTTCCTTCAGGATGTACATGAGTAACCATTATTCTCTTTTCAGAACCCTTAACATAATAAAATCCTTTTTTCAAAACTTCAAAGGTCTCTTCATCTGACAGGGCGTCTAATCCAACATTCGCTCCACCACAGCCAAAAAATCCAACATGATAATATTTCGCATATTTCCCATGTAGATTTTTTACATTGTATAGATCAGCTAAAAAATCACCCAAAGCAAGACCATCATGATTGCCTGGAACCAGCAACACTTTTTTTCCTTTATCTTTAAATGGTTTGATTATATTTTTAGTTTCCAATGGGCTTGTTATATCCCCACATAAAACAACCAAATCCACGTTCTCTTTTTCAGCTCTGTCAGCTAATTTCATAACTTGAAAAGAATCACCATGAAGGTCACTAGCAGCTAGAATTTTCAATTTCTTTTTATTTTCCATGATTATATTGGTAACCATGCATTTTATATAATTAATAGATTTATATATATTACTAATCAGTAGTAATTTTAATAATTTTTATCTTAAGTTATACTTAGAAATAAATTAAAGTAAAAAGCCGATAAAAACTACAATTTTTATCGTCCTCTCTTTTTCTTTTTGTGTGTTTCAAAAGCAGAAGCACATTCTTCACTGCAAAATCTATAATGATGATCTTCAATTTCTTCTTCAATAAAATTTTCACCAACTAAAACTTTGCCACACTTAGCACATTTGGCTTCATGTTCTCCTTCTTCATAACCTTCAACAAAGCCTTCCTCTAATTCTGTAATTTCATCAGCTTCTTCTAATTTATCTCTTCCTTCTTCATCATAAATATCATCTTCATGCTCTCCTTCTTCAAAATCAGGATCTTGATCTAACGGTTTTTTTGTCATTTTTGTTTATCTCCTATCTTAACAATTTTCCTTTTAATTTTTATATATTTCTTGCTTTTCATATTTCTCTTCTTTTGAGAACCATTTTGCAGCAATGCTTACATCAATTACTTTCTTTTGTAAATCTATTAAATTTTTTAACAAATTATAAATCACTTCTTTTGTATCTTGACTTGAAAAAGCAATCAATTCTGCAATTTTCTTTAGTGATTCATCTTTAATTTCACGAGAAAGAGTTCTATAATTATCATTTGCATATAAATTCGTTCTTAGAATAAGTTCTTTTAATTCTTTTTCATATTGTTTATCAATCATTTATTTCTTCCTCTTAATTATAGTTTTCTTACCTATAACCTTAACTCCATTCATGTATTTTCTTAAAACTTTTGGTACTACTACTGAGCCATCCTTTTGTTGAAAATTCTCAATTATTGCAACTAAAGCCCTTGATGTAGCAACTAAAGTACTGTTCAAAGTGTGAATATATTCATTTCTATTTTTAGTATTATATTTTATACCTAACCTCACAGCCTGATAGTTTGTACAATTGCTGGAGCTTACAACTTCTCTATAAGCTTCTTGAACAGGATACCATACTTCTAAATCATATTTCTTAGCAGCAACAATCCCAATATCACCAGTGCAAACATTTACTTGTCTAAAATGTAATCCCAGACTCTTAAAAAAACCAATTGCATTTTTAATAAGTTCCTCATGTAGTTTCCATGATTGTTCTGGTTTACAAAAAATCAATTGCTCAACTTTATTAAATTGGTGAACTCTAAATATTCCTTTCATGTCTTTTCCATGTGCACCAGCTTCTTTTCTAAAATTAGTACTGTAACCTAACAACCTTATTGGTAATTTTTCTCCATCCAAAACCTCACCCATGTACATTGCAGTTATGGGGTGCTCAGAAGTAGCTATAGTATAAAGATCATCACCATCAATTTTATAAAGCATCTCTCCAAATGCTTCTAAATCCGTCACACCTTCGTAAGCTTTCCTATTCATCATAAAAGGAGGAACAACCAAAGTATAATTTCTCTTAACCATAAAATCAATTCCATATCTCACTAAGGCTTGTTCAAGTAAAGCTAATTCTCCTTTTAAGAAATACCATCTCGCGCCTGAAATCTTTGCAGCTCTGTCTAAATCAACCCAGCCGTTCTTTTCTATTAAATCAACATGACTCAATAAATTAAACTTAGGCTTTTTTTTATTCCCGAACAATTTTACAATTTTATTATCCATATCACTATTTCCAAAAGGAACAGTTTCATGCAACAAGTTAGGAAGATTCATCAAAATTGAAGTAATTTTTATCTTTAGTTCATCTAGTCTTGCTTCCCCATTTTTAATTTCATTGGGTAAATCCTTTGCCTTAGCAACCAAACTAGAAATATCTTTTTTCTGCTTGCTTAAATTTGTAATTTCTAAAGTAATTTCATTTCTCTCATGTCTCAAATCATCAATTTTCCCTTTTAATTCTCTCCATTCTTTATCAAAAACAATTAATTCATCAACAATTTTAAGATTATATTTTTCTCCCCTCTTACTCAGATTATTTTTTACAAATTCTTTGTTTCCTCTTATGAATTCTATATCTAGCATAAAATTATAAAACAACATTTATTATTAAACTTTTTGAAAAAGAGAATAAAAATATATAAAAAATGAACAAATTGAATAGTACCAATTCTCAAGTGGTTACTAATTTATTGACTTTGATATATACTTTTCAAAGAAAAGCTTTAAATATGAGTTTTACTATTTTATCTAAGTCAAAAAGAAGTGTATACGTTTTAGGGGGATTTAAATTGAGTGCTAAAAAAGTAGATACAGATATATTTGAGGTGTTTTTCAGAAGAAAACCAGCTATGATATTGGTGGCTTTGAGAAAAAATCAGAAAAATAGGTATGGTTCAGTTCTGGCAAAGGAAGTTGATTGTACATATTCCCATGCTGTAAAGATTCTTCAAGAAATGGAAAAGGCAAAATTAGTAACTTTCGAAAAGCATGGAAGAATAAAAACAATTGCTCTGACAAATGAAGGAAACAAAATAGCAGAGTATATAGAAAAGATTGAAGAAGCTCTTAAATAAGTTTTTATACCTATTTCTTTTTTCTTTTTTTATGAATATAAAGAATTTTACCCCAAGGCTTTATCAAACAAATATTCTAAAAACTTGTAAAGAAAAAAATACTTTGGTTTGTATACCAACAGGTTTGGGTAAAACAAAAATAGCTATAATGCTGACTATAGAAAGACTAAAAGAATTTCAAAATACAAAAGCAATAATATTAACCCCGACAAGACCGCTTGCAAATCAAATTTATAATGAGTTCAAAGAATGCACAAGCATTGAAGAATCAAAAACCTTTCTTCTGACTGGAAAAATAAACCCTAATAAAAGAGCAAAAATTTATGATAATTCAAATTTAATTGTTGCCACACCACAAACAATACAAGAAGACATAGAAAATAAAAGGCTTGATTTAACAAATACTTCTCTTTTAGTTATTGATGAAGCACATAGATCTAGGGAAAATTTCGCCAATACTGTCGTAGCAAGAGAATATATAAAAAAAGCAGAATTTCAAAGAATATTGGCATTAACAGCATCGCCAGGATCAACAAAACAAAAAATAGAGGAAGTTTGTACAAATTTAAATATAGAAGCAATAGAAATAAGAACAGAAAACGATGAGGATGTTACTCAATTTATACAAAATAAGGATATTGAATATATAAATGTAGAGTTTCCAGCAGAACTAAAAAAAATACATGACTTAATTAAAGAGGTTTACAAATCCAAAATAGAAAACATAAAAAGTTTTAATATAAGTAAACCTACATCGCACATAACAAAAGTAGATTTAATAAATCTACAATTAAGATTGCAAAAAGAAATAAAAAATAAAAATAATGCAGCATTCTATGGCTTGTTCTTAACTGCACAACTATTGAAATTAAGTCATGCAATGGAGGTAATAGAAACACAAGGACTAAATCCATTAAATGAATTCCTAATAAAATTAGAAACAGAAACTACTAAATCTGCACAAGCAATATCTAAAGAGAAAAATATAATAAAAGCAAAAGAACTATGTAAAAATCTCATAGAAAAAGAAATAGATCATCCAAAAATAGAAAAACTAAAAGAAATAACTAAAAAAATAATTGAAGAAAAAGCGGATTCAAGGATAATAATATTTGCGACTTATAGGAACACAGTGGATAATATAGTAAGAACATTAAATAACATAGGAATAAAAACAACAAAATTAGTAGGTCAAAAAGAAGGGCTTACTCAAAAACAGCAAATAGAAGCAATAGAAGAATTTAATTCTGGAAAATATAATTGCCTCATCACAACGTCTATTGGGGAAGAAGGGATACACATTGGGGAAGCAGATATTGCAATATTCTATGATAATACACCTTCAAGCATAAGAAAGATACAAAGATCTGGAAGGGTTGGTAGATTAAAGCCCGGAAGAATAATATTTATGATAACAAAAGGAACAAGAGACTCAGCATATTTTTGGAAATCAAAAAAGGATGAAAATAGGATGAAAAGTATTTTATATAAAATGAAAGAAAATAAATTTGAATTAAAACTACAAAAATCACTAAATGAGTTTTAAAATGCCAAGAATAATTGTTGATCATAGAGAAAATAAAAAACTAATAAAAGAATTAATAAAGGAAGGAATGGATGTTGATATAAAACAACTAGATATTGCAGATTTCATATTACAGACAAAAAATTTAAACAACCAAATTCAAAATGTCGGTATAGAAAGAAAAACAATAAATGATCTATTAAATTCAATTATAGATAAAAGATTAATAAATCAATTAATTATTCTTAAAGAAAATTTCGATAATCCTTTATTGATAATAGAAGGAGATGAAAATATTTACTCAATAAGAGACTTTCATCCAAACTCAATAAGGGGAGTAATTGCAACTGTTGCAATAGACTTTCAAATACCAATAATATATACAAAAAATGAGAGGGATTCTGCAAAGTATATATCTTTAATTGCAAAAAGATTGGAAAAAGCAAGAAAACCAATTAGTTTGACACCGAAAAGAAAACCATTGACAGTACAGGAAAAACAATTATTTTTAGTAGAAAGTTTTCCAGGTATAGGCCCAATATTGGCAAAATCTATGCTAAAAGAATTCAAATCAATAAAAAATATAATCAATGCCGAAGAACAAGAACTACAAAAAATAGACAAAATAGGAAAAATCAAATCTAAAGAATTAAAAAATTTATTCGAAGAAGAATTTAAATTCACTTAGTAATGTTATTTTTTAAACCCTAAGAAATACTCAACATCTAATGTATAATAATTATCTAAATTTTCTTTTATTCCTTTTATTCTGCAACTTAAAATATAATCATATGCTGCTCCATTTATATCCTCAATTAATAAAAGTGAATTAATATTTCTATTATATAATAAATCTGAGAAATAAACTGCATTAAGGTTTATACCATTAGTAATAATCTTATCTAAGTGAACTCTTTTAGGGATTATTGGTTTATTAGGAAAATGAGATGAAGGTGGTGGAGTAATGCTATCTAAACCAATAGATTCCTGCAAATACTTAAAGAAAGAACCACAAGCCTCAGATATTCGATATGGATCCTCATTATGAAAAACAACAAAATGGTAATTCCTGCTTGGATCTAACAATAAATAAGAAGCCTCTCTTAAAAATTTATCCAACCTTGTCTCTGCACAATCATCAATTAAAAATACCATTAAAAACTAAAAAGGAAATTGTTGATTAATAAAGATTATTAAACTAAAGAATATCTTTTCAAAACTTCATAAGATGGACTGTCTTTGCTTAATACACTTTTATATAAAATGAAAGAGTTTACTTGAAATTCTAATGGTTCTAGTTTAACATTTTTAACAAAATCTAAAAAAAGATCTTTATTCTTAATAGCTTTTACACGTCCCAACGTTATATGCGCGCCAAGTTTAACATTTCCTACTTCTAAAGTTTCTGAATCTACCAATTTCTGCAATTCTACTATTTTATTATAAGGCTCAACACCAACCCAAATAACATTTATTCTCATATTGTTTGGATAAAAACCAAAGCCATTTAATTTAATTTTAAATTTCTTATAACTTACTTTACTTAAGTTGTGTTTTATTCTTTCTACAGTGTCAGAAGAAACATCTCCAAGAAATTTCAAAGTAATATGAAGATTCTTTTTAGGAACCCAGTTAACCTTTGCTAAATTCTTAATTTTAAAAGAAAGTTCTAAATTAAACAAACAATCTTTAATATTATCAGGCAAATCAATACCAATAAATAATCTCATAAATAAAAAAGAGTTATTTAAGTTTAAAAATGTAACTTAAGGTGTTAATATTAACCAAACATCTCAACGTAGTTTGTATCTTCTTTACTCATATTATTCAATTTTGATACTGCATTAATAAAATCCTCATGAACAACATAATTTCTGTCATTTCTTATAGCAAAATAACCTGCCTCAGTACATAAAGCCTTTATATCAGCACCACTAAAACCTTCTATATCTTTATTTATTTGTTCAAAACTAACATCAGACAAATTCATCTTAGAACTATGAATTTTAAGAATTTTAAATCTCGCATTTTCATCAGGAAAATCAATATCAATTAGTCTATCAAATCTTCCTGGCCTTAAAACAGCAGGATCCAAAATATCAAACCTGTTTGTAGCAGCAATTATCTTAACGTTATCCAAACTATTAAACCCATCAATCTCAGTAAGTAACTGCATAAAAGTCCTCTGAACCTCTCTTTCTCCAGAAGTTCCTAAATCCAATCTCTCTGCAGCAATTGCATCTATCTCATCTATAAAAACAATACTTGGTGCCTTCTCCCTAGCCAACTTAAATAAATCCCTAACAAGCTTTGCTCCTTCCCCTATAAATTTCTGAACTAATTCCGAACCAACTAACTCAATAAAAGTACATTTTGCACTTGTGGCAACTGCCTTGGCAAGCATTGTCTTACCAGTGCCTGGAGGACCATATAGCAAAACCCCTTTTGGAGGATCTATGCCAAGTTGAACAAATATTTCAGGCTTTAATAATGGCAGTTCAATAACTTCCTTAATTTCTCTAATTTTGTCATCCAAACCACCAACTTCATCCCAAGAAACATTTGGCTTATCAATAATAACAAAGTCTTCAACATCAAAACTATTTGAATTTTCCAATTTCTGAACCACAGTCAACGATCTTTGTTCAACTAAGACCAAATCACCTGTGCAAACTTCAAGATTTCCTGCAACATTGACAAGAAAGTGACTGCCATTTGGTACTTTAATTATAACTTTATTGCCTATAACTTTCTTAACTTCAGAAACCAACAAAGGCATTTCCTTAAATTTATTTAACTCTGCCTTAAGATAGTTCAAACTGTTTTTTAGTAATTGATTCTCATCTTGAACATCACTGCTTTGGTCGGGTTTGTAGAAATCTTTTGATTCTTTCTTCACCTTAATAATAGTCATAAGATTATAACAAGGTAAAGCTTAATAAAAGTTTCTATGAAAATCTTTCAAAATAATTAGAAAAAGAATTTTAAAGAAAAAAATAAAAACAAATCATATGTTACTAACAAAAATATGTATCTTGTCAGCAATAATTGGTATAATATTGCTCATAATAATTGGAGATAAAGTTGAAGCTCCTTCTTCAACTATAAACTCAATAAAAAAAGAAGATGTAAACAAACCTATAAAAATTATAGGTGTCTCAAAGAATATTATAAACAAAGGTAAATTAACAAAAATAGAATTAGAAGATAAAAGTGGTAAAATAGATATTATTGTATTCAACTCTAAAAAAATACCTATAAAAAAAGGTTCAACAATTGAGGTTTACGGCAAAATTTCAGTATATGAAAATAAGCCACAAATATACGCAGAAACCATTAAAATAATCAATTAACTACCATAAAATAATTAATATTTTAAAACAATTACTATCGAAAAGAGATAACTATTTAAATCAGTAAATTATTATTGAATTATAAGGTGAAAAGATGGTAGAACATATAAAAAGAGACTCATACAGGTTAGTTGAAGAATTCTCAAACAAGCAAGATGAAAATCCTTTTGGCAAAATTATTCCAGCACTAATGAAAAAAGGTTTAGAAAATGCAAATCTGTCAATGTTCAGTGAAGAAAAGAAAAAAGAATTACTAAATGCTGCTGGTGAAGAATATTTAAAAAGAACACAAGTCCTAGACGCTATAAAAATATTCAAAATGACTGATAATAAACTAAGGCTTGTGGAAATTGGTGATGAACACTATAAAATGGGTTTATTTTCATATGCAATTGAAGCTTACAAATTAGCAGAGGCTCATGATAAATTATTAAAAACAGGAGAAAAATGTCTTGAAGAAGGACACTTAGCAGAGGCTATAGCTGCATTTAAAATTATAAGCAATCAAGAAAAATTAAATAAAGTTGGAGATTATTGTTTGGAAAAAGGAAAAATTGAATTTGCAATCGAAGTTTTCAGCGCACTTGAAAATAAAACAAAACTTCTAAATTTAGGAGACAAGTGTTTTGCAGAAAAACAGTTGCAGCACGCAGTGAAAGCATTTGAATTAGCAGGAGAAACAGAAAGATTAAATAAAGTAGGGGAAGAATTTATGAAAATTGGACTCCTCGCAAATGCATTGAGAGCATTTGAGGCTGCAGACAACAAAATGATGGTTCAATTTATAAAAGAAAACTTCGGAGATAGAGACTTGGCAGCAAGAGTCTACGTATAAATATTTTCTTACTATGGAAGATTTCAATTTAGTTGTAAAAGAATTAATAAATAAAAATATAGAAGAAATAAATCTGCCTGAAAACATGAGGGAAGAATTTGAAAAAACAGCAGAAAGATATGTAAAAAATGGAAATTATCTGGATGCAATCAAAGTTTTTGTATTAACAAAAAATAAAGAAAAGTTAATAGAAACTGCAAACCTATGCCTAAAAGAAAATAAACCTTATGATGCATTTCATGGATTTTATTATTCCAATGACACAGAAAACCTAAATAAAATGGGCTTTATCTTGTTGCAAATACCTGATATTGAAACTGCCTTCAAAGCATTCAAGAAGGCAGAAAATAAAGAAATGATAGATTTTATTGAAAAAAATTTCTGAAATTCTGAAAAATTTTCATAAATTTCTAAAAAGTAAATATTAACACATAAAATAAATAAAATTTATGGAATATTTAGTAATTTTATTCTCCATACTAACAGGGATATTATTTGGTATAATAACTGGTTTAACGCCAGGTATTCATATAAATTTAATTGCAGCAATAATTATTACATCTTCATATGAAATTCTTAAGATCTTAGACCCAATTACGATTGTAATAACAATAACTTCAATGACAATCACACACACCATATTAGATATAATACCTTCCACATTGCTTGGAATTCCAAATGCAGAAAACTTAACTATGCTCTTGCCAGCACACAAATTAACTATAGAAGGAAATGCAAAAACAGCAATAAACTATGGTTTGTTGGGTAGTGCCTTGGGTATAATAATAACTATTGCCTTTTCTCCTTTAACAATAATAATCATACCTATAATTTATAATAAAATAAAAGAGTATATTGGATATATATTAATTATAATATTAAGCTACGTAATATTGAAAAGTAAAAATAAACTAATTTCCTTAGCATTTTTCTTAATAACTGGTATTGTTGGTATAATTTCATTCAATATAAAAACCATAGATCAGCCTTTGCTTCCAATGCTTTCTGGTTTATTTGGATTAAGTGCCTTAATATTAAGTATAAAAAATAAAATAATTATTCCAGAACAAAAAGAAGCAAACTTAGAAGTTTCAAAAAAAGATATAATAAAATATAGTATAACAACAACACTCTCATCCACATTGACAAATTTTCTTCCTGGATTAACATCATCTTACACTGCATTAATATCAAACAAAATAAGTAAAGTAAAAAACCAAGAGCATTATATTATATTATCTAATGCAGCAAATTCATCTGCTATAATAATAAGTTTCATAGCCCTTTACACAATAAACAAAGCAAGGTCAGGAGCAGTAGCAACAATACAATACTTAATAAATTCAATTAATATGTCTACTTTAATATTAATTATAAGTATATCTTTAATAACATTAAGTGTAGTTACAATATTTGCAAAAATACTGAGTAATAAAATAATAAAAAACATTAACAAAATAAATTATCAAAAAACAAGTATTTTCATTATAATTCTAATTATATTAATAGTATTAATAATTACAAGATTTGAAGGTTTAATAATTTTAATTGTTACAACAAGTATTGGCATTATAGTTGAAAAATTAAAAGTTGAAAAAATTACATTGACAGGGTGTCTTGTCGTTCCTGTAATAATTTATTATTTAATTTAACCAAACCACTTGCCCAGTCCTTCTTGTTTTTCTTTTTCCTTTCCAAATAATAATTCTATTCTTTGTTTTGACAACTCTAATGTTTGTTTCAAATAGGGTGGTAATTTGTATTTCTCAGCTAAACTTAAACTTGGCTGCAAATATTTTATTACTGTGCCTTCAGAAATAGTAAATAAAATTCTTCCATTGCATTTAATACAATTGCCCTTTAGGGGGGGCCTTCTAAATTTCTCATTGCAGTTGACACATCTAAACTGCTGCATGGAAAATTTTCTTAGGTTTCCCTTTATATCCCTAATAAAATGTCTCTCTATAACCAGCCTAGCAACATCATTAACGTCTACGCATCTTAATTTTTCACAAAGAGCCATCTGCTTCTCTACTTTTTCCTGCATTGTTGGTAATATTTTGTAAATACTGCATCTAACTCCTGAATTAATATTTGTAGTATCGTGAGTAAATCCCCATCCTTCATATTGTCCTTCTTTTCCAAGCTCAGTTTTTAATGTTTTAATTTTTACTTCATTGGCTGGTTTATATTCCAACGCAGCCTTATATAATTCCAAAGGATATCTCCAAACAATATCCATATCAAAAACCATATCATCAACTTCTGTTGGAAGGATTGTAGTAGTCAAAACCAAAGGTTCATCTTGTGTTGCCCCTCTATGATCGCTAAGTAATTTAGGTGAAAAATTGATCAAAGCATCCATCAACAACATTACAGTGGCTTCATCGCCATCACAGTCCCTTCTCATAATACTATGGAATAAAGGACTGCATAACATTGTTTGTGTTTTAGAAAAACCAATTATTCTTCCAACAATACCTGCAGCAGTGTGGGGGCTTAATCCAACAACTAAATGTCCAACCAAATTATTTCTACTATTCAAATTATAAAATTTCTGGATCTTATAAAACTTCTCCAATAAATCATCTATAAATTTAGAAACTCTATATAAAACAAAATCTGCTCCCTCATCTTGACTCTCAGGACATGATGGAAGTACAATGTCTTGGCACCTTAATTCCAGTATCTGCTCATCATTAATCAATTCATCACTATAAATATCGTGGGTGTATCCTAATTTTTTTAATATTTCAATATCTGTTCCAATTTCTTTTGGCTTAAAATGTGTTAAACTCATTTCAGTCATATCATATCTTGTTGTGCCATCTTTATTTACATAAATCTCATGAACTGCTCTCAAAATCCCCTTTGCCAAATTTTCAGGAATATGTTGTTTGTTGCTTGTTCCCCTAACTCCTTTTATTAACTCAGGAGAATTTCTAATTCCCAAAGCCTTTAATGTGTTATCAAAATATTCTTTTATGCCTAAGGATAAATTTTCATATGATAAAGGACTGTGATTACATTTACCATCATTGCTTTCACATTTATTACAAGTAAAGATTTTTTTAGTTGTTTCTCCGCAAAAAATACACTTAGGATAAATAACTTTCTTATTACACTTATTACAAAAATAAATTGAAAATTGGGCAGTAACAGCACACTTTTCTAATGCTTCCTGAAAACATCTAAGCCTGCCGCCCTCCTTACCAACAGGAAAAAGAGAATGTGGGGATCCAATTAATTTTCTCATCTTGGCTTTTTCTGGTCTTCCCATCCTAGAACCAACATAAAGACCAGATTTATCCATTATCTTAGCTTCGCTTATTTTATTTATAATTTCTAAAACTGAAAGACTCTCGCTTGCTATTTCTTTAATATTCTTCAAATTAAAACTTAAACCATAAAACCCTAAACTTACTCTAAAAGCCAGAGCCCAATCTCCTTCTATTACAATATATTCTCCACCAACAAATTTATGTGGAACGCCAATCAATTCAAGTATTCTTTTATTAGTATCCTCTTGCAAAATAGGAATTATGATTTTTTCGTCTTTAACAACAGCAAAACTCAACCAGTCAATCAAAGATAAAAAAGAATCAAAATTTATATCACCCCAATGATAAGTAAATCTTGGATGTAAAGGTACTTTAAATTTCTTTGTTATTTCAAAAGCTTGAATAAAACTCAATTTTAGTTTGTTTGGATAAGTTACCAAATCTTTGTATTCTTCTTTATATTCTCCTAAAACCCCCTCTAATTCTAAAGCCCACCAATCTTCATTATACCCAACAGGAGCCAAGAGATGACCTCTATTCAAAAAATAACCATAATTTAAAAGTATGTCTCCTAAAAATAAAACTTCCTGGATTTCTTTTATTACTATTCTTGCCTCTTCTTCAGTCTCAAGAAATAAAACATCACCATTTTTTAATTTAACAATAGGTCCTTCTATAGAATCACAACAACTAATTACTGTACTTTTACCAGGTCTCTCTGTCTTTAATTGAGTGCCAGAAGCAATAAAACTGTCTAAAATAATCATAGTGGCAGGATGAACTGCACTGTCGCTTAAACCTGTAGTTCTTGCTCTTCCAAATCTGACTCTGAAAGAACCAACACTCAAAGGGCTTCCTAAAATAGGCCTACCTGCAACTAAATCTTTGATGTAATTAAAATCTGGGACAATTTTAGTTGTTGCTTCTTTGATTTTACCTTTTGCCCTTATTTGTTTTTGTAGTACTACATAATCTTCCAAAAAACCCCAATGCCCCATTCCAATTTCTTTGTTCCATTTAGAGAATTTATTCCAAAATTTGGCAAATTTCTGACTAAGACCCTCTGCCATAACTAAACAAAAACCATTCCTCAATTTATTAGTATAAATTCTTGATAAATTTTTGTAGTTAGGTACGTCTATCTTTTCACTTGGATCTCCATCTATTTGAACAGGTAAGCTTTTTGTTAAAAAATCTGCCTCCTTTTTAGAGGGGAAATATTGTAAGTTTGTAATTCTATCATGAAAATGCTCAAGTTCTGCAAATGTCCTGTTTATTTCCTCCTCTGTGGGATCATAAGTAGAGTACCCCATTTTTATTCTAATATAATCACTAACAGCAACAAAAATACAGGTTGCTGTAGTTCCAGCACTTCTAATAGGGCCTCCAAAATATAAACAAAAGTATTCCCCTTTTCCATCTAACCTTTTCTTCAGCTCTAATTTTATAAACCCCTCTAAGGGAGAAGAAACAACGCCATTAGTTATATAAGCTAAGCCAACCCTAAGACCGACCTCCATCGCTTCTTTTTTATCAGAAAATTTACAAAATTTTTCTTCAGCAACTTCTTCAGCAATTAAAAAAGCAATTAACCAATTTTGGCTACCGTGCTGTTGCTCTAACTCATTAATCCTTCCACTTAAACCACTTCCTTTCATTTGCGGAGCAACAACAGAGACCAAACCTTCTACACGTTCTGCCATGTCTCTAGCCAAAGGAATTTCTACTTTATCTGAAGGATCAAATCCAAGAGATCTGGCAGTATTAGCTACGTCATAACAATTTTTTAATTTAGTATCTAGTTCACCAAAATATTCCTTCATTTTATTGCTTAATTGAGTCATTTTAAACTCATCCTTTCACTATACAAAACTTTAATGTCATCATCTAAAAAATCCATAATTTTAATTTCTCTTGTTTTCAAGTTAATAAGTGGTATCTTAGCTGGATGGGGAACAATTCCTCTTTTGGCGTTATCTTCACTCTGAACAACCCAGCAAGAACTATTAATTAAGGAAACGTTTCTGTAATTACTAACAGTAATTTGATGTATGTGTCCTGAAACAAAAA
Organism: Candidatus Woesearchaeota archaeon; assembly: GCA_018302765.1. Lineage (GTDB taxonomy): Archaea > Nanobdellota > Nanobdellia > SCGC-AAA011-G17 > GW2011-AR18 > JACPCE01. The sequence continues at coordinate 30,655 of JAGVZG010000020.1, forward strand.
TATCAGGAACTTTCTCAATAACCAAATGATCAGAACTCTCATCAGGAATGTATAATGTAGAACTATGTGATGGCGCTAAATGCCTTTTTTGTAATAAAAACTTCATTATTAAATCACATCTAAATATTCCCCCCTTGTCTCTAATACTAGGCACATTGTCTGCAAAATAAGGAAAACTTGCGCCATGGTACATTAATACATCAAAACCTGGAAACCCTTCAGAAGAATGAATGTTGACTAAAGCAGGATTGCTAACAATAATCATGTTGGGAATTTCATAAAAACCTTTTGAGATATTCTTATCAAAAACAGGTTGTGGTTCTGACATCCTCATTGCATCGTGATTTCCACCACAAATAATAATTTTTATTTTCTCAGGAATCATCTTAAAATATTTTGTAGCCTCCTCATACTGATCATATATATCTTTTATATCTAAATCTTCCTCCTGGCCAGGATAAATCCCAACACCCTCCACAACATCACCAGTAACAAACAAATACTTTATTTTGTTAGCAATTTCTCTTTGTTGTCCAGTACCATATTCCCCACGCAGCCACATTATAAATTTCATAAAATCCCCACTCAAAAAATTCTTTATACCAAAATGTATATCACTAATAAAAACAGCATAAGTTTCATCTGGGGATTTTTTTAATTCGTGGTTTATTGGAATATCTGGGAAAAAAACAGCATTGCAAAAAATTATACCATTTCCAACAACACCGCTAATACCTATCACCTCATCAAGAACAATATCTTTAGCTAAATTATATAATTCATTTTTATTTTTATTGAATAAAACTTGGTGTGTTCCTGTTTGGTCTTCTAAAATTAATATTATATTATCATTTTTTGTTTGTAGTTTATTAAACACCAACCCAATAATACTAACAACATCCCCTTCCTGCTTCCTAGACAACCTAGCAATAGATACACTATCTTGCAGCTCTGGCCTTAAAAGCAACAACCTCTTTAAAAATTCATATCTTTTTTTAAAATAATTAACAAAATCTTGAACTTCTTTTTTTTTGTTTTTATAATTATAAGAAAAAATAACATTAACATTAGAAACACCATCTAAATTGTTAGTAATTGCCTCTCTATGAACAACTTTCAAGCTCATCTCAGAATTAGAATTATCTAAACTTTTGTTGCTAGAAAAATCACCAATCTCTTTTAAAGAATTAACTAAAATATCGCTGTTGTTTAAAGAAGAAAGAAAATCATTATTGGTAATTAACTTATCGAGGTCATTAACGTTTTGTAAATTAAAATTTAATTTATCAAAAAGTCCTGGTCCAACTAAAAAACCTTTCTGCATAAAATAATTAATAATTTCTTCTTTATTCATAATTATAAATTAAGGCTCTCTTTTAAAGTTGTTCTGATGTTTGGTATTGTTGAAGAAGGAATTCCTAATTTAATTTCTCTTGTTCTTCCGTACCTTCCTTTAGATATAACTCTTGCATTAATAATTCCTAACATATCCAATTCAGCTATAATATCAGAAACTCTGCGTTGAGTTAGTGGTTTTAAACCTACCTTACCACAAAAAGATTTGTAAATCTCATAAATATCTCCTGTAAATACAGGGGATTCTGCAAGATTGCAAACATCAAATATTGCTAATAATGTAAGCTGAAATTGTTTTGGTTGTGTATTAACCACATCTAAAACCCTATCTCTTTCTATTTTTTCTTCAGCCTCATCTATATTTTCAACACATATGAAAGATTTATTCTTTCTCTCAGCTATTTCAGCGGAAACCCTTAATAATTCTAACGCCCTTCTGGCATCACCGTGTTCTCTTGCAGCATATGCAGCACACTTTTCTATTACACCTTCTCTAACAATGCCCTCACCAAAGGCTTCCTTCGCCCTTTCCCTTAAAATATCTTGGATTTGAAGTGCATTGTAGGGTGAAAATACTAATTCTTCTTCACTCAAAGAACTTTTAACCCTTGGATCAACACCATCCATAAACAATAAATCATTAGAAATCCCAATTATGGAAAGTTCAACATTTTTCAACTCAAAATTAATTCTTGTTAAATTATAAAGAATTTCATCTCCTGCTTTTTTGACTAATTGATCTATCTCATCCAAAACTAAAATTATAAGTTTATTCTCAGAATCAATATGTTTAAGAAAAATTTTATATACTTCATCTGTAGGCAATCCTGTTGCTGGTATATCTAATCCAAATTCTTTAGCTAATTGGACTATTATTCTATATTCTGTATCTGCAACCCTTTTCAATTTACAATTTAAATATATAATTTGGATTGGTAATTTTTTCTCATTTGCAACACTTAAAATTTGAGAGGTTACGTATTTACTTACTACTGTTTTACCAGTACCTGTCTTACCATATAAAAATAAATTAGATGGTTTTTCCATTCTAAGTGCTGGTGCTAAAATACCTGCTATTGTTTTAATTTGATCATCTCTATGTGCTATGTTCTCAGGGGTGTAATTGGATTGTAAAACTTTTTTACTTTTGAAAAGAGGTTCCCTTTCTAAATATCCATGAAAGAATTTTGTTAGTTCAACCATCTTTTTTCAAACCTTTGTATCTAATTTTGCTTTTTATAATTTATTATCTTTTAATATATACACCTACACCTACATTTCCTTTGGAATAAAAAAGAATATTAATTAAAATAAAAACTTACGCAACTACTATTAAAGAGCTACACCTACATTTCCTTTGGAAAACCACAGAATCCAAAATAAATAATATAAAATATATTAAATAATATAGAAATATTTATAAACAAAGCAAGAAAAAACAAAAATTTATAAATAACATACTAAAAATAATACAAAACAAATTAAAACAATAGCAGACAACTCCATAAGAAACAAAGGACAAACAATTAATTCTATAAGAAACAAAAGGGTGGGGGTCTATAAGAAACAAAGGACAAACAATTAATACTTACAATCTAATACTAATATTTGAAAAAACAAAAATTTATAAATAACATTGATCTTATTTTAATAAAAGGTATACAAAAATGGATGAAGAAAGAAGAAATTCAAAACAATTTATGGGTAAAAAAGTAGTAACGAAAAGTGGAAAAGTGTTTGGAGAAGTTAATAATTTAGTATTTGAATCAAAAACAGGTGAAATATTACAACTTTCTTTAAGAAATGCAACAAGTTATTGTGAAGGTTTAGATTTAGAAAAGACAAAGCAAGGAGAAGTTCTATTACCCTTTTCTTCTGTAGTAGCCTTTGGTGATTTTATAGTTGTAGCAGAAGAAGAAATATTATAAATAATTTTTACAGATAAAATTTATAAATAGAAAGACTATATTTATAAACTTTAATCTTTTTTTAAGTAAATGGTTAATAAGAAAATCATTAAAACAAAAACCACAGAATCCAAAATAATCAATAAATCATCAAAAAAAGAAGTAAAACTTTTAAATTATAAAACAACAGCAGACATACTAATTCCAAAAAATATTTCTGAACAAATAATAGGTCAAGATGAAGGACTTCAAATTATAAAAAAAGCAGGGAAGCAAAGGAGAAATGTTTTATTAATAGGTGAGCCAGGAACTGGAAAAAGTTTATTAGGTCAGGCAATCGCTGAACAAATACCCACAACAAAACTTGTCGATGTTCTATGTTTTCCAAACGACCAAGATGAAAATAACCCACTAATTAGGGTATTGCCAAGAGGTAAAGGTAAAGACCTAATAACAAAACTAAAAATACAATCAATAGCTTCATCAAGAAATATAAATATATTATTATTTATAATATTAATAATAACATTAATAACACCATGGTGGATAAGGAAACAATATGGAGATATTATAGCAGCGGCCTCTATCATTGGTTCAATGATTTTTCTTGTAGGTTTTTTGATTTTTATAAATATAAATAAAAAATTAGGGAATCAAAAAATAAAAACCCCAAAATTGTTAGTAGACACATCATCACAAAAAACAGCCCCCTTTATTGATGCTACTGGAATGCATGCAGGTGCCTTACTTGGGGATTGTCTCCACGATCCGCTTCAGACAGGTGGACTGGGAACTCCAGCGCACGAAAGAGTTACACCAGGAGCAATTCATAAAGCAAATAATGGTGTTTTATTTATAGATGAAATTGGTTTGTTAGATCCACACTCACAACAAGAATTATTAACAACACTACAAGAAAAAAAATATAAAATAACAGGCCAGTCAGAACGTTCTTCTGGAGCAATGGTTGCTACTGAACCCGTTCCATGTGATTTTATTTTAGCAGCAGCAGGAAATCTTGAAACAGTAGAAAAGATGCACCCAGCATTAAGGTCAAGGATAAGAGGCTATGGTTATGAAGTATATATGAATGAAACAATGGAAGATAATCAAGAAAATAGAAATAAAATAGTTAAGTTTGTAGCACAAGAAGTTGCAAAAGATAAAAAGATTCCACATTTTACAAAAGAAGCAGTTGAGGAAATAATACAAGAAGCCAGGAAAATGGCAGGTATTTCAGGAAAATTAACTGTAAGGTTAAGAGAACTGGGTGGTTTAGTTAGAGCAGCAGGAGACGTTGCTTCAGAATATAATTCAAAATTAGTAGAAAGAGAACACATATTAAAAGCAAAGCAATTTGCTAGACCACTTGAACAGCAACTAGCAGATAAATACATAGAAAATAAGAAAAAATATGAAGTTATAATTACTGAAGGTAGTAGGGTTGGAAGAATAAATGGTTTAGCAGTAATTGGAAGTGGAGCAGCACTATCTGGTTTAGTACTTCCTATAGAATCAGAAATCACTCCTGGTGGTGAAAAAGAAGAGTTTGTAGCAACAGGCCAACTTGGAGAAATAGCAAAAGAAGCAGTAAAAAATGTTTCAGCAATAATTTTAAAGTATTTCGGTGAAGATATAAAAGAAAAGCACGATATATTTATTCAGTTCTTATACACAGCCGGTTCTGGTGTTGAAGGCGACTCAGCATCTATAGCAGTAGCAACAGCCATAGTCTCAGCACTTAAAAAAATACCAATAAGACAAGACACAGCAATGACAGGTTCATTATCAATTAGGGGGGAAGTACTTCCAATTGGGGGTGTAACAGCAAAAGTTGAAGCAGCAATAGAAGCAGGAATAAAAAATGTAATTGTTCCAAAAGGAAATCACCACGATATAATTTTATCAAAAGAAACAATGCAGAAAGTAAAGATAATACCAGTGGAAACATTTAATGAAGTTTTAAAAAATGCCTTGGTTTGGAAAGACAAAGACAAGAAAATACTAAATAAATTAATGAAAAAATATTAAATTCTTACGTCTAAATTTCTCAATGCTAAAAACCTGACAAAATTACACAATTCATCATAATTAACCCAATAATTTAAAACCAAAACACATTCTTCTTTTTCATTCTTATATTGTAATTCTAAAAAATAATTATGATGTAAGAAGTTTGAGCGTTGCTCCAAAACACCAAAAGTAAACATATAAAATTCCAAATTTGGTATTTTTGGGATTTGATTTGGTTCAATGAAACTGTTTAATATTTGTACATCAAATTTAATTTTGAAATAATTTGTGGGTTTTTTTTTGAGCATGATATAATTCCAACTTTGACCTTGTAGTTTTATTTTTATACCACCAATCATTAAAAAATATAAATAAATTAAAAGACATTCCTTTTTGAAATATATTATCTATATCTTCTATAACTTTGAAAATATTCTTATTTGCCATATTTTAATAAATTAAAAATATATTTATAAATTTATCTTAATTTTGAGCTGTAAAGTAAACGGCACCTAATTTGGTGAGATTTTTGTCTGATTTTGTTTTTGGCACCAACACTCTTAAATACTTAGGGCACCTAAGATTTTTATGAAAATCATAAAGACTTTTGATAAAAAAGTAGGAGACACAGAATATTACAAATATAGAGCACCATTACCTAAGGCAGTGGCCGAAGATTCTGGGCTGATAAGTAAAGAACTAAAGATAACCACAAAAAATAATAAAATTTTGATAGAAGAAGATAAGGAAAAGAAAGAATAAATTAAATTTTTTAATTAAAATGTTCTTCAAGAGTTTTGAAAATGTTAAATTAAGATAAATTATCCTTATTTTTATTCTCTAAATTCTTTGCATACTCTAAAATTTCATTATAGCTCTTTCCTAACAAAATATTTGAATATAGTTCTCTTTTCAAGACTATTGATTTTATGTAGGCTGTAATAAGATTCAATATCTCTTCTTGTAAACTCATAAATTCTTTTAGGGCAAAAGATATATTTCTCCATTTTTCATTTAATTTAAAGAAATGATTATAACGAGGGTTTTCATCAAATTCTAATTCTTTAGCAAACCAACTTACTGGAACATGGGCAAAGATATCTCTTAATGAAACGAATTTCTCTAAATCTTTCAGTAAGGGTGGCTCAGGTTGGTTGGGTAGTTCTATGGGTTCTTGTTTTCTTCCAATTCCACAATACCAACATAAGACTTCTACATCTTCAATTTTTTCATTACCAAAATTTTCATAGCTAATGTGATGAGTGTATAATTGTTCCGTACCCCCACATTTACCACATTTCTTAAAATGTTCTATAAAGTATTTATTCTTCTTCTCCCATTCCTTGCTTTGAAGATATTCCCTATATACTGTCCCATCATCAACCTTCTTCATAATTTTTCTAATAATATTAACTTTAGTTCTAAATCCAAGACCTCCAAGTTCATTTTCTTTTTTTACTCCAGTGATTAGATGAAATTCTTTTTTATCAGGGTTCATAACTAAGTCTTCTCCTCCTGTTTTTGTTATAAGTTCATCAAAAGCCATTTCCACTTTAATTGAGGCTTCGAGAACATTTCCTCGTGCCACAACAACTTTTTCATGCCTTTCTTTAAGTTGAGGTATATTCTTTGTTAGTCTTTTAGACTCTTCAAGCATCT